>DAOTTS010000266.1:0-15636 GCA_034437735.1 Anaerolineae bacterium
GCACACTTGTTCTTTCAGGTATCCGCGCACTGTATTGCCCACCGGCGCGTCTACCCACTCGGCGCAGGCCGCTTCGATGGTCGTGCGTTGTACCGAGGCTCCAATCAGCACTCGATACAAGTCGTCGCTGCTGCAATGATAACCCGCGGCATTCAAGTCCAAGTGTTCTGCCAAACCCTCTCGGGCCGTGTCCAGTACTTCCTGATTCGTCAATGTTAAGGTATGATTGGTCATGCGAGTTTGTCGCCTCCTGGGTTCTGTAATGAGATACTTCAGGATACCACAAGCTCGCTTTTATGTTTACTCAGGTGTACTATGTTTGGTTACCAGAATTTCGATCTACTGACACTAGATTGATCACCACAACAAACCCCAGCGAAAACAGATATCCCGTTCGGCTTATGTCGGATTGAGGCGCTTGGAGATCATGGAACACAGAGAGATAGTGAAACGCCAACGTAAACCCGATCACGATATCGATGATATTTCGACATGCATCTCCCGTGGCAAGTCTCAAGAGGGCAAAAGGGATGGTAAACGTCGGCACACAGTAGGGCGCAAGCGTAATAAACGGTCCTGATAAAGGGGCTGGAACATGGTTAACTTTTCCGTGTGCGCCGGATCTGCCATCTTGTGGATTGGTGACGACCAACTCATTAACTCGACTCCCCACGAGCAGTGCCGCAAATGCATGTGTCATCTCGTGTCTCAAAATCTCTAGGAACTCTAGGTTATCCGGGAGCGTGCCAGGCCACCGGCGTAGAGCGAGCAACAGAAGCGTTCCACCGATTCCCCCTATCCCCGTATAAGTCAGTGCTTCGGTGTTCCATCCTTGTCTCAATTCAAAGTATGCCTCGACGCATAAGGTGTAGAGGAGGGGGCTGAGCACTAAAAATATCAAGAATCGAATAACCCTTCCCATAGATCCCCTTTTTCAGATGCCCGGCTTGATAAGGGTTGTGGTTCTTATCCACATAGTTGTCCTCAGCGCCAAGCATGGCAAGTAGCGCGCTGGAGTCGATGAGCCGTGGCCTGGTCATACACACATCTCGGCTGCCAACCCGGTGAGCCCTAGCTACTCATCCTCGGTGCCTGCATATCGCGCCGGCGCGATGTCGCAGGCGTGTTTGCCCGCCGTCAGCTTACCGGCAGCGGCTGCTGTCAGATACAGATCGGGGTCTTCGCTTGCCGGGATATCGTCAATCAGCGGTTGCTCGCTGTGGTAAGCGCCGATCAACTCAAGCACAGGGTCGAGTTCAGGCTCGGTCGCGGCCTCTTGGTAAGCCGAATGGAGCAGTTTGGTTATCAATTCGTCCAGGTCGAGATGTTCGCGTCTCGCCAACGTCTGGAGATTTACGTAGAGAGACTCTGGAATGTCGAGCGTTACAGTTTTGGATTCCATCTATGACCTCCTGCCAGGCACTAACAATCACATATGAGTCTCTATTGTATTTATCATACCATGCTTCCGGTTCGTAGAGAAGATATGAGGTCTGGATGGGTGCCGACAACTTGAACGATAACCCACAACCATGTATTGCTTCCTCAAGTGGAGCGGTTATACTTTGTGTACCTATGAATCTTTTCGAGCACAGTCGGCAGGAGCAGATCAAGCGCGAGGCGCCGTTGGCGGCCCGGATGCGGCCCCGGACGTTGGACGAGTTCGTGGGCCAGGAGGCGATCGTCGGGCCGGGACGGCTGCTGCGCCGCGCCATCGAGACCGACCGCCTCTTCACGTCGATCCTCTTCTGGGGGCCGCCCGGCGTGGGCAAGACGACGCTGGCGGCGGTGATCGCCAACACGACCGAGGCGCACTTTGAGAAGCTCAACGCGGTGCTCTCCGGCGTCGCCGACCTGCGGGAGCTGGTCAAGGCGGCCAAGGAGCGGCGCGCGATGTACGGCACCCGGACGCTGTTGATGATCGACGAGATCCACCGCTGGAACAAGGCCCAACAGGACGGGCTGCTCCCGGTGGTGGAGGACGGCACGGTGACGTTGATCGGCGCGACGACGGAGAACCCGTACTTCTCGATCATCTCCCCCCTGTTGAGCCGCTCGCGGATCTTCCGGTTCGAGCCGCTCGCGGTGGCGCAGATTGAGGACCTGCTCCGGGCGGCGCTGGCGGACGAGACGCGTGGGTACGGCAACCGGGCGATTGAGATCGACGTGGACGCGCTGCACCATCTGGCCGAGGTGGCCGATGGGGACGTGCGCACGGCCTATAACGCGCTGGAGCTGGCGGTCGAGTCGACCCCGCCCGAGGAGGAGGGGACGATCCACATCACCCTCGCGGTGGCCGAGGAGTCGATCCAGCAGCGGGCGATGCAGTACGACAGGGCGGGGGATCAGCACTACAACACGATCAGTGCGTTCATCAAGTCGGTCCGGGGCTCGGATCCCGACGCGGCGCTCTACTATCTGGCCAAGATGGTGCTGGCGGGGGAGGATCCGCGCTTTATCTTCCGGCGGCTCCTGATTCTGGCGGCCGAGGACATCGGGCTGGCCTCGCCGATGGCGGTGTCGGTGGTTCACGGCTGCGCCGAGGCCTTCGAGTGGGTGGGAATGCCGGAAGGACAGTACCACCTGGCGGAGGCGACGCTCTATCTAGCGACGGCAGCGAAATCCAACAGCACCGGGGCGTATTGGGAGGCCAAGGATTACGTGGAAACGCACGGGTACCGCCCGCCGCCGGTCTACCTGCGGGATCAGAACACGCTGCTCGACGAGGAGAAGGCGCAGTCGGAGGGGTACAAGTACCCGCACAGTTATCCTGGCGGGTGGGTCGAGCAGCGATACCTGCCCGAGGGGGTGCCGGGCCGGTGGTATCAGCCGAAGTCGATAGGCTACGAGCGGAAGATCGCCGAGTTCCTGGACTCACTGAAAGCGTCGTGAGTCGGAACCGCTGGGCATCTGGGGACGTTTAGGATATAGTAAGGGTAAGCAAGGGAATGTTTGAGGGAGAGTGTTTGCGGGAAAGTGTTTGCGGGAAAGTGTTTGGGGGGATGACGTCACGATGACGGATCCGATTACGGACTACGTTGCACAGATCATGATCGAATCGGACCATGTGCTGGTGCCCGTGGAGACGCTGTACGCACGCCTGGTCTCCGAGGGGATGGTCGCGTGGATCAATCCTATGCTCTTCGAGCAGTTGATCTATGAGGACGATCGGTTCGAGCTGTATGATGGGTTTGGCGACTCGGAGTTCTTCAACCCGATGGTCCAGGCCGAGCTCGAAGCTCGGGGGCTGCTGGGAGGGCCGCTGGTGCTGCTCCGCGCCCGCCGGGTCACGGACGAGGAACTGATGCTGGATATGCTGCTGCACCTCCAGGAGATGAACAAGGCGCTGGAGACTGCGTGGCAGTTGCGGCCCTCGGATAGTCCGGAGGTTGAGGCGGAGCTGTTGAACCTCCTTTTGATGGGGGATATGCTGGAGCGGCAGATCAAGCACGCGTTGGAGTCCGGCACGCCCTTGATCGAACTGACGGATTCCGAGGTTTAAGGCTCGTTCGACGGGGATGACGCGCAGGAGCTTGGATGGAATTCACGGGGAGGTGACGTCACCTCCCCGTCTTCGTTACGGGGCACGAGGCCTCCGCTGGCGGCGCATCCTGGCGCTGTTGCTCGTAGCGGCGGTCGGCGTAATAGTGGCCACGGCCTGCGGGCGGGCCCGGTCGCGGACGCTGGCGCGCATCCAGGCCGCCGGCGTTCTGCGCGTCGCGGTCGACCCCTCCTTTCCGCCGTTCGCGTACGTCGACGGGAGCGGGACCCTCGTCGGATACGACGTGGCGCTGGCCCGGGCGCTGGCCTCGCGTCTGGAGGTTGATGCCCATTTCGTGGCGACCGGGTACGACGCCCTCTACGATGCCCTGACCGTGGGCCGGGCCGACGTGATCATCTCCGCGCTCTACCCCGATCCCAGCCGCTCGCACGCCTTTGCGTACAGCGTGCCCTACTTCAACGCGGGCGACGTGTTGGTCGTGCGTCAGGATCGGGCGATCGAGCGGCCGGCGGATCTGGCCGGCGGGACGGTCCTCTGTCAGTTCGGCACGACCGGGCACATGGAAGCCCTCACCTGGCAGGAGACGCTGACCCCCGGACCGACGGTGGTCCCGGTCGAGGATCCCGGCGCCCGGCTTGACGATCTGGTTGCTGGGGCGGTGGACGCCTTTGTGGTCGATCACGTCACGGCCCTGGGGCTTGTCGCCGGACGGTCCGACCTTCGCATCGCCCGCCCACCGGTCACAGACGAGCCCTACGTGGTCGCCGCGCGCATGGAGGATCAGGGGGTGATCGAGGCGGTGAACGACGCCCTGGCGGCCCTGGAGGCGGAGGGGACGATGGAGGCGTTGGAAGCGGAATGGATGGTGGGGCCGTAAGGGTGCCCCTGCCCCCCTCTAACTCCCCCCGGCGGGGGGAGGACTGACGATCCGCTGACTCACAATCGGGCGATTGACAATCGGGCGATTGACAATCGCTTTGCCAAAAGTACAATGCGGCCAATCCGGGTTCTTATCATGGTGCGCGGTCGCGCATAGGCGTACGCCCATAGGCGTGTCAGTGTACGCCCATAGGCGTGTTAGTGTACGCCCATAGACATAAAGGAGAGGTATGGCAAAGGTAACCGTATCGGACCATCCCCTGGTCAAGCACAAACTCACCCTGCTTCGTGACAAGACGACCGACCCCAAGAAGTTCCGTGAACTGATTCGAGAGATCACGCTGCTCATCGCGTACGAGGCGACCCAGGATCTGGCGGTTGCGGAGAAGGTGATTGAGACACCGCTGACCGAGATGACGGGCTATCAGTTGTGCGAGCCCATCGGCCTGGTGCCCATCCTGCGCTCGGGCCTCGGTATGGTCGAGGGCATCTGGGAGATGATTCCCTCCGCCGAGGTCTGGCATATTGGCCTCTTCCGGGACGAAGAGACGCTGCGTCCGGTGGCCTACTACAACCGGCTGCCCGTGCATCCCACCGTCTCCGTCTGCCTGATTCTCGATCCTATGCTGGCGACCGGGGGCTCGGCGGTCAAGACCGTGAATATCCTCAAGGATTGGGGCGCGCGGCGGATCAAGTTCCTGGGGCTGATCGCGGCCCCTGAAGGGGTGGAGGCGATGACGCAGCAACATCCGGACGTGGACCTCTACCTCGCCGCGTTGGATGATCATCTCAACGACAACGCTTTTATTGTGCCGGGGCTCGGCGATGCCGGCGACCGCCAGTTCGGGACGGCCTGAAAGGGTGTCTGAAAGGGTGCTGGCGGATTTCACCGGCGCGCACTTGTGAAGTTCTCTGTTTACCGGATGCCGTTGCGCGGTTACTGCGCACCCGTCCGCTGACGTTGGGGGTCTGTTTGTGGCCTATACGCTGCAGTACCTGCTGACCTTCGCCACCGCGCTGGGCCTGGCGTTGATCGTGACGCCGTTAGGCGGCCGGCTGGGGACCCGGTGGGAGATTGTCGCCAGGCCGGGAGGCCGGCGCCACCACCATGGGATCGTCTCACGCCTGGGGGGGATCGGGCTCGTGCTCGGGTTCTTCGGCGCGTTAGGTGTCTCACGGCTGGTCCCAATCCCGACGCAGGATCCCAACGAGATGCGGCGCTTCTGGGGGCTGGTCATCGGCGGGGCGGCGATGTTTGGCTTGGGGCTGGTCGACGACCGGCACGAACTGCCAGCGTGGGCCGAGTACCTGGGGTATGCGCTCTCCGCGATCGTCGCGGTGGCCTCGCTCCTGATCCTAGAGCGGTTGAATAATCCCCTCACGGACCGCATGATCGTCCTTCCGGCGCTGCTCTACGTCCCTCTGACGATCTTCTGGATCACAGGGATGATCGTGACCGTCAACTGGCTGGATGGGCTGGACGGGCTGGCAACGGGGGTCGCGGCGATTCTGGCCCTGATTCTGGCGATCCATATGATCCGGTCGGATCAGTTCAGTGTCGTCCCTCAAGCCATGGCCCTGCTGGGCGCCTCCCTGGGCTTTCTGGTTTACAACGTCGCGCCCGCCCGGGTCCATCTGGGGAGCAACGGCGCCTTCTTCCTCGGGTACGTCCTGGGGGCGCTGGGCCTGATCGCCGGTGGGCGCGTGGCCACGGTCCTGCTGGTGATGGGAATCCCCATCGTTGACGTCGCGTGGACCATCCTGGATCGCTGGCGGCACGGGGAGAGCCCGTTTCACGGCGACCGGCGCCATCTCCACTTCAGGCTGCAGGATGCCGGCCTCTCGACGCGGCGGATCGTCTTCATCTATTGGGGGTTCTGCGCCCTGGCTGGGATCGCGGCGCTGCTGTTGTCCTCCCGGCTCTACAAGCTGCTCTCCCTGGGGCTGCTGGCGGGCCTGACGCTGACACTGCTGATCTATCTCAGTCGGGATGCGGAGGTGCCATGATCCGGCGTGTAGTTACGCCACTGAGACTTGGGATTCCCCTTCGCGCCGCGATTGTGCGGCGACTGGCTCTAGGTCTGTTCGTCCTGTTGGCGCTCAGTGCCTGTGCGACGACGGAGGTCGCGCCTACGCTCACACCGCAGCCGACGCGGACGGTCACCCCTCCCGCCCCCACGGCGACGACCCGCCCGACCCTGATGCCTCAGACCCTCTCGGTCTGCACGCGCGAGCCCCCCGCGGCCAGTCCCTTCTATCCCTCACAGGCGGGCAGTGACATCCTCGCGCTTTTCTATGAGGCCCCGCTCGAACGCGTCGACGGCGTGTGGATCCCCCGGTTGGTGACCCACGTCCCCTCGCTGACCAGCGGTGACGTGGTCACCGAGCTGGCCCGGGTGAGCACCGGCACCCGGTACGTCGATCTGGCGGGCGAGGTCCGCCTGCACGAGGACGCGGCGCCCCGCGAGCTGCCCCGGATGATCGTGACGTTCACGCTGCAGAGCAACCTGCGCTGGTCGGACGGTGTGGCCATCACCGCGCAGGATGCCGTGCTGGGCTATCATTTTGCGCAGTCCGAGTACGCGGGTGGGCGGTGGCGGCTGCTGGCCGAACGGACGGCACGATTCACTGCCGTCGACGCGCAGACGCTGCGCTGGGAGGGGCTGCCCGGGTACATCGAGAGCGACGCGCCCGGCCTGCTTTTCCCCCTTCAGCCCTCCCAACGGTGGCAAGGACGCACGCTGCCGGAGGTGTATGAGGATCGCACCCCGCCGGCGTCGGGCCCCTTCAAGATTGTGGCCTGGGAGTCGGGCCGCGAGGTGCGCTTGGTGCCCAACCCGCACTACAACGGCACGCCGCCGACGTTGAGCGCGATCACGGTACGCTTCCCGAGCAACGATCCGTCCCAGTGGACGGGGCTGGTGCGCTCGGGCGCCTGTGACGTGGTGCTTCCCGACCCGGTCGTCATCACGGAGTGGAGGCAGTGGGCGAACCTCGGTCGGGCCGGGGAGGCCGTGATCTGGGCCGATACGGCGCCCAACGTCCTGCGGTTGGACTTCAACCTCGATCCCGTCTCAGGCGATCCGACCCCCCTCGCGGATCCAGCGGTGCGCCGGGCCATCGGTCACTGCATCGACCGGGAAGGGCTCACCCTGTCGCTTCCGAGCAAGGCCCTGACGGTGGCGGAGGCCCTGGTGCCCCCGGATCATCCGGACTATCCATTCATCCGTGGGGAGAGCGGGATGCCGGCGTACGATCCTGAGGCGGGCAAAGCGATGCTGGACGAGCTCGGTTGGGAGGATCGGGACGGCGACGGGGTGCGGGATGCCGAGGATGTGCCCGGCATCCAGGATGGCACGCCCTTGAGCTTCACGATCCATCTCCCGGTCCAGTCCTTCGTCACAGCAGCCCACATCGCCGGGAATATGGAGGCGTGCGGGATCAGGCTCTCCCTGGCGCCCGGCGACGTACGGCAGCTCTTCACCCCCTCCGCAGAGAGTCCGCTCTTCGGTCGGACCTTCGATCTGGCTCTCTTCGGATGGCAATCCGACGTGCCCGACATCTGCGGGAGTTGGCTCTCAAGCCGCATGCCCACGGCGGAGAACGCGTGGGTGGGGGACAACTTCAGTGGGTACCAATCGGAGGTCTACGATCAGGCGTGCCGTCGGGCGCTGCTGGCCCTCGATCCCCAGGTGCAACGGGAGGCCCTGCGACGCGCGCAGCGGGAGTTCGCAGCGGCCCCGCCGACCCTGCTCCTGGTCTGGCGGCCCTTCTGGTTTGTCACACGCCCGGAGGTTCGGGGCCTGCGTCCGGACAGTCGGGTCTCTGGGACGCTCTGGAACAGCGAGGTGATCTATAAGGACGCCGGACCGATCCAGGCGGAGTGAGCGCGGTGCATGCTGGAGCTCCGGGCGGATTGCTCGAGGGCTACAAGGCTACTCGGACCCGCCCTCCTGGGAGGCGGCCTCCGCTTGCCAATCCTCCGCTTGCCAATTCGCCAGGAACGTCTCGTAGGCTGCGATGGTGGCGTTCTGCGTGGTTTCAAAAAGTGTCCCTTTGCCCGTCCAGTTGTTGCCAAGGCGGACGTAGGCGTCCTTCAGGAATCCGCGCACGTGGGCGCGGGTGAAGGTCGGGTCGGTGCGGCGTTTCTCCTCGAGATAGCGGTAGAGTGCGTCAAAGACCTCATCGTAGCGGCGCTGCAACACTTTTTCGGTTGTGTCACGCATCCGTGGGGGCTCCCGCCTTCTTTTCAATCCCCCGGATAAAGCGTGTTTCGTCAATGATAAAGCGCTCGTGATATCCCTCGCCGATCTTCTCCTCCTCGTCCCAGGCTTTGACCCGGAAGCGCAGACGGCGACCGTTGACCTCCACCAGCTCGGCCCGGACCCGGACCTCCATCCCGACGGGGGTTGCGGCGAGATGTTGGATGTCCACCCGAACGCCGACGTTGTTCTCGCCCGGTGCCAGCTCGGGCTCAATCGTCTTCCGGGCCGTGCGCTCCATCAACGCGACGAGGTGCGGGGTGCTTAATACCGGCATCAGCCCGCTCCCATAGGATGCGGCCGAGTCCTCCTCGGTCACGGTATACACGATCTCTGCGGTAAGTCCGGCCTCAATGGTCATCGTGGTCTCCTTCCAACTGTCGTTGATCAACGTGCGTCGGATGCCCCTCGCATCCCTCATGGACTCTACCACATTTGAGCGAATTGGTGAGGTCAAAATCCCGGCAACGCAAGGGAAACCGGCGCGGTGATCAGCGCAGCGTCGGCACGAGGAACCCAAAGAGACACCAGAGATCCAGCCCGACCATCACGATCAGGAAGAGCACAACCCACCAACGTTCGGCGTCCTCGGGCCAGTAGGTGGTGACCAACACGCCCGGTATGACGGCACCGATCAGGGCCAGGGTCCACAGCGAAGGCGTCCCGGTGATCGCCCTGACGATTCCGAGGATCACGGTCAGGAGCGTCAGCACCAGCACGGCGCTGATGGCAAAGCGGCGCTTCCGCCACTGGATGAAACCCAGGGCGGCGATCAAACCCACGATCGGGAGCGCCGGGAAGAGGTAGCGCCCCTGATGCTGCACAAAGGTGAGGTTGTGCCACAGGTACATCCCCACCGTGATCAACCCCGACGCGCCCACGAGGATCAGGCCGTCCCGCCGGCGGACGTGGAGGTCCCCGCGCATCCAGAGGGTCAGCCGCCATACCGCACCGATCACGGCCACGACTGAGAGGAGTGTGAGGGCGATATAGATGCAGCTATCGAGGACGACGCCCATCCACCCAAACTGCCCCCAGAAGGACTGAAACGTGGTCCGCACGCCCATCCGCAGCAGGGGGCCGGCGCCGTACTGAACCAGCCAGTCCTCGGTGCGCGGCTGGCCCACCACGACGGCGTTGTGGGCCTGCAAGCCCATCACGTCGGGCCATCCGTAGACCACGACGTTGCGCCCCCACCACAGAGCACCCAGGGTCAGGGCGGGCAGCACCATCTGGGCGCCCTCCCGAATGGCCCATCGCCCTGGCTGTCCCATCCGGCGCTGCCGGAGGAGGACCGCCAGCGGCATCAGGATCAGCACGCCGTAGCCCGTGCTCTTGGTGAGCAGCAGCGCGCCGGCCACGCTTCCCACGAGCCAGGGGGAGCCGCTGCCCTGCAAGAACCTGAGCGCGAGCCACAACCAGAGCCAGAGCAGCGCGAAGGTCAGGGCGTCGTTGTTGATCGATGCCGTGATCGA
The DNA here is from genome assembly GCA_034437735.1 of Anaerolineae bacterium. Lineage (GTDB taxonomy): Bacteria > Chloroflexota > Anaerolineae > B4-G1 > SLSP01 > PWVB01. Next base: position 10,119 of record DAOTTS010000266.1, read on the forward strand.
CAGGAACTGCGGGATAAACGCCACGGTTCCCCCGCCCAACCAGACGAGATGCGGCGTCTCCGGAAAGAAAAACTTCAGGATATCGAGCACCATAGCGACACTGACCGCACCGAGCACCAGCGAAAAGAGCCGCAGCGCGAAGATGGAGCCGCCACTCAGCCAGAAGATAGGCGTGGCGAGCACGTAGTAGAGCGGGGGTTGGTGATCCTCGTACTCCAGACTCTCGATCGACGATCCGGGGGGGAAGCCTTCCGACGTCAAGCGTTGGAGCTTCTGCTGGTCGTAGTCACCGGGTTCCATCACCGGGAAGCCCTCCCCGGTGGCCAGCGCGCGGATGTAGTTGTAATGGGCCGGCTCGTCGGGCGCCTGCCACGTCGGCGTGTACCAGGCATACAGGGCGCCCACGATGAGATAGGCGATCACGATGACGAGGGCCGGGCGGGTGAGGAGCGTTTGACGTTTGGGTTTCATCGCTTATTCGAACTCCAGTTGTTTACCTTTGAGAAGCCACAACCCCCTTTGACCGAGAAAGATCAGGCCAAAGAACGGAAAGTCGATCAAGAGTGTACTGGCGCCCAGCAGGACGAACCATTGGGCTGCCAGCGTCAGCACGGGGCCCAGGCCCTTCACAATCAGGGATCCGCCCCCGATAAGCATCACTAACCCGACCAGGGCAACCAGGGCAAACACAAGGAACGGCCAGGCGTGCATATCCGAACGGCTGGGGAGCATCGTGTTGGCGACCGCAAAGACCAGGTAGGCCCATAGCCAGGCATCCGGGGCCTGGAAGGCGTCGATGAGCGCCCGCAGGCTCTGCATCCACGCGCTCTGTTCGAGCGCACCCAGGACCTCGGTCGTGCCGAAGACCCAGTGGCCCAGCGCGACGATCGTGACGCTGCCCACGACGAACGGCGCCACGCCGATCAAGCTGGCGCGGACGAAGTCGGTGTCCTCGACCGGCACGAATCCCAGTTGGATGCGTCCCTTGCTGCGTTCGGGGAAGAGATGGATTTTGCCGATTTTCACGCCGAGCAGGCGGGCTGCCAATGCGTGGCTCACCTCGTGGAGGATAACCCCAGGGAGCAGCACGATCGCGTAGAGCCAGAGGCCCACTTCACGATCGTTGGTCAGCAGGAACATCAAAATTTGGAGGTGACGGTGCAGCCAACGGTCCATCCAGAACAGAAGTCCCAGCACCACTGCCAACTGTAGGGCTAACATCCACGTGGAAGTCTGCATGTCTCTTTATACTCTCTGTGTACCTTGTGAACCTGATAACGACGGGTTGGGGACCCACCACTAGGTGACGGAGCATTGTGTATTCCAATCATACCATGGTTTATCCCAAATAAAACCCAAGTTATCCCAAGTTATCCCCAGCCTGGGGAAAGCCTTTGGGATAATTTGGGATATCTTTTGGGATAATGTTTGGGATAATGTTTGGGATATTGGGGATAATCTTGGGTATATGGATCTAAAGACAAGCAAGTTTTGTTACGAACGTGACCTGCAATCACAATTCAGCTCGCAGGATCTCCAGTGCCGCGTCGAGGGTCTCCGCCTGGGTCTCGCGCATGTCGACGGTTGCATCACGTAGGGCATAGACCGGCCCTTTCCCCTGCAGCGATTCGGCGACGATGACGCCGTCGATCTTCCGGCTGATGAGCCACTCGGCAACTTTGATGCCCCGACCCCGCTCGACGTCAAACGTGGGGGTCGAAACGACCTGAAGGTCCACGACCGTCTGCTGCCGGACGTTGATCTGTGCCAACGCATAGTACGGCGCCTCCTCAAAGTGGGGGCTGATCGCGCCCTCTAGGGTCTCCAGGGGGACGGCGTAGGTGAGGACGTCGCGGGTCATCGGTTCTGCGTGAATCAGGACCCGTTCCACAAAGGGTACCTGCGCTTTGATCGCATCCTCGATGCGCGCCACGGCGGTCTCCGTCTTTTCAAGATCCCGCGATCGAACGGTGACCTCGGCTTCGACGAAGCGGTAACGACCGGCGTTGCGCCCGGTTACCCACTCCAGATCCGAGATCAACGGATCGTCGAGGATGACCCGCCGGATCTCAAGCAGCGTCTCCGCGTCCAATGAGGCGTCCAGGAGCACCCGCATCCCGCCGGCGAGCAGGTCCCACCCCGTCTTCACAATCGCCACGACGATGACGAGGGCAGCGATGCGATCCAGGGGAAGGTCGATCCACCGGCCCAGCAGGGCCGCAAAGACCACGCCGGTGGTGAAGACGTGAGCGCGGTACTCTTTCGCATCGGCGGTCAATGCCGGGGAGTTGGCGGCCTCGGCGACGCGCATCTCGAAGACGCTGAAGGTCAGCGGGATCGCTGCGGCAACGAGCACGCCGATGAGCGAGCCGGTACTGACCCGGACGGCAGTCTCTGAGGCGAAGAGCGCGTCGCGGGCGATCTCATAGGCGGTCACAAAGGTCATCACGCCCAGGAAGACGGCGATGACGTTCTCCAGCTTGTAGAGGCCATACGGGAAGTCCTTCGTCTTGCGCGAGGAGAGCTTCAATCCGATCACTACAGCGACCGCCGTCACGAAATCCACCATGTTATGGACGAGCTCCGCTTGGACGGCGAGGCTGCCCGTCGCCTGCGCGATGATGAAATCGACGACGATCAGGATCACGTTGATGCCGACCGAATACCATCCCCAGCGTTCGATGCGCGGCCCCTCAGGCTGCCCGCTGTCCGTCTGATCCGATTCCGATCGATCCGATGAGACCGTCTTCTCGAGTGCTTCTATTCCTATGCCTCCTATCCCTGACGTCCAATTCGGGCGAGTCCCGAGCTGACCCCCAGACTGAGGAGATATCCCAAGCCGGAGACCAGAATGATCGCCGCCCCGGAGGTCAGATTCCACGCGTACGAGAACCAGAGCCCCAAGGTCGTGAAGATCAAGCCCAATCCCACGGCTAACGCCATCATCCGCTTGAGATCGCGCACGACGTGACCGGCGATGGCCGCGGGTATCGTGAGCATCGCGATCACGAGGATCAATCCCACCACGCGCATCAGCATCACCACCGTAAGGGCGATCATGCTGAGCAGCATCAGATAGATCGCATCCACCGGCACGTTCTGCACGGTCGCAAACGTCTCGTCGAAGGAGAGCGCCAAAAGCTCCTTATAGAAGAGCGTCACCAACCCCAGAATGATGAGGTCCAGGATCAGGATCACGACCAGCTCGCCGCGCTTGACGGCAAGGATACTCCCGAAAAGGTAGCTCATCAAGTCGACCTTGTAGCCCTGGGTCAGATCGACAAAGACAATTCCCAGCGCCATGCCGATGGCCCACATCACGCCGATCACCGTGTCCGAGCGCTGCCGCGTCCGGCGCTGGACCCAGCCCATAGCCAGGGCCGCGAGGAGGCTGAAGAGGATCGCGCCGGCAATGGGGAAGTAGCCCGGGCGGTCGCTGAGGGCCGCCGCCGACCCGGCCATCAGCGTTGGGAGGAGGTTGTACTTGAAGAAGTAGCCCAATCCAATACCGCCGTACGCTGTGTGGGCGATGCCGCCGCTGATAAAGACGATGCGGTTGACCACCACCAACGCGCCGATGATCCCACAGGCGATGCTGACCAGGAGGCCGGCGAGCAGAGCATTCTGCATAAAGGTATAGGATAGTGCGTCCAGAATCGATTGGATCATCCGTGCTACGCTCCTTTGCCTTGGTTGAGAGGGGGCGAACCCCGACCGCGTTTAAGAGTCACTATGCTCGGGCAGGACCCGGTGCGGCACGCCGTGCGCGATAAGGTCGATGGGACACTGGTAGGCGAGATCCAGCATCTCGGGCGACAGATGGTGGTCCTCGTGGTAAAAGAGGCGCCGGTTCAAGCACCCCACCGTCTTGACGTGCGAGGAGATAGCACCGACGTCGTGGGAGACCATCACGATCGTCATGTGGGCATTGAGCGCTTTGAGCAGCTCGTAGATGCTGTTGGTCACCTGGGGATCGACGCTGGCGGTCGGCTCGTCGAGGAGCAGGATCTCGGGCTGCGCGGCCAACGCCCGCGCGATGTAGACCCGCTGGCGCTGCCCCCCGGAGAGCGCGCCGATCGGCCGGTCCTTGAACGTCAGCATCTCCACCTGCGAGAGAGCTTCGGCGACCCGGTCGTCATCCTCCGCATTGTAGGGACGGAGGAGACGGCGCCGGCCCAGCCGCCCCATTCGAACGACGTCCCAGACCTGTACCGGGAAGTCTCGGTCGAAGGACACCACCTGAGGCACGTACCCGATGACGCGCTGTCCCTTCTTGGGGGGCATGCCCATCACCCGCACCGTCCCCTTCGTGGGCGGGATCAATCCCAGTATAACCTTGATCAAAGTGGTCTTGCCGCCCCCGTTGGGTCCGATGAGACCGAGAAAATCGTGTTCGTAGACCCGAAAGGTGACATCCTCCAGCACGGTGTCCTGTTCGTACCCCGCCCATAGATGATCAATCGCGATCACGACCTCCGGCGATGTGTGATTCATCAATACGTCCCCCTTATGGCCCGGATCGGTCGTCTCCTCACCGGCTCAACGCTTCCGCAAACGTATCCGCAACCTGGTGCATATTGTCCAGCCAGTCCGAAGCGAGCGGGCTGACCATAATAACCTCCCCACCGATCTCCTCGGCGATGGTGCTCGCGTCCTCCGCGCTGAACTCCGGCTGGGCGAAGATCACCCGGATTGTCTCCTCTTTGGCCTTGGCAATCTTGTCCAACCAGACGTTCTCGAAGGGGACGCCGATGCTGAAGTAGGATCGGTACGAGATGCCGGATTGGGTTATCGATCATGGTTAAGCTCCTTGGCTATGTAAACTTCACGGTCCCTCATTCGTTGTCGCCTCCCGGCACGTGGGACATACGCCGAACAACTGCAACAGGTGATCCTCGATCCGGTAGCCCGTGTGCGTTTCGACCCGCTCGACGAGGGTGGCGAGATCGTCGCGGCCCATGAACTCCCTCGAGCGCCCGCAGCGCTGGCATACCACGACGTGGCGGTGGCCGGGTTGGGTGGGGAGATAACCGTGGCATCCGTCGCTCAAATGGACGCGGTGCGCGATCCCCAGCTCCTCGTAGAGATCCAGGGTCCGGTAGACGGTGACCAACCCGAGGTTCGCGTGGTACGCCTGGCCCGCCCGTAAGATCGCTTTGGGGTCCATCGGGACGTCAGTCTCGAGCAGGGCACGCATCACGGCCCGGCGTGGCGCGGTGATGCGGCAGTTGGCGTTTGACAGCTTCTCTTCCCAGTAGGTCACGGTTTCCCCTTATTGAAAAACATTTTCAATAAGTATTATAAAGGGTTATCTGGGAAATGTCAAGGGATCGATGGAGCAACCCTAGGTCAATTGCATTTGGCGAAAATGAGTTAAGATAAGATCTTGTAGGCGAGTTAAGGAGAGGGCAAATGTCACAGGCTCCGACATTGACTATCCAAGAATGCTTTCAAGACATTGAGGATCCCCGCGCCAGTAATAGCTGGCATCAGTTGACCGACATTATCACGATCGCGA
>DAOTTS010000267.1:0-4709 GCA_034437735.1 Anaerolineae bacterium
TAGCGCGGGTGACCGGATTCAACGTCCCGTCGGGCAGCCAGGAGTACTCTCTGGTGGGTATGCCGTATCCCGATCGCCCCGATCTGGTGGCGTTCAGTGACGATAAAGCCGGTATTCCCGCTTTCGGTAACGCGTTCGACGTCTCCTGGAAGTACAGCAACGTCGGTCAACTTGATACCGACGCCGACGGTACGGGGACGTTTGAGTACAAGATCTGGCTCTCTGAGGATTTCTTCCTGGATGGAGGCGATGTCAAACTCATCGATTCTAACACAAATTCCAGTCTCTCCTCCCTGGGGCCCTTGGTCGTGGGTGCGACCGGGAGTCAGACGAGCACCGTCACGATCGATCAAAGCGATGCCGATACCCTCCTGGGCACCTCGGGGGTCAGTTTCTCGGACTTCATGGATACGGATCCGTTCGTCCTTCTCGAACTCGACTCGGAAGAGGAGATCTTGGAGCACAAGGAGACCAACGTCGCACCCCTGCAGGCGGCCCGGATCGTGGACGTCGTCCTGGTGATGGATCGCAGCGGCAGTATGTCCGGTGACATTCCCGTCTCTTCTGGCAGCGAGACCAAACTTGCCGTGCTCAAGGACTCGGCCAAGCTCTTCCTCGACTTGATGCGCAAGGGCGCCGGCGACCGCTTGGGTGAGGTGAGTTTTAATGACACGGCCAGTATACTTTTCGACGACGGCAGCGGTGGGGTCACGAATCTGAGTGGCGGCACCGTCGGCAGCGCGAAGTCCCAGGTTGACAGCCTCAGCGCCGGCGGTCAGACGGACATCAGGGACGGGTTGAGCACCGGCTTGAGCATGATTCCGACCGGCAACAGCAGGCGCCGCGTCATCATTTTCTTCTCGGACGGTGAGAAGACGGACGGCGGCGACCCGACCGAGTCCTCGTTCTTGCAGAATTTCGAAAACAAGGATGTCAAGATCTTCTCCGTGGGTTTCGGAACCAAGGGAGCTGAGGGCTATGCCGGGCTTGACGTCGACCTTCTGGAAACGCTGGCGAATACGGGCGATAACGGTTTCTATCACGTGACTCAGGAGCCGACCGGTCTGGATAAGTTCTTTGTCAATGCGGTAGCCGGTGCCGTGGACTCTGAAATTGTGGTCGATCCGGTGAAAGATATCGCCGGCGGTGGGACGGAGCGTGTGGAGGTGGATCTCAGTTCGCAGGCTTCCGTCGTCTCCTTTGTCCTCACGTGGGACGACCCCGACGCCGACCTGGATCTCTCACTTATCGCCCCCGGCGGCACACGCATCACGCCGGCTAATGCGGGTAGCTTCGGCGACCGTGTCAGTCGACAGACGGCGGCGGCTCACGAGATCGTCACGGTGCATCTGCCCTTGACCGGCGGCGCTAATCAGGAGCATGAAGGTACCTGGCAGATGGAGGTTCACAACACCGGGAGCCAGACCGTCGAGTTCTCCGCTTCGGCCCTCGTTGAATCCACGGTGAACGCTGAGTCTGCACAGCCGCCGAAGCCGGATGCCGACGGGTTCAACCCCGGTGATTCGGTGGGCCTGAGCATGAATATTCGTCAGCAGGGCGGCAACCCCGTGGGCAATGCGTCCGTGACGGTTGTCCCGGAAGAGCCCGTCGTCGGAATCGGGGATCTTCTCGCCAGCGGCGCGGTTACGTCGGGCGATCTGGCTGGCGTCCCGCAGCAGATCAACGGTGAGGATCTGAGCCTGCGCGAGCGGATGATCATCGCGCTGCAGAACAAGCTGGGGCGAAATCCTATCCCGCGCCGTCAAGGCACGCCTTTCTCGCTGACGGAGGGGGATACTGGAGCCTATGCCGGTACCTTCACCAGCACAGGCACGCCCGGCCCCTATTCTTTCACGATGCACGCGGAGGCAGTGGCGGAGGATTGCAGCCCCATCAGCCGGGAGACGATCCAGACTGTGGGTATCACGCCTAACGTCGATCCCGGCACCTCCTCGGTGAGGATCACCTCGCGAGGGGACGGCACCCACACAGTTTGGGTGACGCCTCGGGGTAGCCAGGGGAACTATGTAGGACCGGGCTATGCAGACACCGTTAAGATTACACCCGATGATACGGCGCTGGTACCTGCGGATGCCGTTCAAGATGAACTCAACGGCACCTATACCCAGGTGTTCAATCAGACGGCCCAGGTTGGCGTCGTAAGACTGAATGTAACGGTGATGGGGGTGCCTCTCTCGCCGATCTCGGTGGACACCGGATCGCCCGTTCCCGGATCGGTTACACCTGTTGGCAGCTCAAGTGAGAGTTCAGAGGCCGTCGTCATCGGTGTGAGCGGTGGAGATCTGAGCCGGGTTACCGGCGTGAACCTGGTGCTCAATGGCACGACGAGCGGCCTCGAGGTCACCGGTATCGATGAAGCGAGTTCTCTCATCAGTGCGACGGTGCCTGCTGGCCTGGCGGCTGGACTGTATCAGATTCAGCTTGAGACGCTGCAGGGTGAGGGCGCGTCCGGCCTCTCTGCAGAGAGCACCTACCGAATCATCGGCGCCGGGCAGAACTTCCCCGCCAGCATCGAATCGTTGCAACAAGGGATCCATAGTTTGTTGAGTGCAGAGACCCAGGAAGACGTGAACGCGATGGCCCGGGCTTTGCTGGCCCGTCTCCGCGCGTTGACACTCGATCGAAATCTGACACCTCAGGATGTAAGCCGTGCTGCAGAGCAGGTTGCGGATGTCCTGGCCGGGCAGAGTGGGCCGGTAACCAGAGATTTGGTACCGGGCTTGGATGATACGCTGAATTTGAGCATGATTGACGCTCGATTCCTGCCTCCCTCACCGGTCACGACGCCTGAGGGTCAGGACGTGAATCTGGACCTGGGCAATGGTGTCGAAGTAGGCTTCGGGTTGGTGAACCAGCCCGGCGAAACGCTGTTACAGTTAAGCGGAGGACCGGACATCTTCAACCGAGAAGATCGAGGCCGCCCACACGTGACTTACGACGTCTCGACGACGGCAGATGCGGATGCATCCCAGGGCATCTACGTGACGATTAACTATCGCGAGGGTGACTTCGACGATGAATCCAACCTGCGGATTTTCCACTGGGAGAACGGTGAATGGCAGGATCGGACCGACCAACTGGACACGCAGGGTAATCGTATTCGCGCTGAGGTGGGGAGCCTTTCACCGTTCGTTCTTGCGACGGGTGAACCCGCCCCATCACCCAAGATTTACTTGCCCCTGATCCTTAAGTGAAAACGGGGTCGCGCGATTGACCTGGTAGGTGTTTTGACGACATACCACTGAGCCCGCCCTATTCAGGGGGCGGGCTCAGTGGCTAGATATGGGTTGCTGAACGCCTTGCGATACTGGACGTCGGGTTTCAATCCTCAATAAGCGATGGATTTGGATAGCTTATACCCGACCCCGTACTCGGTCAGAATGTATCTTGGATGCGGCGGATCGGACTCGATTTTCTTCCTCAAGTTGTAAATGTGCCATCGCAGGGTTTCGTACGCGTTGTCCTCCGCGTCTGGATCGCGGTCAGGATACAGAACATCGTGGAGTTCCTCTTTTGTCACCACGCGGTGCGAGTTCCTTATCAGATGTCGCAGGATCTTCGACTCACTGGGCGTTAAGTCGACCGATTGACCGTTGATGACGGCGTGGTGATTTTCGACGTCGACGCTCATGCCCTTCCACTGCAGGAGTTCTCTCTCCTCGAGGACGCAACACCGTTTGCTCTGACGCTCGAGGGCCTGCTGCACGGTCTCCCGGAGCTTGTTCTCTTCAACCGGCTTGAGGAGATAGCCATCCACACCCAGGTCGATGGCCTTGATCGCTGACTGCAGGGATTTTTTTCCTGCGGTCAGAATGATCGCAGATTTGGGCCAGCGCCATTTACCGGCTTTCGCGACGCGCATCCCATCGATCGAACCCTCGAGATCGACATCCGCAATGATCAATCCGAACGGGACGTTGCGCAAGCGCTTCAGGGCGCCCTCGCCGTCCGCGAGGGTGGCGACGTCCAGTCCCATATCTTGAAGAATTTGTTCCATAGCCTGTCGATCGTCACGATCATCCTCCACAAGTAGGACGCTTGTGTTCTCTGATGTCATACGTTAGGCCTCCCGGGTCGGCGTTCAGGGTACGTACAGTGAGCGGAAGCCAGAGCTCATAGAGCATTAGCGTTGTTACTGGAACTTCCTACTTCATCGTAACACGGAGAAGGTCCCTAAAGTTACGAAATCGGTTGGCGGTGTTGACGGACTGCGTTGGGTTGAGTTTGGAACACGTTGGCCCCACTTATCCTATGGATGGGCAGGACTTGACCTGGATCTTCGCCGCATCAACCAACCGCAGATAGGGAACAGCAAGCCGGGTGAGAAAAAGAGAAGAAAGCAGGTCGGATCAATCAGGGGTGGGGGGCCCCTGGCGAAGACGCTCCGCGACGGCGTCCTCCGACGCTTCCCACATCCCCTCGATCCACCACGTCGTCCCCGCCTCCTGCCACTCTTGAAGCACCTCCCGCCGCTGATCGGTGTTGAGATCCGCCGTGCTGCCGTTGATGACGATGTCAAAGGGTGGGGTCATCGTACGGTTGGCCTCGACGTAGGCCTTGATCTCACGGACATCGTTCGGCGTCGCTGGCCCCGGTTCGCCAGCGGTGGTCATCGTCTCCACAATGACGCCGTCGCATTTCAGCACCCGCCGCATCGATCGCTTCCTCGGCCAGACCCCGACGGCCCA
>DAOTTS010000268.1:0-26599 GCA_034437735.1 Anaerolineae bacterium
GGACGGCGTCACACGATATCTGATCCCGAAGGGGAGTGATCGGACCGAATTCAACGGGTTGGTGGCCGAACGGGAGGATTTCCAACCTTTTCAGGGCGTCGACGCTGTGTCTGCGCTCTTCACCGTCCGACCGGCGCAGGTCTCTGTCTGCGACCATCCGGACCGCACCGCGTCGCTTTACCAGCGATTGCGAGACGCGGTGGGCGATGAAGCCTACGTGGTGCACCAACCGAACGTCCGGTCGTGGGTGGAGGTCAACCATCCCGACGGGCGCAAGGACGTCGGGCTGTTCGCGATGGCCGACCGCCTGAACATCCCCCGCGAGCGGATCCTCTACTTCGGCGACAGTCTCAACGACCTGCCGGTCTTTCGCCAGCTTCCTTATCCCGTCGCAATGGCGAATGCCCTCCCGGAGGTCGAAGCGTTGGCGTGGCGCACCGCGCCGCCCGCCGGCGAGGATGGCGTCGCGCGTTTCCTGTGCGACCTGCTCGGGTTGCGCGTGAGCTGATCCCCCTATGCCGGATCGTATCCGCGACCTGGACGCCGGTACGGCGATGGTGGTCACCGATCTCCACGGGGATTGGACCCGCTACCGGCGGTATCGGGACCGCTTTTTCGAACTCCGCGAGGCGGGACGTGCTGACGTTCTGCTCTTCACCGGCGATCTGATCCACAGTGAGGGGCCGGCGGAGACGGACCGCTCGCTGGAGATTTTGCTGGATCTGATCGAGCTGCGTGCTGTGCTGGGAGATCGCCTCATCGTCCTGTTGGGCAACCACGAGATGCCACACCTCTACCACGTGACGTTGGCCAAGGGCGATCACACCTACACACCGCGTTTTGAGGCGGCGCTGGGTGCCCAACGCGAGGTGGTCATGCAGTTTCTCCGGACGCTGCCCTTCTTTGTCCGGACGCGCGGCGGGGTCACGATCTGTCACGCCGGCGCTTTTCCGGACGCGGATGATCCCCAGGTGTGGGATTCCCTTCGCACGTTCAACCATGAAGCGGTCCTGTGCGCGGTCGAGCAGCGGATGCCGGGTGAGCAGCGGCCTGGTCTGCGGCGCGCGCTCGCGCACATCGTCGGCGAGCCGTACGGCCGGCTGGCCCGGGAGGCCCTCGCCGTCACCGGCCCCTACGATCCCCGGTACGACGACTACCTCATCGGCGCCCTGGTCTCGAACGAGCCCAAGTTCGACCTGCTCTGGTCGGTGCTCTTCAGCACCAACGAGCAGGAGATCGGGATGGCGGCGTACGCGGATCAGGTCGTGCGCCTTCTTGAGGCGCTCTCGGTCGGTTACGCGCCCCAGCGGGCGCTGGTGACGGGGCACATCGGATGCCGGAACGGTACCCGCATCCTCGCCGGGGGGCGTCAGATGCGCGTCGCCAGCGGGACCCACGCGCACCCGCCGGACTCGGCGAAGTACCTGCTTCTCGATGCGGCGCAGCCGGTCTCGGATGCGTGGGCGCTGCAAAGCGGGCTGCGGAGCTTGTCGTGAACAGTCCCCGGCACTCGCCACAGTCCCCGGCACTGGCGAAGTGCGCCAGTGCCGGGGACTGTGGGGTTTTCACTACACGCCGCGCAGCACCGCGCCTAACTCCTCCTCCAGGCGTCTCAGGATGCGCTGACGCAATTTCTTCACGTCCCGCTCCTTGAGGGAACGGTTGGGCGCCTGATAGGTGAGGGCGAAGGCCAGGCTCTTCTTCCCCGCTGCCACCTGTTCACCTCGATAGACGTCGAAGAGCCGCGCGCTGCGGACGAGCGGATATCCGCCCTCGATGATGGCGCGCTTCACGTCCAACGCCGGCACGTCCTCATCGACGACCAACGCCAGATCCTCGTGCACGGGGGCGTAGGGTGAGATCTGACCGATGGTCTTCGCCTCCTCCGCCTCCAGGGCGACTGCCATCAACGTTTCGAGATCCCAAACCAACACGTTGACGGGCTGCTCGGGCAGGTCGAATGCCTCGCGGACCATCGGGTGGAGCTCGCCGAGGGTGCCCAACTCACGCCCCTCCACCGAGACCTTGGCACACCGGCCGGGGTGGAAGGCGGGATGCTTGCCCCGCGTCCACGTAGCCCGCTCCGCGAGCTCCAACTTCTCAAGCAGCGCCTCCACGTACCCCTTGAGGTCGAAGTAGTCGAGCATCGCGGGGGCCTCGTCCTCATCCCCCCACCAGGGATGGCGCCGGGGGCCGGTGAGCAGGATGCTGAGATGGCGAGGATCGGATACCCCGGTCTCGCCAGCCTCGGCGTTGGGGCTGCCCTCCTTGTAGTGGATCCGGCCGATCTCGAAGATGGCGATCCGGCGCAGGAACCGCAGGTTCGACCATGCCGTGCGGAGGGCGCCGGGCAGCAGCGTCCGCCGCATCTGCGACCGGTCGGGGGAGAGATAGTTCTGCAGCACCACCGGCTCCCCCAGCAGCGCCAACGCCATTTCGGGATCCGGATGGAGGCGTTTCTCATCCTCCGGGTCGATCAGGGAGTAGGTGATGACCTCGTCAAGCCCCAGCCCGACCAGGATGTCGCGGGCCTTCTCCTCCCACTCCAGCGCGACGTTCCGGTGGAGCGGGGGCAGGGCCTCGTCGATCAGCGTGCTGGGGAACTTGTCGTAGCCCCAGAAGCGCGCAATCTCCTCCACGAGATCGATCGGACGGCCGACGTCCAGCCGGTACGAGGGCACGGTCACCGTCCAGGGCACCGACTCATCGACGACGTCAAACTCCAGCGCCGTCAGCATGCGGACCTGCTCCTCGCGGGGCACGTCGATGCCGAGGATGCGGTCGGAGAGCGCGGGGTCGTACGCCAGGGTGCGCGTCTCCGGGACGCCGGGATAGAGATCCCCAGCTACCTGCACCACGAATCCGCCGGCGATTTCGGCCATCAACTCGGCTGCGCGGGCCGCCGCGACCAGGGCCAGCTCACTGTCCACGCGCTTCCCAAAGTGCGAGGAGGCCTCTGTGTGCAGCTTGAGCTGCTGGCTCGTGCGCCGGACGCTGATGAAATCGAACGTTGCGGACTCCAGGAGCACGTCATCCGTTCCCTCGCTTACCTCGCTGTCCAGGCCGCCCATGACACCTGCCACGGCCACCGGGCCGCTGCCGTCGGTGATCAGCAGCATCTCGTCGTCGAAGGTGCGCGTTTCGCCGTCCAGCGTCTTCATCTGCTCGCCCTCGTGAGCGCGCCGGACGTCGATCAAGGGTTTCTCCGCGCCCTCCTCGCGGGGCTTGAGCCAGTCGTAGTCGAACGCGTGCAGCGGTTGGCCCAGCTCCCACAACACGTAGTTGGTGATGTCAACAATATTGTTGATGGGCCGCATACCCGCACGGTGCAGCCGGAGCTGCATCCACAGTGGGGAGGGACCGATCTCCACGTCCTCGATCTTGGTCGCCGTGTAGCGGGGACAGAGGTCGGGATCTTCGATCTCCAGGGCGATGAACGCAGGCTGCTCGACGGACGTCATGCCCAGCCGCGCCATGGCCCCCATGGGTTCCGCACTCAGCGGTCGATCGTAGAGCGCGGCGATCTCCCGGGCGATCCCGTAGACCGACTGAAGGTGGCCGAAGGGGCCCTTGATGTCGAAATCCAACACATAATCGCCCAACACCTCGACCAACGGCACCCCGACCGGGGTATCGTCGGGCAGATAGAGGATGTCCTCGGCCTCTTCGCTGAGGCCCAGCTCCTTCTGCGAGCAGACCATCGCCCGGGACGGGACGCCGCGAATCCGAGCTTTCTTCAGCCTCCGCTTCTCCCATCCCTCCGCGTGACCGTCGTAGAGCTCGACGCCCTCCCACGCGAACGCCACCTTGAGGTGCAGATCGGACTCGCCCATGCGGTCGAAGAGGCTGGGCGCGCCGGTGACCACCACCTCCATCTCCTCGCCGCCGTACTCCACGTCGACCAGCACCAGCCGGTCGGCGTTGGGGTGGGGTTTCACCGCCCGCACCTCCGCCGTGATGACCAGCTCGGGATCCCAGGGCAGCTCGGCCTCAGGATGGCCGATAGCCTCGATCGTCTCCACCTCAAGTCCCGCCAGATCCAGGCGGCGGCGCAGGTCGTCAATCGGGATATCCCGAACCTCCACGTAGTCGCTTAACCACGAAATTGGTATCTTCATTATGTCACCTTCTCCTCAATACTCAGCATCAAGGCTCAATGCTTAAAAACGCTCCGAGTCCCCGGGACGGGGACGAGCTTATCCTACACCCTTTCTAGAACTGACGCAGGAATCGCAGGTCATTGCCGTAGTAGAGCCGGATATCCTCAACCTCGTACTTCATCATCGAAGGGCGCTCGAGCCCGAAACCGAACGCGAAGCCGCTCCATTCGTCGGGATCGTAGCCGCCGTTCTCGAGGACCATCGGGTGGACCATCCCTGCGCCGGCGATCTCCAGCCAGCCCGTGTATTTGCAGACGGCACACCCGTCCCCGCCGCAGAGCACGCAGTTGGTATCCACCTCGATGCTGGGCTCGGTGAACGGGAAGTAGGAGCTGCGCACCCGCACCTGGTGATCGGGACCGTAATAGAGGCGCGCGAACTGCGCCACTGTCCCGATCAGGTCGGTGATCGTGATGCCCCGACCGACAGCCAACCCCTCGATCTGGTAGAACTGATGCTCGGAGCGGACGGTGATCTGCTCGTAACGGTAGCATTTGCCGGGAAGAATCACGCGGATGGGATCGGGGTAGCGTTCGTGCATCGCACGAATCTGACCGGGCGACGTATGGGTGCGCAGCAACCGCCGGTTGCCGGCCTCAATCTCCTCAGCCTCCTCCGCAACCCAGAAGGTATCCCACTTGTCGCGGGCGGGGTGATAGGCTGGGATGTTCAATAGGTCGAAGTTATATGCCTCCAGCTCCACGTCCGGGGCCTCGTAGACCTCAAAGCCCATCTTGGCGAAGATATCGTAGATCTCACGCAGCGACTGCGTCGACAGGTGCACGTGCCCCGGCGTCACCGGGCGTCCGGGCAGCGTGACGTCCACCGCGCTCTCGGCCAACGTCTGCTCCATCTCAACCCGCTGGAGCCGCGCCGTGCGCGATTCATACGCAGCCTGCAGTTCTTGTTTGATCGCGTTGACGCGCCGACCAAAGGTCGGACGATCCTCCGGTGGTAGCTGCCCGATCTGGCGGGTCTGCAGCGTGACCTCGCCCTTCCGGCCCAGGTATTGCTTCTCCCAATCCTGGGCCTCGGCGTGGGTCTCCGCTGCCGCCAGCTCCTCGAGCGCCTCCCCTCGGATCTTTTCAAGTGTATCGAATGAATTCATCAGCCACCTCCCTGGCTTCCTGACCCTGTGCGTACCATCCTCACAGGGCTCTTAAACACAAAACGCCCCCGTCCCTGCCGGGACGAGAGCGAAACTCCCGCGTTACCACCCTGCTTGCCCCGAGATCACCGGGGCCGCTTGTTCCCACGGTCAACTGACGATGGGCTGCCCGTTAACGCCGGACGCACGGAGCCGTCTACTGCGGGCTTACAAAGCAAGCCTCACGTTCGTAGTAGGCGATTCATCGCCGTGACGGCGCTAAAGGCGCCTACTACGAACCGAAGATTCCGGTTCAACGGTCGGCTCGGGGGCGAACTTCAGCGGACGTACACCGGATGAGACTCCCAGTCGACGATCCCATCTCCCTGAACGGTTCCGGTCGCTTACTTTTCCCCGTCACAGCCTTTAAGTATGCATCTTGTCTATCTCTAATTATCGATGAGTTGGACAATTTGTCAAGTTAGAATCGGGATCACGATCCGGTCACAGCTCGATCATGGCGTCGGCCGGCATGCCCAGCTTGAGGGCGCGATCGGGGTTGGAGATGCGCACTTTCACGGCGAAGACCAGGTTGACCCGCGCAGCCTGCGTCTGCACGTTGCGGGGGGTAAACTCCGCCTCCCCGGCGATGCTTGCGACCTCCCCAGCGAACGTGCGCTCGGGATAGGCGTCGACGGTGACCGCTACGTCCTGCCCGATCTGCACCTGCCCGATCCGGTCGACCGGGATGTAGAGCACCAGGGTGACCTCGTCGAGGTCGACGAGGGTGAGAATCGGCGTGCCGGGGGTCGCGGTCTCGCCGACCTGGGCCGAGCGTCGGGCGACGACGCCCGCGATCGGCGCGGTCAAGACCAGTTGGTCCATCCGGGCGTCGAGGATGTCCACGCCCCGCTCCGCGCGGCGGACTTGGGCCTCGGCCACCGCCACGGCTTCCGTTGTCGGGCCGGCTTCCAGGGCCGCCAGGCCCGTCTCCGCAACCGTCAACTGCGCGTTGGCGAGTTGGAACTCCGACTCCGCCCGGTGGAGCGCCGCCTCCAACGCCAGAGGATTATCGTGCATGGCCCACAGGGTGCCGAGATAGGCCTTCGCCCCCTCGAGGTTGGCATGGGCTTCGGTCAGCGTGGCCTCGGCGGCCTGCACCTGGAGATCCCACGTCCGTTCCACGTCCCCGCCCCGGTCGGCGTAGACGTCGCGCTTGAGTTGGGTCGCCGCTAGCTCCGCTTCCGCCTGTTCCACCCCCTGCTCCGCCAGTTCGACCTGGGTCTGAGCCTCGTGAATCCGCTGCTCCAGCGTCTGTGGGTTCGAGATCACCTCCCGGGCGTGGAGCCACGCCTCCTCGGCGCCCCGTACCTGAGCTTCGGCCTCCGACACCTCGGCGAGGGCCGCTGTGAGCGCCGCCTCGCGCGCGCCCCGTTTGACCAGATCGAGGTTCGCCCGGGCTGCCGCCACGCCGGCCTCGGCTTCCTCTTTCCGGCTCCGCAGGGCCGCGTCGTCCAGACGCACGACGATCTGCCCGGCCTCCACGGCGTCCCCAAGCCGGACGCCGATCTCCACGATTCGCCCCTCGGTCTCCGGGGCGACGGTGACCTGATCGCCCTCAATAAACCCAGAGGCCCGGATTGTCGGATCGAACTCTTCCTCCGCCGTTGCACACCCTGCCACGGAGTTGGTGAGGAGGACGACGGCGATCGCGAGGAGGAGAAGCGCGCGCGATCGGAACCGGTGATTGCGACGAGCGTACTCATCGTTTGCCACCTTACTCCTCCTCTCCGCCGGATAGGCCGCCGGCAAAATAGGCATCGGCAGGCACGCCCGGTTTCAGCGCATGATCCGGATTGGGGACCCTGATGCGGACACCGAAGACCATATGCACGCGTTCCTCCTTTGTCTGCACGTTGCGGGGCGTGAATTCATACTCGCTGGCAATGGCGATGACTTCGCCTTGAAAGGCACGATCGGGAAAGCTGTCGACCCGTACGTCCACGGTCTGACCGAGGTCGACCTCGCCCAGCCGCGCCTCAGGCACGTAGACGGTGAGCTTCGCATCGTCGAGGGTACCTAAGGTGAGGAGGGGGCTCCCGGGCGCCGCCAGTTCTCCCTCTTGAATGGCGAGATCCAACACCAGGCCACCGACCGGTGCCGTGATTGTCAACTTCTCCCGCTGCCGGAGGAGGGTGCGCAGCCCGGCTTGGGTCTGCGAGACTCGGGCCTCCAGCGCCGCAATCTCTTCCTCCGAGGCGCCCTCACGCAGCCCGTCGAGGTTGGCCTGCGCCCGCTCGACCCCGGCCTGCGCCGTTTCATAGCGACCTTTCGCCTCGATGACCTGGGCGTCCAGGTCCTGAGGGTTCTCCCGCATCGTGTAGAGATCCCTGAGCGTGCGACGAGCGCCCTCCAGCCGGGCCGTGGCTGCGTTGAGGTTGACCCACGCCTGCCAGTACTGGTTGGGAATCAGATGAAAGCTCAGTTGGGTATCGAGCTGGGGTTTGGGCGGACGCACCGCCTTTGGAATCTCGGCCCACTGCTCCTGCGCCTCATCGATCGCATCCTGAGCGTCGTAGAAGTTCTCTTTAGCGAGTGTTGCGGCGTCCTTCAGGGCGCTGGCTCGGGCTACCGCTGCCTCGGCAGCCGCGACCTGGGCCCGAGCCTGCACGATCCGGGCGTCCAGCTCCTGCGGATTTTCGCGGATCGCCCTCGCATCCTGCCACGCCTGGTAGGTGCCCTCACGCGCAACCTCCGCCTGGGCTAACGCGGCCTCCGCCTGCCGGATCTGCGCGGGTCGGGCGCCCGCCTCGATCTGGGCGAGTTCCGCCTGGGCGACCTCCACCTCGGCCTGGGCCGCCTCGATCTGCGCCTGGATCAAGGTGCCATCAAAACGGAACAACGTCTCCCCGGCCTCCACGTCGTCACCTTCCGCCACAAAGCGCGCGGTCAGGCGTCCGCCCAGCTCCGGCGCGAGGTCGATCTCCTCGGCCTCAACGAAGCCGGAAGCGACCAGGGGCCCGTCATCGGATGCGGGTAAGGGCAGCTCTCCGAGGATCTGCTGCCATGCCGCCGGATGGGTACTGGCGTACCACCAGCCAACCCCGGCTGCGACAACCACGATCA
The DNA here is from genome assembly GCA_034437735.1 of Anaerolineae bacterium. Taxonomy (GTDB): domain Bacteria; phylum Chloroflexota; class Anaerolineae; order B4-G1; family SLSP01; genus PWVB01. Next base: position 8,374 of record DAOTTS010000268.1, read on the forward strand.
AGCCGGCAACGAGACCGGCGGTGCGCAAACGTCTTTTCATCGGCTACTCCTGACTTTGGGCATCCAAAGATGCGTCGGCGTGTCTGCGTACGGTGGCGATAAAGACATCCTCCAATGAAGGTAGGATGGCCTCCATGGACCGGAGTGTGACGCCAGCCTCCGCTAGCGCCCTCCGGACTTGGTCGGTGTGGCGTTCGATCTCATCAGCCACTGCGTGAATCTGGGCGCCATAGAGGGCCAACTCCTTGAAAACGTTCATCGCCCGGAGCACACCGACCGCCTGGTTCGGCTTATCACAGTCGATCTCCAGAACTTCCCCCTCCATCTCGTTCCGTTTGATCGCCTCCGGCGATCCCTGGGCGATCAACCGTCCCTGTTGGATGAATGCCAACCGGTGGCAGTGCTCGGCCTCGTCCATATAGTGGGTCGTGACGAAGACTGTGACGCCGTCCGCGACCAGCTCGTAGAGCAGATCCCAGAAGGCCCGCCGCGACACAGGATCGACCCCCGCGGTGGGCTCGTCGAGAAAGACCAGCTCCGGGCGGTGAAGGATGGCCGCGTTGAGCGCCAGCCGCTGCCGCCATCCCCCGGATAGGTCCCGGGTCTGGGTGTGCCGCCGGTCCGCCAGATCGGTCATCTGGAGCGCCACCTCGATGCGCTGCGCCAACGCCTGGTTATTCAATCCATACGATCGTCCGTAGAATCGCAGGTTCTGCAGCACCGTGAGATCGTTGTAGAGACTGAACGTCTGCGCCATATAGCCTACACGGGGACGGATTGCCCGGGGCGACTCCGCTATGGGCATCCCCAGCACCTCCACCGACCCGGACGTAGGCTGCAAGAGCCCCAGCATCATGCGGATCGTGGTCGTCTTCCCGGCGCCGTTCGGCCCGAGGAAGCCGAAGATCTCACCGCGATGGACCTCAAAAGAGACGTCATCCACGGCGGTGAAGCTGTCAAACCGCTTGGTCAACCGGCGGGCGACGATCGCGGGACGGTCGTGAGTGCTCATAGTATGCCCTTCGATCAGTCCAGCGTCCGGCGCACGTAGCGCAGGGAGAAACCGCCGATGACCAAGCCCAAGGCGGTGAGCGCTGCCACCTGGGGCCACAGCACGTCGAGCCCGGCACCTTTGAGCAGCAGGCCTCGCATGATCGTCAGCCAGTGATGGGCCGGCACGAATTTCGCGATGAGCTGCAGAACCCTGGGCATCGACTCGACCGGGGCGGCGTAGCCGGTGAACATAAAGTCGATCATCCCCACCATCAACACCAAAAGAAATGCCTGGTGTTGGCTGTGGGATAGCACGGAGATCACCAAGCCTTTGCTCAATTCAACCATCACGTAGCCCAGCGCCAGCACGAAGAGGAGCGGTATGGAACCGCGCACGGGCACGCCAAACGCGACATGCAGCGCGGTGAGCAAGATCCAGAAGTCGGCAACTCCCACCACGACGGCGGGTATGGACTTGCCGATGATGATCTCCAACGAGGAGAAGGGCATCACCAGCAACTGTTCCAGCGTCCCCAACTCCCGCTCGCGGGCGAAGGAGAGCGCGGCGAAGAGGAGCACCGTGAACTCTAACATCAGACCCAACTCGGCCGGGGTCGTATAGAGGGCCTCGCTCAGCGTCTCGTTGAACCAGACCCGCAGGCTGGGGGTGAACCCGGCGAGATCCCCGTCGTCCAGCGCCAGGGCGCGAAGGGCGATTCGCTGTCCCATCGCGCTGATTGCCCCCTCGGCCGCGCGCTGGGCTGCCTTCGCTGCCATACTCTCGGCTCCGTCGACCCACATCGCCAGCGCCGGCGGTTCGGCAAAGGGGGCGGGATAAGCCGCCAGGGCCTCTCCGAAGTTCGGCGGGATGACCAGTGCCGCATTGACGCTCCCGGATCCCAGGGCGCGGCGCACCTCCTCGAGATCGCCGGCGTAGCTGTCCACGATGAACGTATCCGTATTTTCCATCGCCACGACGACCGACCGGCTTGCCGCGCTCTGATCGTGATCCAGAACCATCAGCGGCAGGTTGGTGATAGGCCGGGAGGTGGCCCAGCCAACAAGCAGCAGTTCCATCGCGCCCCCGATAAGCATGAACGCCGGCATCCACCAATCGTGAATCAGATGCAGGAACTCCTTGATGGCCAACGAGCGAATCCGTCTCAGCATCCGTTTACCCCAGTTTCTTTTCGAAGAAGAAGGCCGCAACTGCCGTGAAGACGACACCCAACCCGACCAACGCGGCGACGTAGGGCCAGAGCACGTCTAATCCGTTGGCACGGAGAAAGATCCCCCGGGTGATGATCGCATAGTGGGTGCCCGGCAGGATCATCGCCTCCATCTGAACCTCCTTCGGCATTGACGCGATGGGAAAGAAGATCCCGGTCATAAAGAAGCCCGGAAAGAAGATCACCAGGAAGGAGAGGGCCAAGGCCGCAGGCTGCGTGCGCATGAAAACACCCACGATCGTCCCCATGCTCAACATCGCAAAGAGAAAGGCGATGGAGAACAGGAAGAAGAGGGAGAAGCTCCCGTTGAACGGGATGCCGAAGGTGATAAGGGCGACGAGGGGGATCACGACGACGTTGATCAGCCCGACGATGATGTAGGGGATCATCTTGCCCAGCAGCAGCTCGGCCCGTCCCACGGGCGTGATCATCACCTGTTCGAGCGTGCCGTGCTCGCGCTCGTGGGCGATCGTCAGCGCGACCGAGAGCGCCGGCATCCCCAACACCAAGGAGATGAGCCCCGGCACCATATCGACCTTTGGCTTGAGCTCTGGATTGTAAAGCGCGCGGAGATTGAATCGAATGGGCTGGAGCGATGTCACGCGTATGCCTCGGGCGCGTTCCTGTTGGGCAAGCTGCTCCGTGACGAAGGCCTCGGCCCGGCGGCCAATCTGATCCAGTGCGAAGGTCCCGCTCTCCGGTTCGGTGCCGTCGATGATGACCTGAAGGGGCAGTCCCTTCATTGCTGTCAGATCCCGCTCGAAAGTCGGGCGGATAATCAGCGCCGCCTTGATCTCCCCCCGCATAAGAAGGCGGTTGACCTCTGCCAGCGATTCAGCGCGGGCATAGAGGGTCAAATCCTCCCCCACCGTGACCTTGCGGATCAGGGCCCGCGAACTCGTGCTTCGGTCGTAGTCGAGCACCGCGATGGGCACCTGCTCCAGGTCCATCGTCATCGCGTACGCCATGACAAAGAGGAGTGCGAGGGGCGTCACCATGACCACCACAAAAGTCGACCGGTCTCGGACGATGTGTTGGATCTCCTTGCGAACAATCGCCACCAGGTGTCTGAGCGACACGCTATCCCTCCCGTTCGCGGTCCATACGCCGGATAAACAAGATGAAAGCCTCTTCCATACGCGGCGTGGCCTGCCGCAGCGTCTGGTACTCGAGGCCTGCCTCCTGGAGATGCTTCCGAATCTGGGGAAGCCGCGTCTCGGCCGAGTCGACCAGCAGATGGATCGACTCACCGTAGGTCTGGACCTCGCGCACGCCGGGGAAGGATTCGGCCTCGGCGTGGGCTGCCTGCCAATCCATCGCCTGGAGCTCGATCAGATCTCCCTCGATCTCGTTGCGGATGGCCTGGGGCTCGTCACATCGCATCAGGCGCCCCTCGTACATCAACCCCACCCGCGAACAGCGGTCGGCCTCGTCCATATAGGGGGTGCTGACCAGGATGGTCGTCCCCTCGGCGTAGAGCTGGGTTAGGATCTCCCAGAACTCCCGCCGCGAGACGGGATCGACGCCCGTCGTCGGCTCGTCCAGTAAGAGAATCGGCGGTTGGTGCATCAGGGTGCAGGCCAGCGCGAGTTTCTTCTTCATCCCGCCGGAGAGGTGAGCCGCACGGCGCGACTTGAAAGCGGTCAGCCCAGCGAAATCCAGCAGGCGCTCAGTGCGGGCGTTTTGATCGGCAGGGTCGACGTCGTAGAGCTCGGCGAAGAAACGCAGGTTTTCCAGGACCGTCAATTCGCTGTAGAGGCTGAATCGCTGCGCCATGTAGCCGATGAGGGGCTTAACCGGCTCCGCCCGGCGGGTCAGGTCGTAGCCGGCGACGTGCGCCGACCCGGCGGTGATGTCCAGCAGCCCGGCGAGGAGGCGGAGCGTGGTCGTCTTGCCCGCGCCGTCCGGACCGACCAGCCCGAACAGCTCGCCCTGGGCGATCGAGAGATCCAGCGCATCCACCGCGCGCGTCTTTTTGAAGTCGCGGGTCAGCGCCTCGGTCCGGATGATGGGGTCGGGAAGCGTCAACGCTCCGCCTCCAGGCCGCGCAATAACGTCTCGAGGTAGGTTTCATGGATGTGCTGTAGATCCAGCTTGGGTTCGAACATCCAGTAGATCGCCAACCCATCATACGTGCTCAGCAGGGCCCAGACCAATGCTTCGGCGTCGACCGGTCGGAACTCCCCGGTCTCGATGCCTGCCTCAATGATGGTCGTGACGGCATCCTTGTACTGAACCAGCAGGTCCATCCATAGATCCGCCACATGGTCGCGCTCCGGACTTGACGCCCAGAACTCCAGGAAGAGGGCCACCAACTCTTGGACCTCGTGCATGAAGGCAATCATACTCTGGCCGAGCGCACGTAGTTTCTCGGACGCGGAGGGGTACGTGTCCAGTTCGAAAAGCGCCTCCTCACCGAAGGCGCCTGCAAAAAGCTCCCGCACGGCAGTCTCCATCAGATCCTCTTTGCTGTCAAAATACCAGTAGAGCGTCCCCTTGCTCGTCCCACTCTGGGCTGCGATGTCATCCATGGTGGTGCCGTGGTAGCCGTGATGCATAAACGCATTCAGGGCTGCCTGTATAATCCGCTGCCGTGTCTCCGCCGATCCCTTGGATCGACCTGTCATCCGAGCCTTCCTTTCCTCTGATCCTATGACGGTCGTCATTGCGTAGACTGACCGGTCAGTCTAATTATAGCGAACGATTATCGCCCTGTCAAGTCCTTGGAACACTGCGTCATTTGAACGCTTGGTAAACAAAAAGACCCCCCATCACTGGGGGATCTAGGAGCTTCTCCTGTACGACAGGTCGCGGATGGAACCGGACGCCGGTCGTCGGGGTTTGCCTCAGAGGATGTTCGGGAGGATGTTTGGAAAGATGATTACAATCCCAACTTCTCCCGGGCCTCCTCCTCCATCATCTCGCGCTGCCACATCTCCTGACCCAGCACGACTTCGACCGATTTCTCGGTGAGCTCTTCTGCGCGTTCCTGAACCTGATTCATCATAAACGAAGCCATCGGGCACATCGGCGAGGTCAAGATCATCTTGATGGTTACCTTATCCTCGTCGACCTCGACATCTCGGATCAAGCCCAACTCCACCACGTTGAGCCCGATCTCAAAGTCGATCACGTCCCGCAGCCCGTCCCTAATCTGATTAACCTCTCCCTGCATCGATCTGCCTCCTAGCGAGTGAATGGTATCCACAACTGAGTATAGCACGTCTCCGATTAAAAACAATAAACAGGTTGACTATCTTTCAAATTAGAGGGTTTAGGGTCTGTAAAAGAACAAGTTCCCGCACCGACGCCCCCGAGGACGGGGGCTGGAAGCGTTATAGTCGGGACGTTATATTTTTACAAACCCTTAGCATTCGGTCAGGATCTCTCACCCGTCCTCGGTGACGCGGAGGGTGTGCTCCCACTGGGCGGAGAGCGATCGGTCCTTCGTGATGGAGGTCCAGCCGTCGTCGAGGATCTTGACGTCGTACGTGCCGATATTGATCATCGGTTCGATGGTGAAGACCATATTCTCGCGCAGCGTGAACCCGGTCCCGGGCCTACCGTAGTGTGGAACGTCCGGCGGTTCGTGGAACTCCACGCCGGTGCCGTGTCCGACGAAGGCCCGCACGACGGAGTAGCCGTGTCCCTCGGCGTGCGACTGAATCGCATGGCCGATATCGCCGAGCTGCGCGCCGGGCTTCACCTGGTCGATGCCCAGATAGAGGCACTCGCGGGTGACTTCGACCAGCGCGCGCGCCTCCTCTGCGACGTCCCCGATCAGAAACATGCGGCTGGAATCGCCGTAGTACCCGTCGAGGATCGAGGTGACGTCAACGTTGAGGATGTCCCCGTCCTGTAACACGCGATCGGGGGTGGGGATGCCGTGGCAGATCACCTCATTGAGCGAGGTACAGACGCTCTTGGGGAAGCCCCGGTAGTTCAGCGGTGCCGGGGTCGCGCCGTGTTCGACGGTCATCTTGTGGACCCAGCGGTCGATCTGGTCGGTGGTGATGCCCGCCTCGATGCGTCCCTCCAGCGTGTCCAGAATCCGACAGGTGAGCTGGGAGGCGCGCCGGATGCCCTCAATTTGCTCCGCCGTCTTGATGATCACCTGCCGCCGTTTGCGTCTCCCGCCGAGCCGCCGCTGCGAGCGCAGCTCCGCCAGATCCTGGCGCAGATGACAGTGTTTATACTTCTTCCCACTACCACACCAGCACAGATCGTTTCGTGAAAGGTTTTTCCGCACGGTCACCCTACCTATTCTATTAAGTTTTGGAACGCTTCGCCAACATCCACCCTACCCTGCGATCCCGGGGGGTTCCTTCCCCCGAGCCTCCCAGAAGGCCTCGCGGTATGCCGCAAATCGCCCTTCCAGGATCGCCTCTCGAATCTCCGCGATCAGCCGCAGCATGGTTTGCAGATTGTGAATGGTGAGCAGCGTCGCGCCGAGGATCTCCTTGGCGACCATCAGGTGCCGGATATAGGCCCGGCTGAAATTGCGGCAGGCGTAACACGGGCACGTCTCGGCGATCGGCGCCGGATCGTCGGCGAACTGAGCGTTGCGCATATTGAACTTCTCACTGAACAAGAGCGCTTGTCCATTCCGGGCCACCCGGGTAGGGAGCACACAGTCAAAGATATCGATCCCCCTCGCAATGCCCTCCACCAGGTCGACCGGCGTGCCCACGCCCATCAGGTAGCGCGGCTTGGCTTCCGGCAGGTGAGGAACGGTGACGTCCAGCATCGCCTGCATCTCGGCCTTGGTCTCGCCCACCGAGAGGCCGCCGATCGCGTAGCCGGGGAAGTCCAACCCCACCAGATAGCGAGCGCTCTTCTCCCGGAGGTCCGGGAAGACGCCGCCCTGCACGATCCCGAAGAGGGCCTGATCCTCCCGAGTATGGGCGTCCTGACAGCGCGCAGCCCATGCGTGGGTGCGGGGAAGCGCCTGATCCCGCATATAGTCGTAGTCGTCCGGCGGCGCGCACTCGTCCAGCACCATCGCGATGTCGGCGCCGAGGTTCTCCTCGATCTCGATCACCCGCTCCGGCGTGAAGCGGAGCTTGCGCCCGTCAAGGTGCGAGCGGAAGGTCACGCCGTCCTCGTCGATGGTCCGCAGGTTATCCTGCCCGCGCCCGCCCGCCAGGCTGAAGACCTGGAATCCGCCGGAGTCGGTCAGCATCGGCCCGTCCCATCCCATAAAGGCGTGCAGGCCGCCCATGGCGGCGATGAGCTCGTCGCCCGGTCGGATGTGGAGGTGGTACGTGTTCGCCAGGACCAGGGAAGCGCCCACGTCCTTCAACTGCCGGGGGGTCACCGCCTTGACCGTCGCCTGCGTGCCGACCGGTGCGAAGACCGGGGTCGGAATCGGCCCATGGGCGGTATGGAAGAGGCCCACCCGCGCGCGGCCCTCGGACGCCAACCGATCAAACGTATGCAGATCACTCACCCGTCAACTCCTTTGTGCGATTCTCGAGCGCTTCCCCGTGCAACCAAGGATGTATCATACCACATCCCGAGTCTGCCAGTAGGAGGATGGTGACAGATCATAGACGACGGACGATTGACGGTGGACGATGTGTCATGGCGTCAAACCACAAGGGAAAGCGTCCGAGAGGTCCATTCGCGTTCGACGGCGCCTCTCGGACGGTGAAGGGCTCAGCTTTAGCGACCGCGCCGGTTTACGTCTCAGGATCCGGCAGCGCCTCCGGATCGTACGTCATCGTCTCCGTGAACGTCTGGTCGCAGAAGAGCTCGGCCGGCGGCTTGCGGCCTCGGAAGTCCGGTGACGCCGCGGGCAGCCCGACCGGGGTGAGGTTGACGACGCCGTGACCCGCGGGAATCCCCAACACGGCTTTCACCGCGTCCGCATCGTACGCGCCGATCCAGCAGGTGCCGTAGCCGAGGCTGGTCGCGGCCAGAATAGCGTGATCGAGCACGATGGCTCCGTTGACCTTGCCCTCGCCCGGTTCCACCACCACGCAGAGGATGACCGGCGCCTGGGCCATCCAGGTCTGCCCGCTGCACGCCTCGGCGGTGCGCGCGCGGAGATCCGCATCGCGGACCACCACGATCCGCCATCGCTGCCGGTTGCCCCCGGTCGGCGCCCGCCGCGCGGCCTCCAGGATCAGCGTCAAATCCTTCTCCGGGATTGGGTCCGGCTTGTACGTGCGCACGCTTCTGCGTTTCCACATCGTTTGTAGCGTGTCGTTCAACGTCTCGTTCATCAGGGTCCCTCCTAGAAGTAGAGCATCTCGTAGGCCCGCACCGCGTACGGCGCGGCCCGGCTCGGTTCGCCCTCACGGATCAGGTCGAGTGCCTGACCGAGTGCCGCTTTGGCCTTGGCGACCTCCGGTCCCTCCGAGATGCGGATCAACTGTTCTGCGAGCATCACGAACTCGTCGACCGGTCCGGCGGTGAAATACGGCAGCGACGCGTAATACGCCAGGACGTCCGCCCATCGGTCGCTGCGCGCTTCGCCAGGGAACGGCGCGACCGTCCCGAAGCGTTCAACCAACGCGGCACCGCTCTCATGCAGGGAGCCCCGCGCCGCCTCCATATTGAAGCGCGAGACGGGCGTCGGATCGATCGCCCGCATCTGCCGGTGGTAGAAGAAGTGATAGATGGACTGCACGCCCGACAGCAACCCCTTCCCCGATCCCCCGGCGATGGCAAAGCCGAGCGCCGGCTTGCCATTGGCGTTCGGGAGGGGGACGCTGTCCATAAAGGACCGGGTGAGCCCGTTGATGTCACCGTAATAGACCGGTGAGCCCAGGACGATCGCCTCCGCCTCCGCACAGAGGTCGGCCAGTGTGTTCGGACAGTAGGGCGCGCCCTCAGCTGCGACGCCCAGATGATACCGGAGTTCGTAATCCGCCAGATAGATCTGTTGGGTCCGCGCGCCTTGGGCCTCCGCGCCGTCCAACGCCGCCTCCATCAACTCGGCTGTGCGCCCGTTCTTACGTCCACTGCCGACAATACCGAGTACGAACATACCGTGCCCTCCTTTCGCATTTCATCGATGCCCGACCTGAGCCTGGGATGTCCCGATGATGATGCAACCCCGGTGCGGGCGACCTGTCCTCTATAGTATCACCAGCCCCACTTAAGCTCAACTATGAATCGGGAGCGCCCTGACCGCATACAGCGCCAGGATAGATCTCTGTTGATATCTCAACCGGGGGAGTGTTGACCGGCCGCAGCCCTGGCGCCGTGGGGGGGAGTCGAAATATTGATTCCTGGGGCGATCGATGCTACACTCTGGATAGAGGTGGTTGTGTAAGCGTGTGTGTGACGATTTTCCTTGTGCGGCGTCCTGGATAACCGAGAGTATGACTTGGATGCGCATCTGTGCTCTGTTCAACCCAAACAGGAGAACGCCATGAGATTACCTTTCCTTCGACGCGCGTCATCGCGATGCGAATCGCTTGCTCTCCCCCGGTGGGGGATCCCCATCGTCCTGCTGCTTCTGACGCTTGCCTGCAACTTCCCCGGACTTCCGGGCGACCGGGCGACCGAGACGCCGGAGACGACGGCTTTTACCATTGTCAGCCCCACCGTCACCCCCACGGCAGGCACCGCCGAGGCGATGACCCCCTCGGCCTCGCCAACCCCCGAGCCGACGGAGTCGCTGGAGACCGTTGACGAGGCGCGAGGCTGCACGCTGAAGGCGGCCTTTCTGGAGGACGTGACGATCCCCGATGATAGCGTGGTCCCGCCCGGCGAGCCGTTTACCAAAACGTGGCGGATCGAGAACAGCGGCACGTGTTCGTGGACCGAAGGGACGACACTCGCCTTTCTCTCGGGGGACGATCTGAGCCCGGATGATGCCGTCTCCGTCCCGTCCACCGAACCCAGCGGGGCGCTCGAGCTGAGCGTGGAGATGGAGGCGCCGGCGGAGGGCGGGACCTACCGCAGCAACTGGCAGCTCCAGACCCCGGAGGGCGAGCGCTACGGCGGCGTCTTCTACGCCCAGATTCGCGTTCCCAGCCCGACCCCCACGCCCAGCCCGACCGTCGAGACCTTCTCGGGCCCGGCACGCTTCCTGGGTGCGGTCAACAGCACCTGCTCTGCCGTCGATTTCACGTGGGAGGATGCCACGGGGGAGGACGCCTACCGCATCGAGGGGCCCGACCTCGACGTCAACCTGCCCGCCAATGCCGAGAGCTACCGGTGGAGCAGCCCGCCCACCGGTCTCTCCCAGGTGACGCTCACAGCGACCGGCGACGACGATGAGCGTGCGCAGGTCGAGGCCACCGTCAACGTCGTCTGCGACGGCAGCCAACCCGACCTGACCTTCGCCTCGGTCACCCTCAGCCCTACGACGGTGTCGGCGTACCTGCCGTACGACGTCATTGTTGAGATTGAGAACGCCGGCGATGCGGACAGCGGGGGCTTTGTTCTGACCTGGCGGAACCGCAAGACCGCCGACCGCCCCACCTGTGAGTGGCTGATCTCGGAAGGATTGGCCGAGGGCGAGACGAGGACCGTGACCTGTACGCCTCCCCCGTTCCAGGGACCCTTTGCTGCCCTGGTCACCCAGGCTGAAATCGACGCGACCGACGTGATCATCGAGGCGGACGAGGAGAACAACCTTGTCGAGGAAGAGATCGCCGTCGAGGCGCCCGCAACGGCCTACGACCTGATCGAGAACGCGCCCGACGCCATATGGAGTGCGGGGCCGCCGTCCGAGCAGCTTATCTGGCCCGGCGAGACCGGCGACAGTCAGGGCTACGCGCGGCTAGCCACCGGCTCGATTGAGAACGGGCAGCCCCTCTCGGCACCCTGCCTGGAGATGCGCCCCAAGTTGGCCGAGGGCGGGTGGATCCAGGGGCACTTCGCCGAACTGGCGGATGGCGACTACACCGTCGCCGAGGGCGACCATTTCCGCGCCTCGCTCGCGCTGCTGGAGAGCGGGATCGAGGGCCGAGTCACCTACCGGGCGATCCTCAAGATTGTTGACGGCGAGAGCGTCACGCTGTTCAAGGAAGCGCACGCCTACGGCGAAGGACTCGAGTCCCTGCTCATCGACCTGAGACCCTATGCCGGCGAGACGGTGAGCGTCATTCTGGCGGTGGACGCCGGATCCAGTCCCTCGGACGACCGCGCCTGCTGGGTGGAGGCGTCGATCTACCAGTATCCGGGGGAGGAGTGAGCCGGGGCGTGACTAAGTAGATGCGAGAAAGTATCTTAACGTCGCTCGTAGCCCCCGTCCCCGGGGGCGGAGGCCAAGGAACTTTTTCGAAGTTACTTAGTTGCAAGTTGCGAGTTGTTAGTTGAAGGTTGATCTCTTCGAGAAGATCCCTCTGGAGGTTTTTTCTTAAAAATCTCGTCAAATGCTTGACATTCTTGACTACATTCGGTATGATAAGAACGTATAGCTGAGATGTGACGACCGTTCTGACTTTCTATTTGAGTGGGATAAGGGGGAACTGGACCTCATAACTTGAGGTATGGCATCTCATCGCTGCTGCATCGCACCGTTACTTTGCACCATGCTCCGTTAGCCTTACACTGTAGATTCTTCGCTTTCTGCATCACCCGTTCTGTTTCGTTCGCTCTGTTGGACGTGCTTCACGCCTGGCCTTTTTCGTGCTCATCCTTACGAGAGGTTATCGTCACGTGGCGCAACTTGTGGACCGGACTGTCATCCCCTTCACAGGGACAGGGAACCTGGTGGCTGATCGCCCCTATCCGCCCCCTTCCATGGATAGGACGCGATGGGTTGACCCCTTGCCCACTTTTTGTTATCAAGCCCACGGCCTGACGATTCTCTCCGACCTTGAATGCCCGGAACTTACGCCCTCCCATGCATTGCCCGCCTCGCACGCGCCCTTAATCATTCGGATTGGCCCTATCTCGAAGCATACGACCGCCTGCCAAACGAGAGCTACAGGCTGCGAGATCACCTCTCGGCGTTTGCACCTGTGGGTTGACGACGTGGCTGACTTTCTGGCCCTGGCCGGTAAGACGATCCTCATCGATCCTGTGCGGGGCAGTGACCCAACCGAGATCCGGCTATATCTGCTGGGCTCGATGATCGGGGCGATCCTCCACCAGCGCGGCGTGATGGTGCTGCATGGCAGCGCCGTCCGGACGCCGGTCGGCGCGGTCGCGTTCGTCGCCGATCGCGGCGTTGGGAAATCGACGCTGGCCGTCGCGATGCATCGGGCCGGATACCCGATGCTCACCGACGACCTGTGCACGGTCCGCCGCGATCCGGAGCGCGGGCTCTGGGTGGCATCTGGGCTGAGACGGGTCAAGCTGCATCCCGAGACGGCGGCCCGGCTCGGGCTGGACGTGGGCGAGGGCTTCCGCTTGGGCCGGGAGCGGGAGAAGCGCGCGTTCATGCTGGTGACGACGACCTCGGAGGATCGACCGCCCTGGACTCCGCTGGCGGCGGTCTACGCCCTCGATGTCGGATCGGTGCGTCGCCCCAAGGCGATCCGCCTCGGCGTGCGCGAGGCATACCGGGCCCTGATCCTGCACACCTACCGCCGGCAATGGGTCAGACCCCTGGGCCTGCAAGAGCCGTTCTTTCAAAATGTGGCCGCCATCGTCGGGCGGCTGCCTGTCTTTCGCCTGGTCCGTCCGGATGCAGGTCTGGAGATGGATGCGTTGATTCGGTTGATTGAGAAGGAGTGGGCTCCATGATTAAGTCTGTCAAGTTAGCACCGGAGTCGGTCCTGCTGCGCGAAGAGGACGTCATCGCCCAACAGGTCAAAAGGGAGACGGTGATGATGAGCCTGGAGACCGATCGCTATTATGCCCTGGATGCGGTCGGTACCGAAGTGTGGGCGTTGCTGGAGCAGCCTATGTCGCTGACCGATCTATGTGCTGCGCTTTGTGAGATCTTCGACGTGGATCTGGGCACCTGTCTCCGCGACGTATCAAGTCTGACGGAGACGTTGATCGGTGAGAAGTTGGTCCGCGTTGTCGGTCCGTAGGGTTCTGCACGTCGTTCGAAGGCCGGGGCAGCCATGGTCTCGACTGCTGGAGGCCGCCGGTTGGTTGGGGATCGCCCGCGCGTGTGTGCTTGTGATGCCCTACCGGTGGGTGGTCGCTCTCTTGTCGTTGCGGGATCGGGACGTCGGATCGTTGGATCCTGGTGAGGCGCAAGGGGTCATTGAGTCGGTGACACGAGCGATCGCCGCGGCAAGCCGCCACACGCCCTGGCGGAGCAACTGCCTGGCCCGCGCCATCGCGGCCAAGGTGATGCTCCGACGGCGGCGGGTGGCCAGCACGCTCTATCTGGGGGTGCGCGTGGAGGATGGCGCCTTGACCGCGCACGCGTGGTTGGGATGCGACCGCTCCGTGCCCATCGGGACCGATGGACTTTCGAACTATACGGTCGTGTGGACGTCCGAGGCGGGGGCCCGGTGAGTGGGATCCTGGGTGTCCTGCGAAAGGACGGCAGACCGGTGACGGCCCAGACCCTGGATCCGATCTATCAGGCGATGGCTGCCTGGGGACCGGATGGCTACCGGACCTGGCACAAGGGATCGGTCGGGTTTGGACATCTCCAGCTGTGCGTCACGCCGGCGTCGCATCACGAGCGCCAGCCGCTCGCGCGGCCCTCCGGCTCCCAACTGGTCATCACGGCGGACGCTCGCATCGACAACCGCGCTGACTTGATGAACCGGCTCGGCGTGCCCAGGGAGAGGCGGGCGTCCTTTCCCGACAGTGCTGTGATTCTGCGGGCCTACGAGCGGTGGGGGGCCGCCTGCGTCGAGGAACTCGTCGGGGCGTTTGCCTTTGTGATCTGGGATGCGTGGACCCACACGCTCGTCTGCGGTCGAGACCATATGGGGTTTCGGCCGCTGATCTATGTGGACACCCCGCGCTTCTTCGTCTTTGCCTCCGACATCAAGGGCGTGCTCGCCTACCCTCTGGTGCCTCGGAAGCTCAATTACCCTCTGCTCGCGGCAGCCCTCCAGCAGACGACGTTCCAGGCCGAAAAGCGCCTTACCTTCTATCAAGACGTGGTGAAGCTTCCGCCGGCGCACCGGCTGGTGATCGCGAAGGGAAAGACGAAGCTGGAACGATACTGGGCGCCGGAGGACGTGCCGGACGTCCGCCTGCCCTCCGATGAGGCCTACGCCGAACGGCTGCGCGAGCTGCTGGAGGAGGCGGTCCGGTGCCGGCTGCGAACCCCGTATCCGGTGGGGTCGCATCTGAGCGGAGGGATGGATTCGTCCTCAGTGACGGCGCTTGCCGCCCGTCAGTTGCGCCGTGCCGGACGGACGCTCGACGCGTTCTCCTGGTCTCCGCCGCCGGAGGTGGGTGTGCCCCTGAACGACGAGCGCGCGGACGTCGAAGCGGTCCGGCGTCAGGCGGGGATCGCCTGCCACTATCACGCGGTCACCCTCGGGGATATTATACGCGGCTACGGGCGCGATTTCACCGTCGAGCCGACCGAGATGCTCAGCCGCGAGCTGTGGGTGCAGCAGAAAGCTGCGCGTTCCGGCATTCGGATGATGCTGACCGGATGGGGCGGCGACGAGGTGGTGACGTCCCACACCCGCTGCTACTACGCGGAGCTTCTGTCGACCGGGCGGTGGTGCCGGCTGCATCAGGAGCTTGCTGCCGCGACCAAGCGAAACCCGTCAACGTCCCGCTGGGCCCGTGCCAAGCGCTATGGACGGTTACTGGTGTACGGTGGGATCGCCCCTATGCTTCCGGATTGTTTGTATGGGGTCATTGACCAACTCGGGGTCAATTGGCCGTTCCCTTGGTCGTGCGTCAATCCGGATTTCGCCCGCCGGTATCGCCGGGAGGTCAGGATGCTGCGCGGACACGGCTATCGGGATCGCCCCCGGGTCCGTTCCTGGGAGATCCATTGGCTCACCCTCGGGCATCTGACCCAACGGATCGAGGATTGGGCGACCAGCGGCGCGCGATATGGATTGAGCTACAGCTATCCGCTCCTCGATAAGCGGTTGCTGACGTTCTGTCTGGGACTCCCCTCCCAGTGTCTCTACCAAGATGGCGAGCGTCGCGCGCTTTTCCGCCGGGCTATGAAGGGTGCGCTTCCGGAGGATGTACGGCTAAAATCTACCAAGGATGAACCGGCTAACATAGCGCTTGCTAAGCGGTTGGTACCTGAAGGACTCTGTCGCCTGTTCGAGCAAACCCAGCCCTGGACACCTGACCCGCCTGTGGCTACCTATATCGACGTCGACCGGCTGCGAACGGTCCTGGCTGAAAGGGATCCCTACAAGCTGCGTGGCGGAGTGATTTCTCGGACGTTGGCATGTCTGAGTGTGAGGATGATTGCGAAGGATCAATTCTGGGAACACCATTATGGTTCTGGTTACACGGACAAGGAGGAGACCGATGAACGAAGCGAAACGTGCCCCGAAAGAAAAGCGCCTATGGGTTACACCGACGGTCATCGTGATCGATATCCGGTCTACGTCAGGCAAAGCTGACGTCGGACCCGAAGACTATGTTTTCTTCGGCCCAGATGGGTCTTGAATGGGGATATTCCCCGGGATCCGCTTACCCATACTGATGCGGGGCTCCTCCGTGTAGCCGTGGGTCTCGTAGAACGCCTGGACCCCGGCGTTGTCCGCCAGGATCTGCAGGTTCACCTTGACGCAGCCCCGGTCGGTCAGCGTCCGTTCCGCATGGGCCAGCAGCCGGGATCCGATCCCCTGCCGGCGGTGGTCCAGATGGACCGCCAGGCTGTAGATCCACCCCCGGTGGCCGTCGTATCCCGCCATCACCGTGCCGGCGACGGCGCCTCGTTTCTCGGCGACGAAGAAGAGTCCGTCGTCGACCGACCGCTTCTTGTCGATCACCAGATCGGGGGCCTTGCGCGGTGTGTCATAGCCGAAGACCTGCATCCAGAGCCGGATGACCGCCTCGCGGTGGCGGTCGTTGTCAAAGGGTACGATCGCGATCGTCATGGTTTCTCTCCTCAATGGGACGTCTTAGGCATAGGTTTTTCAGGGGACCAGGGCTCGACGTTGTGTCCTGCCGTGCCTCGCACCTCACCGTTGGCTGCGGTGGGGGCGCTTGGTCGTGGGCCTTCCTACGGACAATGGGGCCTCACAGCCATTTACTGCAATCCCTTCGGCTTATGCCAGCCGTTCGTACAGCGCGGCGTTCTTGTCGAGCACGCGCTGGGCAGTTTCCTCAAAATCAGCTTGAGGTTTGGCAAGCAGATCGACGACGCTCATATACACCAATGCCTCAGGAGTAACCCCCAGGGCCTCTGCCATGGCTTTGAGCTTTGACAAGCGCTCATCGGCAAGCCGAATCGTAATTGTGTCCATCGTATTTACCTATCTCCAACTCCCGCGTGGGTCATACCATTTGTTGGTCCTCGTGATGTAGTTCCATTATAGCATACGTTTGTGCGAAAACCGTCACTCCATGCTAAGACGCCGAGTCTCCATCTCGGAGGCGGCTTCGACGAGGCGATTTCTCATAGGGTGTGCGGTTTTTGACGCAAGCAGCGGCACCTTTGAGGACAACGATCTGGCGGGCAACGTGCGGGTGCAAACCGTCACGCATAGTACGTCGCGTAGCGCGCCATCGCGTCCATCAGCGCGGCGACGTTCGCCAGCGGCACGCCGGGATACAACCCGTAGATCATCATCAGTCCGCCCGCCGGGCTGCCCAGGGTCGCCACCTCGGTGCGGATCAGCGCGTCGATCTGATCCGGCGTGCCGTGGGCGGTGACGTGTTGGCGGTCGACGTCCAGCTCGACGCACGTCCGCCCCTTAAGCGTCTCCGCGATCCAGTCGATCCCGTTCACCCGGTCCTGGAGGTTGATCACGTCGACGCCGTCGATCAGATCCTCTGCCAGGGTGCGGATGTCGCCGTCCGAGTGCATGTGTACCAGGACGCCCTGCGCCCGCGCGGGGGCCATCAGCCGCCGGTAGACCGGCTGAATGTAGCGCCGGAAGTGGGCCGGCGAGAGCATCGGCCCCACCTGCATGCCTAGATCCTCCCCGTAGGCCATCATATCCGGATCGAGCGCCAGCCACCGGCGCACCACCCGTTCGTTGAAGTCCGCGACCTGCTCGATGAGCATCTGCAGCCGGGGTTCCCCGTCGTGCATGTCGAGGATCAGGTTCTCGTAGCCCCGGATGTCCTGGAGCCGGAGGAAGGTGTGCCCGTGAGGCAGCCCGCCGACCACCATCTCGCCGGCGCGGCGGCGGCGCATAACGCGGTCCCGGATGCGCGCCCAGTCGACGGGGAACGTGCCGTCGGTCTCCGCCGGATCCGGCGGGGTGTAGCCGTCGAACCGGTCCCAGTCCGCCAGCGGGTGGTGGCGCACCGTGCCCGTGATGCCGTCATCGGTCGTCTCCCAGACGCAGCCCCATGGGTCGGTGTACGGCGCGTCCGCCCGCTGGTTGAGCCCATAGTGCGGGGTCACGCGCGCTTGCCGCTCGAAATTCGGAAAGAGCAGCGGATGGGCCGCCATCAGATCCTGCAGGGCGTCCTGGTCGTAGTGGTGCCAGCACGCGGCGTTGATGTGGAACGACATGGGGATGATTGCCGGGTGCTCGAACCGCACCGCGCGCACGACCGTCTCACGGTCTGTCATAGAGCCCTCCTCCCTAGTGGGCGAACTTCTGCGGCCGGCCGTTCTCTCCGTACGTGTAGCTGCCGGATCCATGACGCATGGGCACCTCCTTGAATGATCAACGACATCTTAGCAATCATATACACCGAGCGCTGGAACCAGCGCTCGGATAGACGTCAGGATATGGACACAGAGAGGAACCTGGCGACGAGCTGCCTCACATAAGCCAACAGACGTCTCGCTCTTTCTGTGGCATAAGCGTAGTTCGGCCTGCTGTTGGACAGGGAGTTCTTGACGTACCTCCTGAGGATCGTCCAACTGCCATTGACAATAGTCTTCAACAAAATCAAGAACACTCAGTAGATCGAAATTTCATAACAAAGGTGTCGCCACAGCAGTAATCTGAGAGACAACATGGTAATGATTCTCCAAAGCTTGAACAATAAACCGTACGAACCGCGACAGT
>DAOTTS010000269.1:0-9297 GCA_034437735.1 Anaerolineae bacterium
GGGCGAGGCTTTTGTCTGGCCTGCGGCCTCGTCTCGTTTCGTCATCGCGGTCCCTGTGTTTACAACGGTCGGCGAAAAAATCTGGGAGCGCACGATGGCCGACGCGCGTCAAGTGGCGACCGGCACGTACCGGATGCCTAACGGCAAACCGGGGGTCGTTTTCTACCTTGCCTCCCGGGAGCCTACGTTATCGGAGACCTTGGATGCTGTCCGGGATCTTCCGGTTGACGTTCCAGAACAGGAAGGGGCGGGGCCCATTCAACGCCCTGTCGATTTTGGTGGTCAGATTCAGTTTCACGGGTACGATATCCTTAACGCTGATGGGGATACATTGTCGCTCCTTACGTTGTGGGAGGTTACCTCTGAGATATCAACACCCCTGAAGATATTCATTCACCTGCTCGATCAAGAAAATGAACTTGTGTCCCAGTATGATGGCCTGGACGTGTGGCTGCCTGCGACGCGCCCGGGTGATCACTTTATCCAGCTCCATTCGATGCCGTATCCGGACGGATGTGAGGGGGGCTGCGGGTTGCAGTTAGGGCTTTACAACCCCTATACCCTGGATCGTATTCCGATCGTTATTGAGGGGGAACACGTCTCAGACCGGCTAATTTTGGCGGATCTCGATTGAGGCGTTGATCGCTTTAGGAGTTCTCGCATCAATAACCGTGGTAAGTGTTCTGGGGTATGCATCCTTTTTGTCAAAAGGGGCGTTGCGTTTACTTACTGGGCGTTGGGAGGTGCAGTGATTCGAAGGGAGGCTAAGGATGGCACCCCGATCTTCTGAATGTGTGATACGAGAGCTTCTGTCGATGGCAGATATTGAAGTGGGCGGCGATCGGCCATGGGACATCCAGGTGCACGATTCGCGATTCTACGACCGGGTCCTGCGCGGGAAGGACTTGGGGTTGGGCGAATCGTATATGGATGGGTGGTGGGATTGTGAGGCCCTGGATCGGATGATCGCTCGCATTTTTTGGGCCGATCTGCCCAGCAAGATCTCCGGTAATTGGCGGCTGGCCCTACATGCCCTGCGAGCCAAGCTCTTCAACTTGCAGTCCAAGCGTCGGGCTTTTGAGGTCGGGGAACACCATTACGACCTGGGTAACGATCTGTACGAGGCCATGCTGGACACGCGGATGAACTACACTTGCGCGTATTGGCGGGACGCCGACGATCTGGACGCGGCCCAGGAGGCCAAATTGGACCTCGTCTGCCGGAAGATCGGCCTGGAGCCGGGGATGCGCGTGCTGGAACTGGGATGCGGGTGGGGCAGTTTTGCCAAGTATGCGGCAGAGACCTATGAGGCCCACGTCGTGGGGGTCACGGTTTCGAAGGAACAGGTGGCGTTAGGGCAAGCGCGCTGTGAGGGCCTGCCCGTTGAGATCAAACTTCAGGATTACCGGGACGTGAGCGGCACGTACGATGCGGTGATCTCCATTGGTATTATGGAGCACGTGGGATACAAAAATTATCGAACTTATATGGAAGTCACGGACCGGTGTTTGAAGGATGATGGGATTGCATTTGTGCACACTATCGGCAGCAATTACAGCACGACGTATGCCACCGCGTGGACGACCACGTACATCTTTCCGAACGGGATGCTGCCCTCCATCGCCCAGCTTGGGAAAGCGATGGAGCACCTCTTCGTGATGGAGGACTGGCACAATATCGGGCCGCACTACGACAAGACCCTGATGGCGTGGCACCGCAATTTCGAGGAGGCCTGGCCTGAACTTCGCAAGAGGCCCGAGTATGACGAGCTTTTCTATCGGATGTGGCGCTACTATCTGCTTTCCAGCGCCGGAGGATTCCGGGCGCGGTCGTCCCAACTCTGGCAGATTGTGATGACGAAGATGGGATCGCCGCAGCCCGATTGCCGCAAGCTCTAGGCATCGATCTGTCTTGTGAACCCAGTATGAAGCAGACTGACGTTCTCATTGTTGGCGGCGGACCGGCGGGTGCGTCCTGTGCGTGGGCGCTCAGGCGCCAGGGCGTGCCCTGCCTGATTGTGGATCGGGTGCCCTTCCCACGGACTAAGCTGTGCGCTGGGTGGATCCAACCCGAGGTCATGCAGATGCTTGCGTTCGATCCTCAGACGTATCCGGGCGGTCTTCTGAGATTTAACGCGCTCAAGGTCTCGGTCCGTGGGATCCGTCTGCCTATCCCTACCCGCCAGTACGCCATCCGCCGGATGGAATTCGATTCATGGCTGCTGCAGCGCGCCGACGTGCCGGTCGAGGTCCATCACGTGCGGGAGATCACGCGCACAGCGGATGGGTACGTGGTGGACGGCGCGTTCTCCGCGCGGTATCTCGTGGGGGCCGGCGGTACGCACTGCCCGGTCTACCGGACGCTCTTTCAGGGGGCCTCCCCGCGCGACCCGGCGTCCCTGATCGTCACCCAGGAGTTGGAATTCCCCTATGCCTATGAGGATCCGCACTGCTATCTCTGGTTTATGGAGCATCATCTGCCCGGCTACAGTTGGTACGTACCCAAGGCCGGGGGATATCTTAACCTCGGGGTGGGAGGCAAGGCGGAGACGCTCCGGACGCGGGATGACACGATCAAGCGGCACTGGACCCTGCTGGTTCGCAAGCTCCGGCGGTTGGGGTTGCTCGACGAGCGCCCGCTGCGGCCCAAGGGCCACAGTTACTATCTGCGGGGCGACGACAGCGTCGTGCAGATCGACAATGCGTTGATTGTGGGCGACGCTGCCGGTCTGGCTACGGTCGACATGGGCGAGGGTATCGCGCCCGCCGTGCAGAGTGGGCTGCGGGCGGCCGCTGCTATCGTCTCGGGGGAGTCCTATACGGTTTCCGGCATCCGTAAGCGGTCGATGCGGCTCTCTGCGCTGCGTTTCTAGCCCCATTCCCAAGGCCTCACGATCCCTAGCCACCTGACCAGTACGCTCCTCCCCCATTCGATCAGGGGGTAACTACCTCATAGGGGGATCGCCGAATTCGCCCATTGGTTGGATCATTTTCTGGGACCTTTGTGTTATGCTTGAGGTTGAAGCGTATCAGGTAGATCATGATGCCTGTGTCCGGTAGGTTTGGAATTTAAGAGTGATTGAGGCTAAAGTATTAGCATCCAGGGAGTTAGCCTAATGGTAGCAGGGAGTCCACATTGGAAGGAACGTCCAAGACCGATGGCGCCCCTGGCGGGCGGCGGGCGGTTTCTCTTCCGGCGGTACGAGGGATACGGGACGCTCTGGGGCGTAGAGCAGGCCTATATGGACAGCCTGGAGGTCGCAACCGGTACGCTGGCCCTGCATCCCGGGCAGGTTGTGCTGGGTGCGAAGGTCGCGGACAACTTTAACCTGGTCACCGAATCTCGACGGCAGACGGATCGTCCCGGCGTCCCTTCGCTCAGTGGGCGCGATATGCCCTCGCCGGAGGGGGAGACGCCGGATCTGATGGGCGCCGTCCTCCGGCTGGAGGTCACCCGGATGAGCAAGGATGAGCCCGTCAAGCAGACCTTCCGACTCAAGGTGGTGGGCATCCTGGAGCCCAGCGGATGGCGGAACGACTATAGCTTCTATACGCCGCTGCGAGACGTGCTGCGCTACAACAGTACCCTCCAGGGCGAGCGTGTCGATATTAATCGAGACGGCTATCAGGAGGTGTGGGTGCGCGCCGAGAGCCTGCGGGAGACGTTGACGGTCGAGGACGCGATCGCAGACCTGGGATTTGTCGTCTACTCGGAGCGCCAGCAGGTCGAGCAGTCGGAGGCGTTCTTTGCCTCGCTGCAGGCGATCATGGGCGGCATCGGCGCCATCGCGCTGCTGGTTGCGGCGTTCGGCATTGCCAATACCATGTTAATGGCAGTCTACGAACGGACGAGGGAGATCGGGTTGATGAAGGCCATCGGGGCCTCACGCCGGGACGTGATGGCCATCTTCCTCGCCGAGGCCGGGGCGATTGGGATGCTCGGTGGGGTCGGCGGTGTGGCGCTGGGGTGGGTCGTCAGCACGGTGCTGAAACTGGTGGGGCGCGAGCAGATCCTCAGCCAGCTCGGTCCCGACATCGAGGCCGAGATTCAGATCACGGCGATTCCCCTCTGGCTGCCGATCTTTGCGGTGGCTTTTGCGGTGCTGATCGGGGTGATCTCCGGCGTGTATCCCGCCAATCGCGCCGCGAACTTAAGCCCAATTCGGGCCCTGAAGTATGAATGAAGTCGATGGTGGGCAGCGGAGAGGACGTGAAGAGAGGAAGCGTGATGACGAACACAGATGGACGACCGAATATTATCCTGATGATCACCGACCAGCAGCGTTTCGACACGATCCGGGCGCTGGGATTTCCGTATATGGACACCCCGAACCTGGACCGGCTGGTTCGGGAGGGCGTGACCTTGACCAACTGCTTCATCACGGCGCCCTCGTGCGTCCCCTCGCGGGCCAGCCTCTTCACCGGGTACTATCCGCACACGACCGGGATTCTGAAGAACGGCGACCGGTGGACTCACGCCTGGGTCGAGGAACTGGCGGCGTCAGGGTACACGTGCGTCAACGTCGGGAAGATGCACACGGTGCCCTTCGAGACGCCGATGGGTTTCCACGAGCGGTACGTGGTGGAGAACAAGGACCGGTATCTGGAGGGACGGTACTACTTCGATGAGTGGGATAAGGCGATGCACGCCCGGGGGCTGGTGAAGCAGCAGCGGGAGTGCTACCGCGAGCGGCCCGACTATGAGGAGCGGCTGGGCGCCTTCGAGTGGGAGCTGCCGGAGGATATGCATTCCGATATGTTTGTCGGGGATATGGCCACGTGGTGGATCGAGACCAAGCCCAAGGTCGACGGCCCGCTCTTCCTGGAGATCGGGTTTCCCGGTCCTCACCCGCCCTACGACCCGATTCCCCGGTACGCGGAGCCCTATATGGACCGGGAGCTCCCGCTTCCGGACGTGACGGAGGACGAGCTCGAGGGGCTGCCGGACCCCTTCAAGGCGATGCGGCAACACAACACCGAGGTCGATCACGACTCGATCGTGCACCAACTCGACCCGACCGAGGCCCAGAGCCACCGCCGGCGCGCGTACTACCTGGCGAACGTCACGATGATCGACGAGAAGGTCGGACAGATCCTCCAGGCGCTGGACGCGAAGGGATACCTGGACAACGCGGTCGTCATCTTCACGTCCGACCACGGCGACGCCCTGGGCGATCACGGGCAGAGCCAGAAGTGGACGATGTACGACATCATCACCCGGGTGCCGGCGGTGGTCTGGGCGCCGGGGCGGATCGAGGGGGGCCGCACGGTCGACGGGCTGTGCCAGATGATGGATCTCGGGCCGACGATCCTGGAGATGGCCGGGGTGCCGGTTCCGTCCTCGTTTGAGGCGATCTCGCTGGTCCCGGCGCTCCAGGATGAGGCGTGGGAGGGGCGATCCTGTGTCTTCGCGGAGCACGGCCGGGACGGCATTTTGCGGGAGACCGCGTTTATGACGATGGTGCGGACGGCGCACTGGAAGTTGGTGCACTTTGTCGATGAATCGGAGGGGCAGCTCTTCGATCTGGATCGCGATCCGGGGGAGGTGCACAACCTGTGGGATGATCCGGCTGCGGCGGCGGAGAAGCAGCGGCTCCTGGCGATGCTGCGGGATTGGCGGATTCGGAGCGGGTACCGCACGCGGCGGTGGGGGGAGGGGTGCCGGTGAAGGGTTGAGCCAGGTCCCCGGCACTCTCGCACTTTGAGAGTGCCGGGGACCTTACCGTGTTTCAAGAGAAGTGGGGAGGGCGCAGCAGGCGTCCAGGGTGGTGAGGGTGTAGCCGCGCGCCTGCGCGGCTTCGACGGTGCTGCGGGCGGGCAGGACCATGCGGGTGACGCCGGCGTCGAGGGCGGCGCGCTCGATCTCCGTGCGCAGCGGCCTTCGCTTGGGGCGCATGCATCCCAGGGCGATCTCGGCGCCGGGGTGCATCGCGTTGAGGTCGGCGACGACCCGCCCCACGTTCTCGGCGGTGGGGGCGGGGGTGCCGGCCATCGGCGTGCCCCGCGTGGGGGAGAAGACGATCACCACGATGACCTCCGGCGCCGAGATCGTCGCCAGGAGCGCGGCCTCCTCTCCGTTATAGACGGTCACGTGCGGCACGACCCAGGTGCCGGCGGCCATGAGGTGCCGGTAGGTGGTCAGGTAGTCCGCTGTGGTCGCGTCCAGCCCGAAGACCTCTTGGATGGTCTCATCGCTCGGGATCTCCAGCGACGCGAAGTCGACGTCGAGGGCCTCGGCGGTCTCCCGATCGAGGATGCCGGGATGGACGTTGAGGATGAGGTCGGTCTCCGCCCGGACGCGCTGGATGGCCGGGAGCATCGCCCGCAGGTTCATCAACCGTCCGTCCCGGTCGGAGCCGCCGCTGAGCAGCACGCCCCGGGCGCCCTCCGCTTCGAGGCGCTTGCAGGTCCGGAGCAAGCGCGCGGGCGTATCGACCGGGCGCATACCGCTCAGGTAGGTGCGGTTGCAGTGGCGGCAGTTGAGCTGGCACCGACCGCCGGAGAGGGAGACCGGTGGGAATTTGGGCAGCGGTCTGTAGATCTTGAGCTGCATCGACATCGCAGCGATGCGCCTCAGGCCGCAGCCATGATCACGCGCACGACGTCGTCGACGCCGGCCCCGATCACCTGGACGTCGCCCTCGTAGAAGGCGCCCACGCGCGCTCGGAGCGCCTCTGGCGCCAGCGGGGCGCCGGTCAACCGCGCCTCGAGGTCCTCGATGGCATCCTCCGGGTGCATAAAGAAGTCCCCGGTGAGGGTGATCGACGCGATCGTGGGGGGATCTCCGGGCTCGGTCGTCAGCCGGACGCGCAGCAGCTTGCCGCCCTCGACCTTGTAATCAGCGCTTAAAGTTCCATGCGTCGGTTTCATATCGCTCCGCCTTGATCCTCTCGGCCAACTTATGTTCCTCTTGACTCAACGTCCCCGGCACCAATTCGATATCGAGCGCTTCCTTGAACCCCTGGATCATCGCCTCGATGACCTCGTCATCGGTGATCGACGCGAACTCCCGGCTGATGGAGGTGACGCGGGACTCGACGCTCTCGATCAGCTTATCCCGGATCTTTTCGTTGGGCACCTTGAGCAGGGAGAACATAAGGGTCGGATTGACGTCGCGCAGCAGGGTGCCGTGCTGGAGGATGCCCCCGAAGCGCCGGGTCTGGGCGTTGCCGGAGATCTTCTTGCCGTCGACCAGGATGTCGTTGATGGGCTTGAAGCTCGCGTTGAGGCCCAGGGCCTCGAATCCCCGGACGAGTCCCTCGCAGAGGACGGTGTAGGAGTCGAGCACCTTGCTGGGAATACCCGGATAGTCGTTGGAGAGCGCCAGGGAGTAGGTGATCTCGCCATCGCGGTCGTGGAAGACCGCACCGCCGCCGGTCAGTCGGCGGATGACGTCGACGCCCTCGGCCTCGCAGGCCGCGAGATCGACCTCCTGCTCGATGCCCTGGAAGTACCCGATGGAGACCGCCGAGGGGTCCCAGGTGTAGAACCGCAGGGTGGGCGGCGACCGTCGCGTCGTCTCCCATCTGGTGACGTGGCGCAGGATGGCCTCGTCGATCGCCATATTGTCGTAGGCCGGGGGGCTGGCCCCGTGGATAATCAATCGCCATTCTGTGGTCATATAGGCTCTCCTTCACTCGCGGGCTTGTGCAGGTCCATTTCCAGATACGCCGCTAACTCCGCGCGTGCCTGCGCGCGTTCCTCTTCATCGAGGGCGGTCGGATAGTTGTACATCGTCCCGCCGGGCCGCTCGTTATAGAGCGGACGGTTGCAGTCGGGGCATCCGCTGGTGCGGAAGGGACGGCCGGTCTCCACCGTTTGGTCGAGGAGCTCCCGGGGCGCATCGATCACTGTCAGCCTACCGTCGCGAAACTGCATGTCGTCGACCGTCGCGCGGTTCCGGGTGATCAGATCCCGGGCGAGCTGCAGCGCGCGGTAGCGGCCGACGGCGGGCTGCGGCAGCGCCAACTGAGTTCCCCGGACGGGCGTATAGGCGAAGAGCGCCACGTAGCAGCGGCGGTCGTGGAACGCCTGGATCTTCCAGACGATCGCCTCGTCGCTATCCCCCAGTCCGACGATCAGGTGGACCGAGCCGGTCCCGAAGACGTCCACGATGTCGTCGATGAACTGATGGTACCGCGCCCAACTGAACCCCGGCTTGATGATCTCGAAGGTCTCCCGGGTGGCGCAGTCCAACCCCACCCCGACGCGGTTCACCCCGGCCTCCTTCAGCTTCGTGAGGTAACGTCGATCCCCGGGGTTCATACAGACCGAGACGGGAAGCTCCGTCACGGCGTGGATCCTCTGGATCGCCGTGAGGAGCGTTTCGGCCAGATGGGGGGCACGGAGCGTCTGAAGGCAGATGCGCTTCAAAGACGCCGGCCGGGTCTGTAGGGCTTCCAGCACGGTGTTGAGCTCGAACTCGGGCCAGACGATCCGGGAGAGGTACTTGGAGCCGGCCCGGCTATCGCGGGCCTGGGCGCAGAACCGGCACGCGCCCACGCACGCCTCGCCGATCATGGCATAGAGCGTGGTCGGCTGCGCCTCCATTTTGGCCTCATGGAGCCCCAGCATCACTGCGGATCCGAGACTGAGTCGAATGTCCATTGATGTCTGCCCACCTTTGGGGTTGGTTGCAGGTAGTCTAGCACTAGTTAGGGGGAGTTTCAAGCGGGTCTCTGGCGTTGCCTTTGCTCGGAGCAGATTTGCAATCTGCGGCTTTGGCAGGCAGAGGCCGGGGTTTACAAAACCCCTGGGAGCGATGGGGGAAGACGGGTGAAGGCCGGGTCTCATTCATCATGCTCGGAGCAGATTTGCAATCTGCGGGCTTGGCAGGCAGAGGCCGGGGTTTACAAAACCCCTGGGAGCGATGGGGGAAGACGGGTGAAGGCCGGGTCTCATTCATCGCGCTCGGAGCAGATTTGCAATCTGCGGCTTTGGCGGGCAGAGGCCGGGGTTTATAAAACCCCTGGGAGCGATGGGGGAAGACGGGTGAAGGCCGGGTCTCATTCATCGTGCTCGGAGCAGATTTGCAATCTGCGGGCTTTGGCGGGCAGAGGCCGGGGTTTACAAAACCCCTGGGAGCGATGGGGGAAGACGGGTGAAGGCTGGGTCTCATTCATCGTGCTCGGAGCAGATTTGCAATCTGCGGCTTTGGCAGGCAGAGGCTGGGGTTTACAAAACCCCTGGGAGCGATGGGGGAAGACGGGTGAAGGCCGGGTCTCATTCATCGTGCTCGGAGCAGATTTGCAATCTGCGGGCTTGGCAGGCAGAGGCCGGGGTTTACAAAACCCCTGGG
>DAOTTS010000270.1:0-8425 GCA_034437735.1 Anaerolineae bacterium
CGACGATCGAGGATGAGGCCGCTCTCGACGTGGAATCCCTCTATGACGCGTACCGGGCGAGCTTCCAGCAGCACCGGCAGGAGGAACTCCATCGCGGGGTGACGGTGGTCGGCCCGCACCGGGACGACTTCAAGTTTATGTCAAACGGCCGGGACGTGGGGGTCTTTGGCTCGCGGGGCCAGCAGCGGACCGCCGTGTTGGCGCTGCGCCTGGCCGAGTTACACTGGCTCCAGAAGGCCACCGGCGAGACGCCGGTGCTCCTGATGGACGAGGTGTTGGCCGAGTTGGACCGGAGCCGGCGTGGGTACCTGCTCAATCTTTTAGGAGACGTCGAGCAGACAATCTTCACGACCACCGACGCGGAACTCTTCCCCAGCCGGTTTCGTGAGCGTGCCGCGATTTACCGGGTCGCCGGTGGGGCTGTGAGTGTGATGTCTCCGGACGACATCGCGCCCGGCGCGCCCTGGGATTGACCTAGGCCGTTCCAGAAAACAAATCATCCTAATAACCGGGATTTTCCAAGGAAAAAGCACCAGATTGGGGATGGTTTAAATCCTGGAACTACCCTAGCGTTCCAGTTGGGCCAGGGGCTCCAACGTCTCAGGATGGGGTGGGATCTTCCGGTCTTGAGGGTCGAGCAGGACCCACCTTCCCTTCTGTTCCAGCGCTTCCATCGCCATCGCGACGTTGCTCATGCACACCCCGCCGTCAAAGTAGCGGTACATCTGCATCACCGGCTTGCTTCCATACTTGGGATTCGAACGCTTGAGGAAGAGCGTCAGCGTGCCGTCACACAGCAGGAATCGCCAAGGCTGCGCGTTATCCGCCGAGGGCGCATGGTGTGCCGCTTCGATGATCGGCTCGATCGCCTGGGGGGGCGCGGCCGGGTTGTCGAAGGTCCCGTGGTAGAAGATCTCCTCAATCGGCAGTTTGTTCGTGGCACCGGCGGCGCGGCGGATCATCGCGTTGATGGTGCGGCCGGCGATGTTCTCGGCCGGATAGCCGAAGATCAGAAATGCCCCCATCTGCGCGTCGCGGGACAGCCTGAAACGGACCCGTACGTTTGTCGTCCGGCCCAAACTGCCGATGAAACACGTACTGATTCCCATTTGGACCATGCCGATGGCAATCTGTTCCATCCGGAAGCCGAGATCGACGAGGGGATGATCGGTGCCGATCGTGTACCCTACCAGATAGTGGGGTGGGCTCAGAATACGACCATATCCCCCCATCGCGGCGATAAGATCCTCCCCGGTGACCACGTCGCGGCGCATCACGCGGAAACGATTGGCGGGGATCAGCGGCGTGATGTCCTCAACGAGCGTGTCGATCTGAGCCAATACCGTCTTGTCCAGCGTCTGATCGCGATACCGTCGCACCGAACGTCGACTCATGATAGCCGAGAGTACGTCCATACTCGCCCCCTTATGTGTTTGTTGCGAGGTGACAAAAAACGCCGGCCCCAAGAGGCCGGCGTTAAGGATCAAAGGATAATCAGTTCAAGCCCTAGGATCTGTGACCAGCTGTTTCTTATACCGATAGACGATGCGTCCTCGGGTAAGATCGTAGGGTGACAATTCAACCTGCACCTTATCCCCCAGGAGAATCCGGATATAATTCGTCCTCATTTTGCCTGAGAGATAAGCCAGGATTTCGTGACCGGATTCCAGCTTGACCCGGAACTGCGTAGCAGGTAGTGCTTCCGTCACTTTGCCTTCGACGACAATTTTGTCTTCTTTCTTCCTTCTGCCCATTCCTTAAGTCCTCGTCGTTCGGTGGCCGGCTCAGGACGCGTCTTCAGCGTCCTCCTCTTCGGACGTTTCGTCTGAGTCCTGCTCCTCTTCGACCACCTCTGCCTCGACGGCAGTATCCTCCGCGACCTCGGCTGCGCCCTCGTCCTCCGCTGCTTCGACCACATCCGCTTCTTCCTCAACCTCTTCAGCTTGGGAGGATGCGTCGGACGTTTCGAGGTCCATATGTGAGACCACCCAGTTTTCCCACTCAATGGGGCGAACCTGCCGGACGCTCAATCCGATGCGGCGCCGGTTCGGTTCGATTCTGATGATTTTGACCAGGAGGCTCTGGCCTTGCTCCAACTCCTCGCGTTGGGCGAAGTCCATAAACTCCGAGTTGTGCAGCAGGCCCTCGACCCCCGGCTCCAGTTCGATGAATGCACCGAAGTCGACGACTTGGGTCACTTTGCCCTCGACCAGGTCGCCGGGTGTGTAGTTGACGTCCACCGTCTCCCAGGGATCGGGCTTCAGGGCCTTAATGCTGAGCGCGATGCGCTCCCGATTCTTATCGACGTTGAGGACCTTGACTCTGACACGCTGACCCGGTCGATAGATCTCACCGGGGTTCTCAATTCGGCCCCAGGACAGCTCTGAGATATGAACCAGGCCGTCAAGCCCGCCCAGGTTGACGAACAGACCAAAGTCGGTGATCTGACTGATGCGTCCGCTCCGCTCCTGCCCGGCTTCAAGTTCGTCCAGGAGATCCTCACGGCGTGCCGCACGCCACTCCTTGGCGGCTGCCCGCTGGGATAGGATCAATCGCTGTCGCCGGCGATTGACCTCGATCACCTTGACCATAATTTCGTCGTCCACCATGGAGCGCAACCGGCGCCGCCGTTCTCCGGCGTTTCGGATCCGATTGAACCCGATGATCTGGGACATAGGGATAAACCCTCGGATACGGCCAAAGTCCACGGTCAACCCGCCACGATTTGAGCCTGTGACCTGTGTCTCGTAGACTTCTTGGGCTTCCATCAATTTCTCAGCTCGCAGCCAGTCCTCTTGCTCCAAGGCCTGTGAGACCGAAAGCTGGACGTTACCATTGCCGCTGCCGACCCGGGTGACAAGCACAGGAATCTCCGCATCGACCTCAAACTCCATATCGTCGATGTCGCGGATGTCACTGTTGGGCACAAACCCATCGCGCTTTCCGCCGACGTCGACGACCAGGCCGTTTTCACGGCGGTCGATAATGGTTCCATCACGCAACTCACCGCGTTTCAGTTCGCTCGAGGCCAGGGATTGCTCCAACTGCTCCTCAAAGGACATCTCGGAAGCCTCTATCTCTTCAGGGGCTTCGTCCGTTACCTCCTCGGGGGCTTCATCCTGCGCTTCTTCAGCAGGTTCGGCGCTCTCCTCGGCTTCTGCAGCAGGAGCTTCCGCAACGGGATCTCCCGCTGCGTCTGCCACGACCTCCTCCGACGCTTCAGGCTCGACCGCAGACGCAGCCACGGGCGCTTCCTGTTCGTCCTCGGACGTCGCTTGCTCCTCTGCCTGTGCTTCTAGATCTTTGGGGCTATCAGGGGTATTGTTTTTCAATTCTTCCACTTCCGACTCCTATTCCGTCCAACGTTGCACCCACAACCTCTATGGTCAACATAGGCGGCCTACTAAACTCCGAAATATTGTATCATACCCGAAAGCAATGTCAAACACGCAGCGATGGTGAGGAAGCAGCTATCATCCTTCACCGGCTCCGCCGTGCGGGTCGATCGTTGAGCCGAACCTTACGCACGCCGAATGCGCACCTGCCCCATCAGCCCCCAAGGCCATACGACGTAATCCGGCGTATACGCTTCTCCCTCCCGTCGGAAGGATCGCGAGTCGGTCCATGCCTCGTAACCGGCCTTGCGGTGAAGGGGCCCCAACATATTGCGGGGGCTGGAGACGACCTCGATGCCGATCTCGTTCTCTCCCTCGGTCAGATAGGGTGTGAGATCGAAATCATTGGCGTCCTGCCATGGGATATGCCCGACCACCTCGCCGTTGACGTGGATGGCGGTATCTACGGCTGAGACGTCGCCAAGCGTCAGCGTGAGGGTCTCGTCCGGCTCGTACGTCAGCGTATCGAGGTAGACCATGCTGCCGGCGTAATGGAAATAGCCCTGGAAGCACCAATCGCCAAAGTGAAGCGTCTCCGGCTCTTTCACGATCGTGCGCTGCACGTCGACCCCGAAATCGCCCAGGATGAAGCAGTCCTCGACCTCCATCCGGTTTTCGTAGTCGCACGCTAACGTCAGCGTGTTGATGCCCGGCTCTAAGCTCGGCAGCGCGACCTTATCGAAGCTCCGGTCGAGATACCAACCGTCCGTTTCATTGGAGACGATCTCACCGTTCAGGGTGATCTCGTAATCCTCGGCCCCCTCGACGATCAGGAAGACCGGCGTGGTCGGCACGTCGCGCACGTTGAACGTGAACTGGAAGGCCACGGGCGTGCCGTCGTTGGGATGAGGATCATTGACCCACTGATACCGCTGAGGGAGCCCGTTGTAGTAAACGTCCCGCATATCGAGGGCCTCCCGGAGGGCATTCTGGGCTTTCCAGACCTGCATCGGTTCGCTCCATCCCTCTGTCTCCATTCGGTAGCGGCATCTATCCAGCGTCAATACGTTGGGATCGGTGCGGCGGAATTCGCAGACCGGCCCGACAAACGCGGAGAATGAGAAACTTCGCGGTTGGGACCGTCCGGCGCGCATCGCGAGGCTCTCCTCTTGGACCACTGGGGATTCTCCCCGATCTATCACGTACATCCGCGAGCCCGCAGGGCCGAAGTCCGCCTCGAAGCGGACCTGGCCTTGGAGAACGTCGACGGGCACCGCAGCCACCTCTCCGCTCAAGAGGTCCCACGACTCCACGCGTCCTACCCCTTTCAAGGTGAGGTAAGCCCGATATCCGTTCTTCGGGTCGTTGTTGACGATGAAGACGACCTGCCGCCCGTCCTCGAGTTCTCGCTGCATAGTGAGGAAACAGGTCAATTCGGCGCCGTGCTGATCGCGAACACTGAGGCGTCTGGGAACCGCCGATTCGAGCGCGCGCTCTAGGTCTCCGACGTCGTCCAGGACCATCACGTCGGGATCCGCAAAGAAGGAGGCCAGGGCGACACTATCCACGGCTTCCACCTGGGTTGGTACCGGTTCGAAGGCGATCACCTGACCGCCGGACGCGACCAAGGCCTCCAGGAGCTCAAACGTGCTGGCAAGCATCGTGGTCGTGCCCGGTGGAATGACGACGACCTTATAGGAGGCCTTCTTGACCCAGAGCGTTGCCCCGTCGATCCGACCGGCGTCTGCCATAATCTGCTCATCGCCGAAGTCGAAGTCATAATGGGTCGCGAGCACCGCCCGCGTAAAGGCATTGACTGTCTCGCCGTACGCATTGGCTTTCTGCACCCCGCCACAGACATCGCCGGCATCTCCCACCATCGACCAGCCCGTTGCCGTGGGGTGGAGCACCAGCACGTCTCGGATGACCTCCCCCTCAGTGGTCAACAGACCCACGCGCGCGAAGTAATCCTCCACCACGCCGTTGTATTTCCACCAGGTCGTGTTGTAGTTGAAGGACGGTGGGTAGTCCCGCTTCCGGCATCCTCTCAGCGTATAGAGGGCCAGGTGCTGGCAGCGAAGGTTCACCCCCAGCACGTATTGCCAATCGCCCACCCACTTCTGTTCCTCGAACGTCATCT
The DNA here is from genome assembly GCA_034437735.1 of Anaerolineae bacterium. GTDB lineage: Bacteria > Chloroflexota > Anaerolineae > B4-G1 > SLSP01 > PWVB01. The sequence goes on from DAOTTS010000270.1 coordinate 5,476, forward strand.
CCCAGCCCGAGCAGCCATAGGTCTCCGAAAGGACCCGTTCCCGTCCGAACTGGTGCGCGACGCTCGTGCACTGCTTGACGGTCAAATTCTCCTGGGTCTGGACCATCAACATATCGATGCCCGGCACGGCCTGGTACTGATAGTGGGGCATAAGGGCGCCGCCCCGCACGATGCCGCCGCCCAGTTGGTTCTCGCTCAGATAGTGGCCCGTAAACGCCAGACCGTGGGCGTCGCACCACGCGCCGATCTGTTGGGAGTACGCCTCGGTATACCGCTCGCTGACCGTCCACCAGTAGTCGTGCCGCGTCCGGGCCGAGGATTCGCCGTCCAGGAACAGGTAGGGGATCACGTCCAGGAGATCGTACCCGCGTCGTGCCTGGAAATAGGCCTCCAGCCCATCCGTCCACGGCACCCAGGGATGCTCCGCACCGATGCTGCCCCCGGCGATGTTGGGCTCGTCCGTGAAGATGCCGGGGATCGTATCCCCAAACGCCTCACCTACCTCATCGGCGTAGGCCTCGTAGGTGATGTCGATAAAGGCCGCGACCGCCTCGGGATTGAGGTTATCCGCGGGCGCGTCGTCGTTATACCACTCACTGGCATCGGCGACCTCCCGGCGGAAGGCCAACAGGGTCTCCCCATCCTCGGCCTGCGCCTTTTCATCCACGTCGATGCGCGTCAGATTCCGCACCGAATGGTCCTCAACCTCGGCGCGGAAGAGGGCCAACACGTCCTCGTCCGGCTCGTACGCGTCGACCTGGACCATGACCAGTCGTTTGGCGCGATACGCATCGCCTCCCCGGGCGGGGACCAAGCCCCCTGCCGCGCCCGAGGGCCAGCGGTCCTCATCGTAGAGCCACGCGTACGTTCCCGCCTCCTCCGCTGCGTTGACAGTCTCGCGAATGCACGTCAGCCATTGGGTACCCATATAAACGGTCTCCAGGCCCTCGCGGGAGTGCATAAAGAAGCCTCCCATCCCGTGAGCTTTCATGTCGTGCACCTGTCGAACGAGTTCGTCGACCTCCAGGCGATCGTTCCACGACCAAAAGGGCGCGCCGCGATACCACGTCGACGGGTTTGCAAACTTTGATTTGAGGTCACTCATTAGCTAGCCTCCTGAGGCAGACGATTATGATAGCACTGAATGCAGCGAACGGGACACTACGCGTTATTGTACACGCAAAAAAACGCCCACGCAAAACGGACTTCAGTTGAATTTCAGGCAGCCTTCGCCGGCGCAAGAGCTCAAAAGTCTTCGTATGCTACTTCGAGATGAAATTGCAGTCTGAGACCTTTGAGCTCTGTCCCCTCTCGGACGTGGTTCAAGACAAAACGTCCCACAGAGACTTGCGTTCTGTGGGACGTCCACTCGGAAAGATGCGCAGGACCGATATTACGCCAGACCTGCCTGTTCCTTCAACACATCGACCTTGTCCAGCTTCTCCCAGGGCAGATCGATGTCCGTTCGACCAAAATGGCCGTAGGCCGCGGTCTGCCGGTAAATGGGGCGCAGGAGATCCAGATCCCGGATAATCGCACCGGGCCGCAGGTCGAAGTTGTCGCGGATCAGCTTGACGATGACATCATCGGAAACCTTACCGGTGCCGAAGGTCTCGACCGCGATGCTCGTGGGTCTCGCGACCCCGATCGCGTAACTGACCTGCACCTCCAACCGGTCCGCCACGCCCGCTGCCACCAGGTTCTTCGCCACGTAGCGTACCATATAGGTCGCCGAGCGGTCGACCTTCGTGGGATCCTTGCCCGAGAACGCCCCGCCGCCGTGCCGCGCCACACCGCCGTAGGTATCAACGATGACCTTGCGGCCGGTCAGACCGGCGTCCCCTTTCGGCCCGCCGGTGACAAACCGGCCGGTCGGGTTGATGAAGTACCGGGTCTTCTCGTCGAGCAGTTCTGCCGGGACGACGGGCTTGACGACGTTTTCGATCAGATCCGCCTCAATCTGGTCGTGGGTGACGTCAGGGTGGTGCTGCGTGGAGATGACCACCGTATCCACGCGCTTCGGTTTGCCGAAGCTGTATTCAACCGTCACCTGGCTCTTGCCGTCGGGTCGCAGATAGTCCATCGTGCCATTCTTGCGGACTTTCGCCATACGCCGGCACAGCTCGTGAGAGAGTGAGGCCGAGAGCGGCATATAACTCTCCGTCTCGTTGCAGGCGAACCCGATCATCATGCCTTGATCGCCGGCTCCCAGCGCCTTAATCTGCTGTTCTTCCGTCATCTCGCCCTGCTTGGCCTCCAGCGCCTCGTCCACGCCCATCGCGATGTCCGAGCTCTGCTCCTTGATGGAGACCATGACCCCACACGTCTCGCCGTCAAATCCGTACTTGGCCCGGTCGTACCCGATGTCCAGCACCGTCTCGCGGGCGATCTCGGCGATCTCCACGTAGGCCTCCGTCGTGATCTCGCCGGTCACGAAGACCAGCCCGGTGGTCACCGCACAGTCGCACGCGACCCGTGCGTCCGGATCCTGCGCCAAAATTGCATCAAGCACCGCATCCGAGATTTGATCGCAGATCTTGTCCGGATGCCCCTCCGTCACCGACTCCGAGGTGAAGAAATACTGCGGAGCGGTCATGAACGTCGTCGTCATTGTTACCTACCTCCAATACGGCTATCTATATGGAATGTTATGAGATGTGCCAGGATCCGAGCCCCAACCGTTTCAACCCCAGTCATTCTGGCTGGATGGGTGCTTTGATCTGGCACAAAAACGCGCTGCCGTGGTCGACATCTCATTCTAAGCCTGAGATGGTACAATCGAAGCGCACGACCGCGTTCTTTTGGCTCTACGCAGATTTGTGGGGTAAAGTCAGCCACAACCGCATTCCACGAGAACCTGTAGACGGAAGTTATCAAAGTTTCTATAACCGAAGGCGCGGTTGATGATGCCGCGAATGGCGCGGTTGACGCCTTCTACGAACCCTTGAGT
>DAOTTS010000271.1:0-18695 GCA_034437735.1 Anaerolineae bacterium
ACTCAAGGGTTCGTAGAAGGCGTCAACCGCGCCATTCGCGGCATCATCAACCGCGCCTTCGGTTATAGAAACTTTGATAACTTCCGTCTACAGGTTCTCGTGGAATGCGGTGGTGGCTGACTTTACCCCACAAATCTGCGTAGAGCCTCTTTAGCATAGTTCGTTACAGTATGGCGAGATCCCAGATGGGGAGCCATACAATCCTACCTACGTCACAGACTTGTTACAGGTGAGATCGCGTAAACTCGCGAAGGGATTGACAACGCCCATACAGCAGGCGATCCTTTTGGGGATGAAAACGACGTTGTTGTAGTTTGATGAGATCCGCAAAATCCCTCTATTGTCTGCTACGGGGTCTATTATATCCTATTTATAACGTAAATGCAACCTTTCAATCTCCCAATTGTGTGACATTTTTGTCACCTTCACCCGGTTGATGTGGGGATTATGTTCCAATTTCGTTACGATTGTTCCAGGCAACGCCCGGTTATCACCGGCAGGCCTGCCAACGCGCGCCGAATGGCACCAGGGATTCCATGATAATCAAACCAAAATCCAATTGATCTGAGAGGATGGAGAGAGGGGTGCGCTTGGGGTAAGTTGCCTGGGATCTCGCTCAGCGTTTCTGGAAGACCAAGAGATATTCGTGTTTGAAGACGTAGAACCCGCCGGCCAGGGCGCGGTAACGCCAGAGGGCTTCCTGTTCGCGCTTGGCTCGCGTACGGTCGAGGTTCTTGACCACGATGCTCTTGAGCTGGTAGCCTTGCTGAAGCACCGCATCCATCACCCGGAAGCCCAGGGGGATCCAGGCGCCGTCTTCGTACTTATCCCCGATGATGATCGCCAGATATCGACCGGATGCCAGCCAATCGTAGGTGTTGTGGACGACGTCGGTGAGTCGATGCACGAATTCGTCCACCGACGGGGCGTTGGAGAGGTCGCGATCGCTCTCGCTGAACTGAATGATGTCGTGATAGGGGGGATGCATCACCATGAGCTGGACCTGGGTGACGCCCCGCTCGGCAAGGACCGCTTCGATGTCCAGCATACGGCTGTCGCCGACCGCGATCTCGGTCACGACGTGATGGGGATTGGGCTCCTGGTCCAACCGCGCCATGGCGTGGCCCGCGACCTCCGGATTGAGCTCGATGCCCAGCCCGTTGCGCCCCAGACGGCGGCACTCGATCAGCGTCGTGCCGCTGCCCACGAAGGGGTCGAGGACCCACTCTTCCGCCTGTGTATAGCGCAGCATCATCTGCCGGGGGATCTCAGGGATGAAGTTGCCCCAATACCACGCCTCGTGCGCGCCGGAGGTGTCCCGGCGATCAATGACCCATAAGCTGTCGGTGCGGATGGCCTCGTACGCTTTCCAGCGGTTGAGGTTGATATCGTTCAGATCGGAGGTGCGGACTTCCAGAACGCCTCTCCGCATCCGGGAGAGGTAATACCGCGCCCGTTTGACCGTCCGGGCCGCCAGGATCTGGTCCAGTTCCTGCAAGAGGATGTCCTGACGGAGTACGACCTCGTCGGAACTGGCGGGGGCCGGCGGGCTGTAGGCCGTCTGTGGGACCGCCGGTTTACCCTCCGCCAGGGTTCGGATCGTGCGAACTTGGGCACGGAGCGAGGGAAGATCGTCCTCGCCGACCGCCTCATCTAATCTCTTCACCAGATCCTGCTGATCCCACCGTATGTAGGGCCGAATCCAATCCGAGCTGGTCACAGGTCGCGCCTCGCATCCCGCGTTCCAACGTTGAGACTCAGACCTCTAAAAAACGCTCCGAGTCCCCGTCCTCGGGGACGGCTTCTACCAGGCTCCGGTGCTTTAAAGCTTCTATACAATAGAGAAATGCCGAAATTCTCCGACATACTTCCCAACATGCTTTCCAACATACTTCCCAACATACTGAGACTTAATGCTAACACGCTATCGTGACTACAGCCAGCCGGTGAGTTCGGCCAGCAAGCGGGTGTAATCGATGAAGTTGGGCCACGAGATGTCCGGTGGAACGCCGTGGTCGCAACTGGGGATGAAACCGCCATCCACGAGCAGGGGGGGCACGACCCGCAGCACCTCGTCCCGCATGACGTCCCCGCCTTTGGCCAGGGCCCGCTTGTCGATGCCGCCGAGATAGGCCATCTGTTTGCCATAGGTCTCTCGGTAGGCGACGATGTCGTTCCCGGCCGCAACCTCCATCGGCGAGCACGCGTCGAAGCCGGCCTCAACCCAGAGGGGGAGCAATTCCCCGATATAGCCATCGCAGTCCATATCGATGATGGTACGAGGGGAGGCGGCCTTGATCGCCGTGATCCATCGCTCCCACGCGGGCATGAGAAAGCGCCGCACCATGGCCGGCGAGATCATACTGTGCGCTTTATAGGCCATGTCCTCATTGAAACGGATGTGGTCCGGGGGCGCCTGGCGCATAATGGGGTCGAGGGTCTCCAGGACAAAGTCGGTCCAGAAGGCCGCCATATCCGCCACCAGGTCCGGCTGCTCGATCATCATCATACACAACCCCTCCATACCGCACCATTCACGGAGCTGCCAAAAAGGGCCGCTGAAGGAGAGCATAAGGACGTAGTCGCGCTCGCGAAGGGCGGCGCAGCGGGTTTTGAAGTCCTCGGGAAAGCGTTCCGGATCGTGAGGATCGTACCGCCATTTGATTTTTTTCTCCCAATCCTGCCGGTTCTGCACGGGGAAGCGGTGCCACTTACGGGTCACAAAGTCCTTGGCCCGGCGGATGTACGTGTAGTCATAGGTGTCGGATATCTCTGTGATCGCGCCCATCCAATCCTGGACGATGTAGTGCCCGTCGCGGTGCTCCAGGACCTTTTCCTCGAAGGTCGGGATCATAATAAAGGAGACGCCAAGGGGCGTGCGGGGCTTTGTGGTCGGAACCTGGATGCCCAGCTTATCCATCAAATACTCGTGCCAAGGGACATCCTCCAGAAGGCCCTGTTGGTGCCACGCCTCAAGGGTCGATTCGCGGGGCCCGCCGGGTTGGAGGGGGACCTTGTCCGATTGTCCAAAGTGGAGTGTCGCCAGATAACGCTCTCGCGGTGTCATCGTCATTGTATCCTCGCAGTCTGTGTTTTTCACAAAAGCTTCGAGTCCCCGTCCTCGGGGACGGTCTTCACAAGGAACCGACACTTCAAAAACTCCATAAAACAGGGAAATGCCAGAGTCCCCAACGTACTAAGCCTATGGGTGGATGCGGTCTCTTTGTCTTATTGAGCCCGTTGCATTGCATCGGCTTTCGCCCGGATGACCATGCGTGTGGGGTGGATCTCGTCCTCCAGGCACATAGGCATCGATCCTCGGCCCAGCAGGCTGTTGAGATAAAGGTCGAGATAATCCCGGCCTCCCTCTTCCTCAATGTCCAAGGGGCCGCGATCCTCGTCGTTGAGCACGCACCGGGTGCGCGTGCCACCATCCACGGCCTCGATGAAGCCCTCGGTGCCGAAGATGCGCAGCGTCTCGTTGCCCCATAGGCCGAAGGCCGGGGGATTGAGGTAGTTACAGAGGACGCTGGCGACGCCCCCGTTCTCGAGGGTCATTATCATCGAGGTTGCCATCCTCAATTCGCCGGGTTTGGGGTTACCTAATTCGGTCTCCACGGCGTGGATCGTTTGGACTTTGAGTCCCGCGACGTGCTCGACGAACCGGAGAGCGTGGACGCCGGCCTGCATCAGGAGTCCCCCGTCGACGTCCTCGTCCTGGGGGCGTCGATCGTGATAGGGATAGGACTTCTGCGCCAGGACCTGGATGATCGTGCCCAGCGTGCCCGCCTGGACTGTCTTGCGCATCGCCAGATAAGGCTGCGTGAAGGCGGTGCCGGCCATCTCGTGGAACGCACGTCCGGTCCGTTGGGCGGTCGCGAGCAGGGCGTCCAAGTCCTCCTCATTCATCGCACAGGGCTTTTCTGCGTAGACGTGCTTGCCGGCTTCAAGGCAGCGCATGGCCTCGTGCGCCTGATCGCGACGGCGGGGCGAGCACAGAGAGATCATATCGATTCGCTCATCCCGAATCATAGCCTCGAGTGTTTCGTAATGACGGACCTCAGGATCATGCTTGAGCTCATCGGGGAGAGAATCCATGGGAATTGCCGCGGTCGCCACGCAGCGTCCCGATGGATGGCCCACGAGGGCGTGATGAATCTGGTGTCCGTTCGCGCCGTAAAGCCCGATGTGGATCCTGTCCATAGTGTTTTCCTCCTGAGTACGGGTTGTCAGTCTTATCCTACCATAGGTGCGGCCGGCCCCGTATGGTTGGGGTATCCTGGGGGATGGCGCCGCCATCGCGGGGCCGCTTTCCAGTCGAGCTTCAGGAATGGGTCGTCGGTCACCTGGAGGTGCCGTTCCAGGAGCTCGCGATTCGCGTCCAGCGCCTCCGCATGAGCAGGATCGTCAATCAAGGTGCGGGTTTCCCCTGGATCCTCCGGGATCGCGTAGAGTTCCTCGCCGTTCCCTTCGCGATAGCGCACGTATTTGTAGTTCGGCGTGCGGATCATGCGCCCCGGAGAGATGGTGTACCCCCATTCGGTGTGCCACTCACTCACGACGTAAGGATGGGGCGCGGAGTCCGGCTGACTTTGGAGCCAGGGGACCAGACTGTGCCCCCAGAGTCCGGTCGGTGCTTGTAGGCCGGCATAGGCACAGAGCGTGGGAAAGAGATCGAGCAGCGAACAGAGCCCGTGCACCGTGCGTCCCCCACGGGACACGCCGGGGCCCGCGATCATCAAGGGGACGCGGGTCGTCTCTTCATACATACTGACCTGTTTGGTCACCATCCGGTGAGCCGCGATACCGTCCCCGTGGTCGCTCATAAAGACGATGAGGGTGCGGTCGGCATCGGGTCGGTCGGCCAGGGCGTCGAGGATCCGGCCAATTTCTGCGTCGACCCGGTGCAGATAGTGGTAGTAGGCTGCCAGATAGTGGCGGTAGTTGGTCCGGTTCCATGGAGCGGCCTGCGCCAATCGGTTGTGCGAGCAGCAGATATACTGCACCGGCAGCGGGCGTTTCTCGAAGTCCGCATCCTCAAAGTTATCCGGCAGCTCGGGTAAGGGGACATCGACCGGTACGTCCTGATGGGCACCGGCGTTTTCACCGACCCAGCCGCAGATATTGTGCGGGTTCACCAGGTCGACCACCGTCAAGGTGGGGGCATCCTCTCGGTGTTCGCGGAGCCAGGCCGTGGCTTGTTCCGTCGTGTGCCGGTCCTGGAAGGTGTTGCGGTTCAGGGGCCAGGCTTTATGTCCCTCCATGGGAGACTCTCGAACGGGTGCCAGGGTGAAGCCCCGCAGGCTGCCGGCATCGTGTCGCTTTCCAAAGTGCATCGTTGTATACCCGGCCCGGGCAAACGTCTCGCCCAGGGTCGGCATATCGTCCGGCACCGGGGAGACGGGGAACGCACGCCCGTTCGCGAGCACGCCGGTGGTGTGGGGGAAGCGGCCCGTCCAGAAAGCAGCCCGGGCCGGCTGGCAGAGGGGGAAGGGCGTGTAGCACGCGTCAAACCGCACGGCTTGTTCGGCGATGCGGTCGATGTTCGGCGTGCTGGCGTAGGTGTCGCCGTAAGCCGGCAGGGCCCGCCAGGATAATTGATCGGTGATGATCAGCAGGATGTTGTTGGGTCGGGTCATAGGGCTGCTTTATGCCTCGTCGGCCACGGCCTGAAACGTGGGTTTCAGGGCCGGATAGAGGTCCCGGTAGAGTGGGTAGAGCTCGTCATAGGTGGTCACCTGGGCGGCTTGGGGTTCGGTCCGGCTGACGACGCGGATGGTCGCCTGGCACGCCTCGGGGACGCTGCGCCACGTCCCAGCCCCAACGCCGGCGAGCAGGGCGGCGCCATAGGCGGCGCCTTCGGTGGTGTTGACCGTGACCAGCTCGTTGCCCATGACGTCGGCGAGAATCTGGCGCCACAGGGCACTCTTGGCGCCTCCGCCTGAGATGCGGATTTGATCGATAGCGCCTAATCCTGAAGCCTTGACCAATTCCATGCTATCGCGCAGCCCGAAAGCGACGCCTTCGAGCACCGCACGGGTCATGTGGGGCCGGCTGTGCCGCAGGGTCAGCCCGACGAACCCCGCCCGGGCCAACGGGTCCGGGTAAGGGGTGCGCTCCCCGGTGAGATAGGGCAGGAAGAGGAGCCCCTCGGCCCCTGCTGTGATGTTCTCTGCCGGGGCGGTCAGGTCGTCGAAATCGAGGTCCGGGGCCAGGGTGTCGCGATACCACTGCAGGCTGCCGGCCGCCGAGAGCATCACCCCCATCAGGTGCCATGTGTCCGGCACCGCGTGACAGAAGGCGTGTAACCGGCCTTCCGCCTCGATAAAGGGTTCCGGGGTGGATGCGAAGACGACGCCGGACGTGCCGAGGACGAGTCCGACGATGCCGGGCTCGACCGCGCCCACGCCCACCGCGCCGGCGGCCTGGTCGCCGCCGCCGCCGACGATCGGCGTGCCGGCCTTGAGTCCGGTCGCGCCGGCGGCCTGCTCGCTGACGGTGCTGGTGACCTCCGGCCCCTCGTGGGTCTCCGGCAGCCACGCCTGGGGGATCTCCAGCACATCCAGGAGCTCCGGCGACCAGTCGCGATCCCGGACGTTGAAGAGCTGCGTGCCCGCCGCCCCGGCTTTGTCCGTGTCGTACCCACCGCTCAGCCGGTAGCGGACGTAGTCCTTGGGGAGGAGAATGTGCGCGGTCCGGTCATAGACCTCCGGCTCGTGCTCGCGCACCCAGAGAATCTTGGGGGCGGTAAATCCGGTCAGGGCGTCATTCCCCGTCACCTGAATCAGGTGCTCCCGTCCCATCCGTTCGCGCATCAGGTCGCATTGGGCCTCGGTGCGCTGATCGTTCCACAGGATGGCCGGGCGGAGCACCTTCCCTTCGGCGTCGAGGAGTGTCAGCCCGTGCATCTGGCCCGTCAGGCCGATGGCTTGGACGTCCTCCCCGCTTGCATCGGCCTTCGTCAGGGCCTCGCGGATACTGGCGGTCATCCCCTCCCACCAGTCGTGGGGATCCTGTTCGGACCAGAGAGGTTTGGGGGTCGAGAGGGGCAGGGCGTTTGTCGCGCTGGTGACGACGTCACCGGCGTCATCAATGAGCAGGGCCTTTGCGCCTGTGGTCGAGACGTCAAGTCCCAGGAAGAGCTGGCGTTTCGTCATAGTTTTGGGTCTCCTTAAAATAGGGCATAGGGATGGCAATAGGAACGCGCCTATTCGTACCAGATGGGGCTCGAATAGGCGATATGATTATCAATCTGCGTGACGCGCACGTACCAATTCGATGGCACCGCTTCAGGCACCGTGATGACGTCGTGAAAGCGTTTCCCCTCCGGCGCAATCCGCCGGTAGAGCTCCGCATTGCGGTAGAGGTCGATCCGTTTGAGCCGGTTCTCGCCCACGACGTCGATCTCCAGGCGCTTCTCTGGCGTGTTGGGGACGACGTCGCCCATCAGATGCCCGTTGCCGGTGACAATCAGGCGGATGCGGGCGTTGGTCGTTCCATAAACGTGCCGGCGGCGGTACGCGTCGAGGATGGCCTCGCGGGTCAGGGCTTTGGCGAAGACGGCCGTCAGGCCGTTCGTGCCGACGTGACCCTTGTGCCCATCGGAGTTGCAGACAAAGCCGTAGCGGTACCCCTCCCGGAGAAAGTGAGCGCCGTAACGGTCGGGGCGGGAGGATTTGATCAGCGGGATATGGCGCTCGCGCGCATCCGCCCGTTCGTAGCTGCCGTGACACGAGAAGATCTCCAGCACGGGCTCCACATTTGCATTTGCGCCGTTGCCGGGCTGCCACCATTCACCGGGCTCCAGGCGCCCGGGATTGTGGAAGTGCGGGATGGTCAAATAGTCCCGTCCCTGCAGGGCTTGCCAGAGCGCCCGTACGTCGGTCCACGACTCACGGTCGATCTCGCTGTAGTCGGGCAGCCAGTTGAACAGCACGACGGTATCCCCGCGCGTGCAGCGGTATTCGATACCCGGAAAGGTGACAAATGCGCCGGGCTCGTGATGGGCCGCGACCGCGTCAATCAACGATTGCCAGTTGTCAGCCCCGACGTGGTTCCGGGCGGGATCCTGCGGCTGGTGGTGGTCGGTGGCTGCGTAGAAGTCCAGTCCGGCGCGCAGGCGGGCGGCGTGCATCAGATCGCCGGGGGTCATATCCATCTTCTCGCGCTCCACGCAGTCAACGGAGAACGCGGAATGGGTATGGATGTCGCCCCAGTAGAGGTTGTAGTCCTCGAAGACGTCATCCATCGCCGGGCTTTCCGTCATAGGAAGTCCTCGGCTCTCAACCTGGACGTGCGGGTCGGCGAACCGGAAGACGCCGTGGGCGTTGGGTGCAGGCGGCGTGTGAGTGTCAACCAGGGGCTCCGCACGCTCCACGTCGGCGACGTTCCAGAAGAGGTCGTGGGGAGCCAGCAGGGCCTCGTCATGTTTGCGGATAAGCCGCAGTTGATGGGGAACCCTGGGTCGGACCCGGAATTGGAGGGGGATTTCCTCATCGGGGATGGGGCGATCGTAGTCGGCCGTGCTGCGCCCCATGTCGGGTAAGCCTCCGTCCGGATCGGTGAAATACCGGACGTGGATGGTACACGCGTAGTCCTTGCGGGGCACGACCGTGGTCACCTTGGTGCCGGCGCCATAGCCTCCGCCGGTGTCACCCCAGCGCACCTTGAGGGTGTCCCCGGCTTGCAGGCCGGGGCCCAGATCGAGCACGGCCATCCGGCAGGCCATCCCCCGCCAGCTCCTCTTGGTCTTGCTGACGAAGTCGCGGATCTCCATATCCCAGATATTGACGTGATAGGTGACGTCGGAATTGCTCACGCGGGCGGTTACAAAGCCCCCCTCTTCCTGGTGCATACGGGACGGACGCGACATCCCCAGGGTGGCGGGGAAATCGAAGATCAAACGGGAGGCATCCGGCGTGTAATCCTCTCCGAGGGTCAGGTGGATGATAAACTCGGCGGTGTCGCCGGCGAGTACCTCGGTCGGTGTCAGATGCGCGGTGTCGAAGACGGGCATAGGGTTGGGTCCTTTCACGTATCCTGGTTCTGAAGGTAGTCGAGGTTTCTCTGGATCAAGGCCATACGCTGGGCCAGACAGACGGCCGAACGCCCGCCATCCTCCGGGGTGTTGAGGACGTAGTCGAGCATCCGGTCGATGGTGGTCGTCGCCACGTGCATTCGGGTGTCGGAGGATGCGTAGTAGATGAAGAGGTCGCCGTTCTCCCGGGCGACCGCCCCGTTGCAGAAGAGCACGTTGGAGACGTCGCCGACCCGCTCTTCCCCCTTGGGTGCCATCAGATAGCCTCCGGGGCGACGGATGACCTTGCTGGGATCTTCAGGGTCGCAGAGTAACGCGTAGAGCACGTACCGCAGCCCTGCCGCGCACCCCCGCACGCCGTGCGCGATGTGCAGCCAGCCGGCTTCGGTCTTGATCGGGGCGGCACCGGCGCCGTTCTTCAGCTCCTTGATGGTGTGGTAGGCGCGCGGATCGACGATCCGTTCCTCCTCGATAACCGCGTGCTCGATGTCCTCCGCCAGGCCGAAGCCGATCCCACCGCCGCTGCCTGCCTGGATGAAACTATCCTGGGGGCGGGTGTAGAAGGCATACCGGTCTCCGATGAACTCCGGGTGTAACACGGCGTTGCGCTGCTGCGGCGAGGGGGTGCGCAGATCGTCGAGGCGGTCCCACGTTTTCAGGTCGCGCGTGCGTGCAATGCCGCATTGGGCGACGGCGCTGCTCGTGTCGCCGGGATGCGCATCCGGGTCCTTGCGCTCCGTGCAGAAGACGCCGTAGATCCACCCATCCTCGTGCTGGATGACCCGCATATCGTAGACGTTGACGTCGGGATCCTCGGTCTCGGGCATCACCAGCGGCCTGTCCCAGAATCGGAAGGTATCGACGCCGGTCCGGCTCTCGGCGACGGCGAAGAAGGATTTGCGATCGTATCCCTCCACGCGGCAGACCAGGTAGGTGGTGCCATCCAGCTCGATCGCCCCGGCGTTGTAGACGCCGTTGATGCCCATGCGCTCCATCAAATAGGGGTTGGTCTCCGGGTTGAGATCGTAGCGCCAGTGAAGGGGGGTATGGTCGGCTGTGAGGATTGGGTGGACGTACCGGTCGACGATGCCGTTATATCGTTCGTGATCGATGCGGTTTCTGCGGGTGATCAACGCCTCATGGCTGGCTTGCAGGCGCGCTAGGTTCCGGTTAAAAGTTTGGACGTCCATTTATGACTCCTTTGCGTGGCTACGCCGCCATTCACTATACCACAACCACGTGATTCTGCATCCGGGCTTTGGCTTTTGTGACATTCGTTCTATAGTATGAGCAAATCAACGATCGATAATGGAGGCTTCATTGACATCAAGCGATTGCCGTTCGGCTCGGCCGCGACCGAACATCCTTGTTATCTTCTCAGACCAGCAGCATTGGCGTGCGCTCGGGCACCAGGATGACTTTTTCGAGACCCCAAACCTCGACCGGCTGACCGAGGAGGGGACCCGTTTTGAGCGGGCGTTCTGCACGACACCTCAATGTAGTCCCAGCCGTTCTTCGATGGTCACCGGATTCTATCCCAGCACCACCGGGGTGATGGGCAACCTCGGGGCTTACGGCGGGGCGCCTTTGGCGATGCCCACCGTGGCAACCACCCTTCGGCGTCTCGGATACCGCACCGGTTACTTCGGTAAGTGGCATCTCGGCCACGACGTGACGGGGATGGCGGGGTGGGACGCCTCGTTTGGTGTGAAGGAGTCGTTCCGCCCCACGGACGCGGTGACGACCGAGAACGCCCTGGCGTTTCTTGCCGAGTGCCCAGCGGATGGGAGACCCTTTGCCCTCTTTCTCTCCTATAATGACCCTCACGACATCTACGACTTCGACCCGGACGACTTCGTGCATCCCGACGATGCCGCGCTCCCTCCGAGTTGGCAGGGCCAGGCGTTTGAGCAGGTCCCTTCGGTTCAGGCCCAGTTTATGACGGAGGATCAAGGGACGCGTCTTCACGGGCGCGATCGCGAGACGTGGGAGGCCTATCACGCGTTCTACCGGGAAAAGGTGCGGATCTATGACGCGCACGTCGGCCGGGTTTTGGATGCCCTGGCGAATGCAGGCATGGACGAACGCACGGTGGTCGTTGCGACCTCTGATCATGGTGATATGGATGCCCATCACCGGTTGATCTTCAAGGGGCCGTTTATGTACGATGAGATGATCCGGATTCCGTTGATTATCCGGGTGCCGGAGGCTCTGGGCGGTCGGCGTGGGCGCTGCATCGGCGACCGGGACGTGGTGAACACCGATCTGGCGCCGACGTTGGTGGAATTGGCCGGCGGGGAGCCGCCCATAGGTGATGGTATCTCTTTGGCGCCTCTGCTAATGGGGACGGGGTCGGTACTCCGCCGGGACTACGTGGTCGCGCAGTATCACGGTAAGCAGCGCTGGGTCAATCCGATTCGCACGATACGGACGGCGGCGTATAAGTACAACCGGTATCTGCTTCACGGGGAGGAGCTCTACGACCTGCGCAACGACCCCCACGAGCTCGTCAATCTGGCTGACGATCCGGGCTATCAAGCGGTAAAACGGGCGCTGCGCTCGGAGCTCGATGGGTGGATGCGGGCGCACGATGATCCCTTCGAGTCGCTGACGGTGACGGATCGCGAGGGGACCCCGCTGACAGCCGGGCCGCAGAGGGCGGGGCGCCCGGATGCGTGATCCGGCTTCAAACAAGCGGAAGGTTGGATTGTCACGTCTCCCACATCGATTCCTCGACCGGATGCGCCGGATCGATTTCTTCACCACCGAGGGCGTTCCCCAGCGCTACCATCAGGGGATGAAGTATTATTGGCTGGACGGCGTGCTCTCCTCCAGCTCCGTTGCGTTCTACTTCAACTATATCCCGCTCTACGCCCTGGCGCTGGGCGCCAGCCGCACGCAGGTGGGATGGCTCTCCTCGGCGGCCAGCCTGCTGGGCATGCTGGCTCCGCTGCCCGGCGCGGCGGTGGCCCGCCGTCTCGGCAAGCGCAAGCTGATGGTCGTCGTCTTCTCGGTGCTCTTCCGTTCGATGCTCGTGCTTGCCGCACTGATGCCGCTGGTGCTCTCCGGTCAGGCTGCCGTCTATGCGTTTATCGGGATTATGGCGCTGCGCGTCGGCTTTCTGAGCTTTTTCAACCCGGCGTGGGTCTCTCTGACGGGAGACGTGCTCCCCGAACGAAATCGGGGGCGGTTCTTCGCCTCCCGCAACACGGTGACGTCGTTGGCTTCGATGCTCTTCGTCCCCATCGCCGGCTCGTTGATCGACTGGGCCGGTGAGCCCCGGGGGTACCAGATCAGTTTTGTGATCGCGGCGCTCTTTGGCTATGCGGCCTCCTACACGTTTTCGAGGATACCTGAGCCTGCTTCACGAGAGGCGCCGCCTGCCGAGGGGCGTTTGGCGTTCTGGCAGGCCTTGACCGGCAATCGGGTCTTTCTGCTCTACCTGGGTGCCCGTTTTTTCTGGAGCTTCGTCTGGCAGATGGCCGGTCCTTACTTCCGGGTCTACCAGGTGGAGGTGCTCGGTTCATCGGCGAAGCTGGTGGGGATTTTGGTGACGGTCACGTCCCTCAGCGGCTTGGTGGGACAGCGTTTCTGGGGCCGGATGCTGGACCACCGTGGATCGCGTTGGGTTCTGGGGGTCTGCACGTTGTTGATTCCGGCGACGCCCTTCATCTGGATTGTGATCCGGGAGCCCTGGCAGGTCGTCTTTGTCTCGCTGACCGGGGGGTTCTTGTGGGCCGGCTTCAATCTGGGCGCGCTCAATCTCTTGCTCGAGCTTCCGGATCCGGCTCATCATACCCAGTCGGCCGCGGCCCATTCGGTGGTCGTCTATCTGGCGAATATCATCGCGCCGTTGGTGGGCACCGCGATCATCGATACCTTGGGATATCATTGGGATTTTGCGCTTTCCGGCGCCGGTCGTATGATTGGAGCTGTACTCTTTGTGCTGCTGTTGAAGCCTTTCGGCCGGCGCGCACCGTCATCGCTGGATGGGGAGGACGAGGAACTGCCGGCGGCAGACGATCGTGACGAGACGGAGTCTGTACCTGCGACCCCCGTCTAGAGGTATGATGCTCGATAGCTGTCACTGACTATTTACCGATAGGAGTTTGGTTATGACTTCAGCTCGACCTTTTTGGCGTGTCAACGATGCGGGCTATTTCGAGGCACCGGGTATGTCCGTGCTCATCTTTCACAACGCTTACCCGGAGGGCAAGCAGGGAGGGATCGAGATCATTCAGCACGGCGAACGGGTCGCCACGTGCGGCGATCTGCGGTGGGACGAGATCCCGGAGCAGTGGGATGCCCTTCCCGAGGCCGGTGAACGCATCGTCGACGCTGATAAGGGTGAGGTGCAGGTGCCGCTCCGCTTCGAGGCTGCGCATCTCGCGTATACGCTGCGGGTTGAGCCGGACGGTGAGTCCTTGTTGGTCACCGTGGATATGGATCACCCACGCAATCCCTCGCCGGTCGGTGAGATCGGCTTCAACCTGGAGCTCTATCCCGGTACGTATAAGGGCTCCGCCTACCGGCTGGGGGACCGGCACGGGCGCTTTCCCGAGCAATGGAACGGGCCGGTGCGCCGGAACGCGGCCGGCAAACGCGTCCCCGTGCCCTTGGCGCAAGGGACGAAGCTGGTGGCAGCGCCGGATCAGCCGCTCCACAAGCTGATGGTTGAGTCGTTGACCGGAGATCTGATGCTGTTGGATGGCCGGAGTGCAGCGCAGAATAACTGGTTCGTGATCCGGGAGCGGGTGCCCCCGGACGCCGGGGATCGCGCGGTGGTCTGGCGGATCACACCGCACGCTGTGCCGACGTGGCGCCGCCCCCCGGTGCTCTGTATGTCACAGGTTGGGTATCATCCCGATCAAGCCAAGCGGGCGATCCTCGAGCTCGATCCGCGTACCGAGGATCTGGACGAGGTCGTGTTGGAGTGCTTAACCGATCAGGGCCGGGAGACCGCGTGGTCCGGCACGCCGGCGCGTTGGGGCACATTTTTGCGTTATGCTTACGCTGTCGCGGACTTCTCCGAGGTTCGCGAACCGGGGATGTACGTGCTGCGGTATGGCGCGGTGACAACCTCTCCTTTTGCCATCGACCCGCAGGTTTACCAGGAGGGTGTATGGCAGCCGACGTTGGAGACCTTCTTCCCGGTCCAGATGTGTCACGTCGAGGTTCGGGACCGATATCGGGTCTGGCACGGCGCCTGTCACCTGGATGACGCGCTCCAGGCGCCGCCAGCGCACGAGCATTTTGACGGCTACCGCCAGTATGAGGAGACCGAAACCGCGTACCAGCCCTACGAACCGATCCCCCATCTCAACGTGGGCGGGTGGCACGACGCTGGGGATTACGACCTGGCGGCCGGATCGCAGGCCCGCACGACCCAAACGTTGATTTTAATCCGCGAGCTCTTTGACGTGGACACCGATCAGACGACGGTCAAGCCCGATCAGCGGCTGGTGATGCTGCACGCGCCTGATGGGGTGCCGGATATCGTGGAGCAGATCGCGCACGGCGCGAAGAACCTGTTGGGCGGATACCGCGCGGCGGGGCACAGCTTCCACGGCATCATCGCCAACGCAATTGAGCAATACGTGCACCTGGGCGACCCCGTGACGATGACCGACAACCGGGTCTACGACGCCACCCTCGACCCGGGCGAGGTGGATGGAGACCGCGCGGGGGCCATGGACGACCGCTGGGCGTTCACCAACCACGATACGGCCCTGGAGTATAGGGTGGCGGCCACCCTGGCCGGTGCCGCCCGCGTGCTGCATGACTACGACGAGGCGCTTGCCGACGAATGTTTGCAGACGGCCATGGAGGTCTGGGATGAGGAGCGCGCGGGCCGCCCCGTCTCCCAACCGGGTGCCTACGTGCCCCGTAACCGGGAGGCGATGGAGGTGACCGCAGCGGCGGAGCTCTTCCTGACGACCGGTGAGATGCGGTACTATCGCCGGATTCTTGACCTCTGGGATGTGGTGGAGCAGCAGGTGATGCAGGTGGGTGCTGCGGTCGTCCGCGCATTGATGGAGGCCGAGGATCGTGAGGCGCTGGATCGCCTCCGACCGGCGGTCGCCGGCGCTGTCGCCGATTACGAAGCCGCATGTGCGGAGAACCCCTTTGGCATTCGGTTCCGCCCGCAGATCTGGGGCGTGGGCTGGCAGATTCAGGGGGAGGCCGTGCAGCTCATCCAGCTGAGGATGGCGTATCCCGATCTCGTCGACCGGGAACTCGTCCTCCGGGTGCTCACCTATATGTTGGGTTGCCATCCGGCCTCCAATACCTCGCTGGCCTCGGGTGTTGGCGGCCGCTCCATGACCGTGGCGTACGGGATCAATCGGGCGGATTATGCGTACATTCCGGGGGGCGTGCCTGCCGGGCCCGCCCTTATCCGCCCCGACTTCCCCGAGTTGAAAGAGCCCTGGCCCTTCCTCTGGCAGCAGACGGAGTACGTGATGGGGGGCGCGGCTGATTACGTCTTTTGTGTACTCGCCGCGGATCAGATGTTGAATGCGTCCTGAGCGCGTGCATTCGGCGCGAACCGTGGCCGCGTTTGTAACTGGTTGAATGATGAGGTTGTGAGGATGAGAAAAGGAGCAGTGATGAAGACACGAACAGGCGGTTTTCCGATCGGATTTCGACGGGGGGGCAGTGAGTGGCAGCAGGATCTGCCGGCGTTGATCGCGTGGGCGCAGTCCAATGACCTAGGGATGATTGATCTGGGCCGTGATGGCGACCGCACCCTCGAGGTCGCAGTGGACGCCGGGATGACGGTGGGGTCGGTGGATCTGGCCGATTGGAAGGGCATGATCGCACCGGATCTCGAGACCCGGGCGGCGGCGATTGAAAAGAACGCGGCGTATATCGAGGCGTGCGCGGCCCACGGGCCGACTCATTTCTTCCTCGTGATGCTGCCTGAGGATCCTGCCCTTGCCCGGACGGATAACTTTGAGTTTATGGTCGAGAGCTTCTCGGAGCTGGTGCCGGTCCTGGAGGCCAAGGACTCCGACGTGGTCATCGAGGGCTGGCCCGGACCCGGGGCGCTCTGCTGCACGCCTGAGACCTTCCGGGCGTTCTTTGAGGCTGTCCCTTCCAAGGCGATGGCGATCAATTACGATCCCTCGCACTTGATCCGGATGGGTATCGATCCCATCCGCTTCCTCAAGGAGTTCGGTCTCCGGGTGACCCACGTTCACGGCAAAGACACCGAGATGATGCCCGAGAATGTCTATGAATACGGGCTCGAACAGCCTGCCACGTTTGCCAATAATTTCCGGTTTGGCGCGTATGCGTGGCGCTACACGATTCCGGGGCAGGGTGTGATGCGCTGGGTCAAGGCTTTCGAACTGCTGGACGCGATGGGCTATCAGGGCACGGTCTCGATCGAGTTGGAAGACGCCGGCTTTAACGGCACGGAAGCGGGGGAGAAGGCCGGGATTCTGAACGGCGCTCGCTTCCTCGCCGGTTGCTGAGTTTGTGATCAACCTGCTGTTCCCCGAGCATATGCTCGGGGAACAGCAGGTTTTCTGCCACTATGCCTCGATGGTCATCGACGGGGACGATCTGCACGTTCTGAGCCGCTCCGGCGACGAACGGGCGCACGATGCCCATAATGGGAACTTGATCACCTTTCACACCGTCCGGAACTTCCGGGATCTCGTCTACTAATAGGAGATGTCTATGTCTGAAAGGGCTATGTCTGAAACGGCTATGTCTGAAACATCTATACCCGACCATCCCAACGTCCTCTTTATCATGACCGATCAACAGCGTGCGGATACGATCGCAGCGCTCGGCAACCCGGATATTTACACCCCCAACTACGACCGGTTGGTGCGGCGTGGCATCACCTTCACCAACGCGTACTCGACCTGTCCCGTCTGTGTGCCGGCCCGGTACACGGTCCGCACGGGGTGTGAGCCCCCCACGACGCGGGTCTTCACGAACGGCCGGTCGGAGCCCGCGCCCGGTCAGGCGGAGACGATGGAGGGCCGGTGCGGTGACTATCTGGCCCGCACGATGCGCGACCTGGGGTACCGGACGTTCGGCATCGGAAAGTTCCACACGCAGCCGTGGGACGAGGATCTGGGGTACGACGTCCACCTGCACAGCGAGGAGCTTTACGGCACCCGCGACCAGCGCCGCCGCGACGCTTACGCCCGCTGGATTGCGGAGGAGCATCCGGCCTTCGACTATATCGAGGCCTTGATGGGCGAGCGGACCGAGATGTACTATATGCCCCAGGTCAGCCCCATGCCGGCCGCATTGACGGTGGAGCGCTGGGCGTCGGACCGGGCGGTCGAGCAGATTCAGGTGGACGACGAGCGTCCCTACTTCGGATTTGTCTCGTTTATCGGCCCCCATCCGCCCTTTGCCCCGCCGGTTCCCTTCAACCGGCTCTACAATCCGGACCGGATGCCGACCCCCGTCCGCGGCGATCTGGAGACCGATCATATGGATGAACAGATTCCGTATATGAACACTATCATCTGGGCGGATGATATCAGTGATGCCCGGGCCCAGGTGCTCCGGGCGCGTTACTACGGCGAGATCACGTACATCGACGACTGCCTGGGGCGCATCCTGGATGCTGTTGAGGCCCGTGAGGACGACGACAACACCGTGATTTGCTTCTTCTCCGATCACGGCGACCATCTGGGCGATCACCACGCGTGGCAGAAGGAGAGCTTCTTTGAGGCGGCCTGTCACGTCCCGTTTTTGGTGAGCTGGCCCCAGCGGCTGCCTGAGGACGTGCGGAACGAGGCGTTGGTCTGTCTGACCGATCTCTTCGGCATTGCCACGGGGGCAGCGGGGGCGCCCCAGATTCGGGAGGGTCACGACGTGCTGGGGATGGTGGCTGGAGAGGCCAAGCCTCGGGATTTTCTCGTCGGTATGTACGGGGAACCGGGGACGCCGCACTTCAAGATTATGGTCCGCGATGATACCTGGAAGTATATCTATATGGCCAACGGCGGGCGCAGGCAGCTCTTCAATCTCGTCGAGGATCCGGATGAGTTGGACAACCGCGCCTCGGCGCGTCCCGCCGTCGTGCGTATTCTGCACACGACGGCGACGCGCGTCTGTGACGTCCCCGGCGCTTCGGATGCTCTCGCCGGCCGTGACCTGCGCAGTTTCCCTTACCGGGCGCGTGAGCGGCGGCGGATCGCCCAGTTCGACCGGTCGCGCGGCGTCGAGGGATTCCCGGACCATCCGGCGGAGGTGCTCGATGCCTGGAAGGCTGCGAACTGAAGCGTAAGGCGCTGCTGAATTTCACTGTACGGAGTCGATCGATTGGCATAGATTGAGATAGTGAGGTGAGACGATGAATCAAGAAATGTTGGCAACCACGCCCCCGATGGGGTGGAACAGTTGGAACACGTTCGGTAACGCGATTCACGAATCCCTGATCCGGGAGACCGCCGATGCGTTCGTCTCGGAGGGGCTCCTTGACGCCGGATATGAATATGTGGTGATTGATGATCTATGGGAGGCCGACGAGCGGGTCGACGGCCGGCTGACGTGGGATACGGAGAAGTTCCCGAACGGCATCCCGGCCCTGGCGGATTACGTCCACGAGAAGGGCCTCAAGTTCGGCATCTACTCCTGTGCCGGCAGTCATACGTGCGCCGGCAAGCCCGCCAGCTACGGCTAC
>DAOTTS010000272.1:0-4146 GCA_034437735.1 Anaerolineae bacterium
ACCTCCCCCCGCATGCGTCAACGCTTCTCTCTGTCTATGTCCCTCAAGTGTATAGGGGGTCGACCAAACTGTCCAACCAGTCAGCCCCAGTCCCCGGCACTCCCGTACTTCGGGAGTGCCGGGGACTGGGGCTGACTGGTGCATAAGCGCCAACTACCGCAGCACAAGCGGCAGGTAGATCTCGTGAGCCTCCGAGGCAACCCCGCCGCCCACGACCGAATCGAAATCGCCGGCGACGTTATCGCGCCCTCCGCCCACGGTCGTGTAGGCGCCGTCGGCGGTGTTACCCTGTCCGCCGGCGACGGTGGCATAGTGGGCCGACTGAGCATCGCCATCGGCGGCGTTGACCGCACCGCCGACGCCGTCGTACAGCCGGAACTCTAAGTCGTACGGCCCATCGAGCGGGTTGTCCTGATCGTCGGTCAACCGGCCCTGATAGGTGAACGCCGTCCCCAGCGCCGCCTGAATCTGCTGCGGCCCCGCATCCTGTGCCGACGCGACGTCCGACGCACCCAACAGAACACCGGATCCCAGCCCGGCGATCATCGCGAGCGCGGTGAACAACGTGATCGTGATACGTCTGCGAAGCATTGTTCTACGAAGCATAGTTCTCATCACCCTCCTTGAATCTTGATCGCGCGCACAACGTTTGATGGCTTATGGGGGAGAACGGATCGCAACTCATAATTATCTATATATAGATGCTAGTATTAGCATTAATTATGTCAAGGGGGAAATCGAGCAAGGAAATCTACCGACGGTGAAAGAATCTGGGGACCGCGCAGCCGATCAGAGAGGAGATCCCGATGCTTTCGCACACCATCCAGGCACGAAAATTGCTGTTACGACGAGGATGTGTGTGCGTCCGGGGATCACCTGTTCGAGATGCTTCGCTACGCTCCGCATGACGGAATCGCCCTGGTTACTATTTTCGAACGATCATGCCGCTTGCCCGTCATCCTGAACTACCTGTCCTGAGCGTAGCCGAAGGAAAGTGAAGGATCTCGACGTGAAGCCTGCGGATGCACGGATCCGGCTACGGCTGATCAACGACGGAGTATTGATAAAGGCCCTGGATTCTATTTACAGAGGGGTCAACCGCAGACGCACACCGCCTTCAGGGCGCCGGAGCCCCCGGTGAAGGTGACGTCCTCGGCGTAGACCGCCGCCAGCCCGGCGGCCAGCGACGCGACCACGGCGCGAACCGCTTCCGGCAGATTGACCAACAGCACGCCGCACCCCACAATGCCGGGATCGACCGTGGGCTTGGCATCGCTGATCGCCGCCATCCAGACCTCCACCGCCATAACGCCGGCATCCGGATGGTCAGCCGCGAACGCGCGGACGCGGGTCCGCGACGCCGCCTGCTCGTGGAGGGTGAAATATCCGTACCACGCCATGCAGGGGATCGCGCGCCGGGCGGCCTCCCCCACCACGTCGAGATAGGCGGGCGCCCCGCCCGC
This sequence comes from Anaerolineae bacterium, assembly GCA_034437735.1. GTDB lineage: Bacteria > Chloroflexota > Anaerolineae > B4-G1 > SLSP01 > PWVB01. Next base: position 1,464 of record DAOTTS010000272.1, read on the forward strand.
CCCCGGCTCGAAAAGCTCGTAGGGATCGACGTGCAGCAGGGCGTCAGGTCCCAACCCCGCCAACAGGGAAAGCGCGCCCCGGCGTGAATCCTCACAACGGGTCTCCACCCGCCCGGCAAGCCCCAACACCCGGGCCGCCGCCTCGAGGTCCGCCAGCGGCGCCGGCTCCAGGTCAAAGAAGACGTAGCGCCGGCAGGTGCGGTGCAGGAGGTGCATCGCCAGGCCCGGCGAGCCGAGGACGGCGTACGGGACCGGGGCGTGCTCGTTGAGATCGCGCAAAATTTGGAGATAAGCCGATCCGTCCACCACCGGCGAGCGCGCTGCGCGGCGGTACGTCGTCATCACGCCGTAGCGGCGGGCCGGCGTCTCCGCCAGCGCGTAGCCGGCGAACGCCGCATTCGTCTCGACGTAGACCTGAGGATGGGTCATCGTGAGGATCTCGCAGAGCGGCAGGTGCTTCCACACGTCGCCGATCTCCCCGTAGTGGCGGTAGGGCATTGTATGTCTCCTTGAACCTCCGCGTCCACCGGGGATCGGGCCGCGTGAGCCACCGGCCCAGACCGGGGATCGCCATCAGCGGGTAGACGATCGACAGGCCCTGGGTGCCCAGCCCCGCCGCATCGACCACCACCAGGCGGGTCACCCGGGAGGGCACCCGTTCCACGAGTTTAAGGACGATACCGCCCCCCAGCGAGTGCCCGACCACGGCGGCCTCGGGGATCTCCAAAGCGTCCATCGACCGGCGCACAAAGTCTGCGAAATAGGGAAAGGTGTAGGGGGCGTCACGGGGCTTGTCCGTGTAGCCGTACCCCACCACGTCCAGCGCCACGACCCGGTGGTCGGGCGCCAGGGCCGGCAGGGTCCCGGTCCAGGTCTCTACCGAGGCGCCGATCCCGTGGACCAGCACGACGGGCGGCCCCTCGCCCACGTCCCAATACCGGGTCCGAATGCCATTCACGTCGATATATCGATCCTGAGGTGGCGTCATAGGTAACCTCCTTTCAAGGGTTCAACCAACAGCGGCGAAATGCCCCCTCTCACTCTCCCCCCCCTACCTCAAATTCCGCCAGGACCGCCTTCGCCTCAGTCCGCATATCGCTTAACAGCACCGACCGCTCCGCGTCAGCGACATGGTCGGGCGACAGCGCATCCATTGCAGCGTGATAAGCGGGTCCCGCAACGTCCGCGAACCACTTCGAGTCAACCACCATCACACAACACTGCTCGACGACCGCGACCAGTGCGTGTGCACGTTCCGCACGGCCCGCATCAGCATAGAGCATCGCCATCCCAGGCAGAGCGGATGCCATCACGGCGGAAGCCCCAGATTTCACACCCATCTGCAGGGCCTCCATAAAACAGGCAAGGGCCCCATCCCGGTCGCCGTTTGAACGATGCGCATAGCCCAGAAACGAAAGCATCATACCCAGGAAGGAGATCTCACCCAGAGCGCGGAACTCATCGACACAGTGAGCCAGCCGTGCGATGGCATCGCCGACCTCGCCACCGACGAGCGCAAGGCTCCCCAGCACGTGCCTATTCCAGGCAATCAGACGCCGCTCACCGGTCTTTTGAGCCTCAGTCAGCGCCCGTCGCACCAAAGAATCCGCCTGATCGTAGTCTCCAGCCAACATTAGCCCCCATGCTTTCACCCCCCGGGCATAAGGCGCGGGCAAACCCAGTCGATCCATAATCGTGACGCTTTCATCGTATAGAGGCAGAGCCTTCTCCACGCGTCCAGCGGCGACGTATCGCAACGCTAGCGTCTGCAGCCCCTCCACGACCTCCAAAGGGTCGCCCAATTCTCTGCGGACCTCCAGACCTTCTCTCGCCAGGCGTGTCGCCTCATCAAGCCGGCCCTGGTACAGCGCGTTGTTGCTCAACCCACGAAGCGCATACGCCATCGCGTGCAGATCACCGAGAACCTCCCCAATGCGCAAGAGCGCCTGGCTATAGCGCCCTGTCGCCTCAAAATCGGTCAGCCACAGGGTCAGGATCGCCAATCGATCCAGCACCCGCGCCTGCTCCCACCGGTCACCCGTCTCACGAAGAAGCCCCAAACTCTCCTCGTAGCGCGCCCTCGCGCGCTGACGATCTATATTCAACAAGAGGTCAGCCTTCCGGCACAGGGCGCGGCCCCGCTCCACCCGAACGTCCGCCGAGGACAGCACCGGCAACGCCAGGTCATCGAGGGCTCGATTCACCGCCTCCTCGGCATCCGTGTCCGACACAAACTCACTCAGCCAGACCCGAAGCCGGACGGACACCCTCAGCGTCCTCACCGCCGGCGTTCCAGCATCGACATCGATATCGTCGAGACGCGCCAAAGCCTCCCGGCACGCGCGGGCCCCTTCCCTAAAGCGTACGCGGCGGAGATAATGGAGACAGAGCCCATCGAGGGCCCGCCCAATCTGGGGCACGTCGTCATGAGCCACCAACCAGTCCCACGCTGTCCGTGCGTTATCGATCTCGGCATCCATCTCAACCAACGCCGCCACCTGCCTCGGGCCTTGCGCATCCTCAAACCACCGGTGTAGCACGTTCACATAATAGGAGGCATGCCGGTCCTGAGCGACCCGCGCTGCGACCTCCACCCGCGCCAACCGTTCAGCCGCATATTGCCGCAGTAACTCGTGCATCCCGAAGCGGGCGCCCGATCCGCGCCCCAGGAGCGACTGGGCGA
>DAOTTS010000273.1:0-48488 GCA_034437735.1 Anaerolineae bacterium
TGGATCGTGTTTCTGTGAGTAGATGACCTGACCACAGAAAACGCTAGAACTAGGCTTTTTTAAAAGACCCATCGTCTTCTATCCTCCTCGGACTAACCGTTGGTGTTTTCAATCGAGGCTTTTATATGCTCGACTTCGCTTTGAATTTGCGAACGTATCGCCTGTGAGAGCAGAGGCATCCGCAGTAATAGACGCTTGAATGCATTTGTGCCACCAATTTCTAACCGGAGTTCTGTTGCGCTGGAGGGGCTTTCACTCAAAACAAAGCGTCCCCAGATATCACTGAGCGGCTGCTTCAGCTTAAAGGTGAAATGCTGTTCTCCGACATCGGTCAGCACGAATTTGAGCGTTTGTGAGACACCCATAAATCGCTCTTCTGTCTTGAATTCGGCCCCAATCTCGCCAAAATCTCCTTGCGTGAATGTGAATCCCTGGTGACTTTCAAATTCATATCTTTCGGGGTGATCGCCTAATTCGAAAAACCACTGCTTTGCCTGGGGTAACGGCGTATGGACTTCTGTCTTCGCGATAAGAACCGGTTCTGAATATGAACTCATAAGCCTCCCTATTCGTCGGATGATTCTGGTGAAAACAGATAGCCTATGCCTTGGCGTGTGTGAATATACGTTGGATTGCTGGGATCGGGCTCGAGCTTTTGCCTCAACCTATGGATTGCTTGCCACAGAATCTGAGGGCGGGATTCATGCTGATATCCCCATACAGCCTCCAGCAGATAATCTGGTACCATCACCCTCCCGGCGTTCTGGATGAGTTCGGCAAGCAACTTGTATTCGGTTGATGTGAGATGAATCTCATCGCCATTTCGAAACACGCGGTGTTGCTCTAGCTCGATTTTGACATCACCCGCTTGTATAACTCTTGAGCCAATGTCCGCTTGACTTGAACTGCGCCTCAACACAGCACGAATCCTTGCCAAGAGCTCCTGAGCACTAAAAGGCTTTGGGATATAGTCATCGGCTCCTGCGTCGAGTCCTTTAACGATGTCCTCGGCTTGCCCCAGGGCTGTGAGCATAATGATCGGCACCTGGGAGAATTCGCGGATCTTTCTACATACCTCATATCCGAGTTTGTCAGGCAGCATAATGTCGAGCAGGATCAAATCGAGTTCTTCGCGGGCTGCAATTGTGAGAGCTTCCTCGGCATTTCTGGCCGTCAGCGTTTCATATTCACTGGCTTGCAGGTTGATCTCAATCAGACGGATATAACGTGTTTCGTCGTCGACAATCAGCACACTGGACCGTCCGGCATTTCCCGGGTGTTCTAAGGTAGTCCGGTATCGGTTTACATTCATCTTGTTGTTTCCTTTGTCCATCATTGGACTGGAAGGGCGGAGTGGTTCTCGCGTGAACCGTGGCATCGGATAGGATCCGGCCTTCATAGGTTCAGGCTCGAGACCGGGTGATATTCAGCATTCTACCTTGAGTTCGCCTTTGCGCAACTTTACAAATTTGGCGGGGCGAAGTTTGTAGGGCGAAATACCTGGTTCGAGATATGCGAGACACTCAATCGATTTGTAAGATCGATTTGTAGTTGTTTTGCGAGGTGCCCAGAGTATAATGCATGTGCAAGGTTGGTGTTCGTGCGCATAGAATGTGCCTGGGGGGTACGAGGTTCTGTTAGTTGAGGAGATGGATAATGGAAAATGGTATGGATTGGTTGTTTTGGGCTATATTGATCGTAGGTGCTTTGGCGTTTCTGTATGTCCCACAATTTCTCGCTCGGCGTCGTCAGAAAAAGCGAGAGAGTGAACTCGCTGTGGGCGATCGCATTATGACAATAGGGGGATTTGTCGGGACATTAACGTACATTGATTTTGACGACAATATTGCCCATGTTAAGTTGGCTGATGGCGTGGAGGTGGAGATGGTACCCGGGGCGATTAACGGTAAGCGCCAGGACGAATCTCCCTCGGGTGAGACGTCGCAATCCGAATCGAATGCGGTGAATTCTCAAGGGGCGCAGGCCTCTCGGGATGACGCATCCTCCGCTGATGATCCCTCCAAGATATAAGATGGATGACGCTGTATGCATCTATCGGTGGCAGTAAGCAAGATCGGCAAGTGGGCAGTCAGTCAAAGCGGTGACACGCTTGAAATGATAGAGAGACCCCGTGGGGGACTTTCCCTCGTCTTGGCGGACGGTCAGAGCTCTGGGCCGGGAGCCAAGGCGACAAGCATCCGCGTTGTGCGAAAAGTGATTACGGAACTTGCAGAGGGTGTGCGTGATGGTGCGGCGGCTCGAGCTGCAAATGATATGCTACATGCGCATCGAGGAGGACGTGTGTCCGCAACGCTCGTTATCCTTTCCATAGAAGCGGATAGTCAGTTGTTGGTTATCACCCGTTGTGGCAATGGTGCGGTCTATCTGCGTTATCCCGAGCAAGAAGTTGAGACCCTAGAGACTGACGTTCCATCATTAGGATTTTATCGGTATGCGAGACCGCACGTAAAGCGTGTGGATCTAGAACCCGGCCTGCTGATTGTTGCGTGTTCCGATGGCCTTCTGCACGCCGGGCAGCGCTCGGGCGAACGGCTGGATGTGAGTGCTACTATTGAGGAAATCTGGCAGACATCCAAATCAGCACGATCTGTGGCGGATGGATTACTCAATCAAGCAGTGGATTTGGATAGTGGTCGTCCGAGAGATGATATCAGTGTGGTAGCTTTGCATCTACAAGCGGGTCAATCCAAGGGACCCCGTCATCTTCAAGTTGAGATGCCTGTTCCCGACCGCTAAACATTTGCGCGAGCTTTAACCTTGCAGATGCTGGATCAGGTTGGTGATGAAGCGTTGATAACGGATTCAGGTCGTCTCATTGGTATCGTGGGGCCTTGTTCAGCCGGAAAATCCACGTTGGCTCGGGCTTTGCGACGCTCGGGCTATCGTGTGAAGGAGATTCGGCAGGAGCATAGTGCTGCCCCGGATATGTGGCAGCGAATCACGGATCCGGATGTGTTGATCTATTTGGATGTCAGTCTGGATGTGGGCGCGCAACGCGAAGGATTGGATCATCCTTCTTCATGGTGGGAGGAGGAGCGCGAGGTGCGACTGGCACACGCTCGGGCTCATTGTGACCTTTACATCGATACCTCTGACCTCTCTATTGATAGAATTGTCGATATTGCGGTATCTTATCTCGACCCTTCTCGCTCGGCGGGTTGAACTGAGGGGTTGGCACTTACGGGTTGGGCGAGATTATCATCTGTTTGGAGGGGAGTTGTGGATGCATTTAAGGGGCCCATTGTGGGACTCGTGGGGCGTTCTGGATCTGGTAAGACCCGATTTCTCGAGGGGCTGGTGCCCGTGCTGACTGATAGAGGCTACCAGGTTGCTGTTTTGAAGCATACGCATCGGCGCGACCTTGAGACGGACAAGCCGGGATCGGACAGCTACAGATTCTGGGCCGCCGGGGCGGCACACGTCGTGTTGGCTGCCCCAGACCGGATTGTGCATACGCACCGTTCTGAGGTTGATCCTCCCTTATCTCAGGCCCTCAGGGGTGTTTTGGGGGTCGATCTCGTACTGGTTGAAGGGTATAAATCCAGCTCGATTCCCAAACTTGAAATCGTTAGGGCCGCGCTTGATGGGCAACCGCTGACATCAATCACCCATCGGTTGGCGTTTATAACCGATGTACCTGAATTGCAAGCTGGAGACCCGTGGTTTGCCCTCGACGATGTCACAGGTGTGGCTCATTTTCTGATTGACGAATTCATGACGTGAGGTAGATAATGGGACATTGGGAAGAAATAGACCATACTGCAGATATTGCTATTCGGGTCTCTGGTGACACTTTGGCAGACTTATTCTCAACGTCGGCATCGGCCATGTTTGCGCTGGTTGCTAAGCCTGAGGCGTGTGCTCCTTCTGTATTCGCGGATGTCAGATTGGAGGCCATTGATCGGGAGTCGCTGCTTGTCGATTGGCTTAATGAACTTCTTTATTTACACGAGCGGGATGAGATCGTCATTGTCGATATTATTTTTGATCAACTAACTTATACTGAACTACAAGCCCGCGTGCGGGGCTTGCCGGTAAGCGTTTATCAAACGAGTATCAAAGCTGCTACATTTCATAATTTGGAGATTGAAAGATATCAGGAGGAATATCGAACGACGATCGTTTTTGATATCTGAGCTTGGGTTGTTGAGGACGCGTCCGTATCTTGACGGAATTAGGTTCGGGAGGGACAGCGATGGTCAGAAAAGACGATTTTGAGCGTATCGATGACTACATCTGGGAGCTTTCGAAGGGCTACGATGAGGATATGCAAGCACCCGTGCGTATCTTTGCTAGCGAAGAGGTTTTTTCTCAGGCGTTTGGCGACCGATCGGTTGAACAATTGATCAATGTTTCGATGTTGCCCGGTGTGGTGGACTATGCCATAGCCATGCCGGATATGCATCAAGGCTATGGTTTCCCCATTGGCGGGGTCGCTGCTTTTGAATATGAGGGTGGTATCATATCACCGGGTGGTGTTGGGTATGATATCAACTGCGGGGTCCGATTGTTGAGTTCTGCGATGCCCCTTGAATCCATTAAATCCCACCTTGATGATCTTGCCACGCGGATCTACAGCAATTGTCCTAGTGGGGTCGGGCGCGATGGAGCTGTCCAACTTTCTCATTCGGAAATGAATCGGGTTTTGGAAGATGGAGCTGAATGGGCTAGGGCTCAGGGCTACGCAAAGGATGAGGATCTGTGTTGTACAGAGAGTGGAGGGTGTCTGCCCGGCGCCCGGGCTTCGGCGGTGCCTGATCGTGCCAAGGAGCGGGGGCGACCCCAGTTGGGCTCTCTAGGATCGGGTAATCATTTCCTTGAGATTGACGTAATCGATCAAATTTACGATGCTGAGTTAGCTGACATCTTTGGTCTAGCCGTTGGGAATGTGGCGGTGCAAATTCACTGTGGATCCAGAGGTTTGGGTCACGAGGTCTGTAAGCAATATCTTAAGCGGCTGCAGGGAGCCCCTCAACGGTACGGAATCCCAATACCTGATCGTGAACTGGTGTCTGCCCCGCTTGATTCCGATGAGGGCAAAGATTATATGGCTGCGATGGCGGCAGCTGCTAATTATGCGTTTGCTAACAGGCAGGTGCTTGCTCATTGGGTACGTCGATCGTTTGAGGAAGTGCTCGCAGGGCACGTGGGGGATTGGTCATTGCGCCAAGTTTATGATGTGACCCACAATATCGCAAAGATTGAGACGCATACGGTTCGCGGCGAGAGCAAACGACTCATCGTCCATCGCAAGGGGGCGACTCGCGCGTTCCCGCCGGATCATCCGGATCTGCCGGAGATCTACCAACGATCCGGTCAGCCTGTGCTGGTACCTGGATCGATGGGTACGGACTCCTATGTTTTGGCCGGCCGTAAGGAAGGTATGGAACAAGCCTTTGGCTCAAGTTGTCACGGGGCTGGTCGCACGATGAGTCGTCGTGCTGCGACCCGCAAGGAACGAGGGGAGAGTGTTCGCTCTCGACTCAGTAAGCGGGGTATCGCTATTCGGGCGCGCAGTATGCGCGGCCTAGCTGAGGAAGCCCCTTATGCCTATAAAGACGTGAGCTTGGTCGTAGACTCTGTGGTCGGGGCTGGTTTGGCAAAGAAGGTTGCTCGCCTGCAACCTATAGCGGTCATCAAAGGGTAAAGAAATGGGGGATCCCACAATTTGTGGGATCCCCCAATCGTCAAGACCGTTCTCCTGACTTTCAGCGAACAGCCTGCTTGACTGTTAATCCCAATCGCCGGATCCCCTCGACAATCATCTCCGGTTTAGCGTTGGAGAAGTTCAGCCGCATTGCTTCATAGCCGCCATCTCCATGCGGGTAGAAGTTGACTCCCGGAACGAAAGCCACTTTGTTGTCGAGGGCTTCGCTCAGCATCACCTGGGTATCGACGTCGCCAGGGATTCGGGCCCACAGGAAGAGCCCTCCTTGAGGGCGGGTCCAACAGCAGCCTTGTGGCCAGAATTCACTGAGCGCTTCCACCATCGTGTCCCGGCGTGCGCCGTACGTCTTTTTTAGATGCTTCACGTGAACCTCGATGATGCCACGTTGGGCGATATCGTTGGCGATCATCTGATCAAATGTGCTTGTGTGCAGGTCTGCTCCCTGCTTGGCCAAGACCAATCGCTGTCTGATTTCCCTGGGTGCCGCCGCCCATCCGATGCGAAGTCCTGGGGTTAACGTCTTGGAGAATGTCCCGAGATAGATGGTACGTTCGGGGGCTAGTGTGCTAATCGGCGTGGGGGACTTGCCTTCGTAACGTAGGGCGCCGTAAGGATCGTCCTCTATGAGGATGAGGTCGTGCTTGCGGGCGATCTCAACCAGCCGATGGCGTCGGGCCTCAGGCAAGGTGGTGCCGGCCGGGTTGTGGAAGTTCGGTAAGATGTAGATGAACCGAATCTCGTGCTCTTCGAGCACGCGTTCGATCTCCTCAACCTGCATCCCGTCATCATCCAAAGGCACAGTCACGAATTGTGCTTGGTACGCTCGCCATGCCTGAATCGCCCCCAGATAGGTCGGTCTCCCGGTCAATACCTTAGATCCTGGATCGATAAAGACTTTGCCGATAAGGTCTAAAGCTTGCTGAGAACCCGTGGTGATCAATATCTCTTCTGGGCTATGATGAATCCCGTAGGTGCTCATCGACTCCGCCAGATACTCGCGCAGGGGAAGGTGTCCCTCGGTCGTACTGTATTGGAGCGCTACTTTGGGTTCTTCTCTGAGCAGATAACGGCAGGCCTCTTCAATCTCCCTAACGGGGAAGAGCTCGGGAGCCGGTAGGCCGCCAGCAAAGGAGATGACATCCGGTCGCTGTGTGATCTTGAGCAACTCTCGGATGGCGGAGCTTTTCATTCCCTCGGTGCGTTGAGCTAGAAATCGCTGCCACTTCACTGTCGCTTCCGCCGTGCTCGCAAAGGCCGTCATATGGGTCCCTCCTAGAATTAGGAATCTATGATGCCGTGGCAGCATCACATCCCAGTCTCTGCACCGGACGGCATCTTGATCATTGTACTGTACTGAGATTGTAGAGGGCGGATACCGATTCGTCAACTGTCATTACTCATTCTGATTGTGTTCTATCCCTCTTGATCTGTTGTTGTCTATGAGTCCACACTGCTGGCCGCCGTCCAAATCGCTTGTCCGGACCGTTGCGTATGCTACAATGGCCGTATGGATGTGGGAATTGTCATTGTAAACTACAAAACACGCGAACTCCTGATGCGTTGTCTTGAGACTGTGTTTGCGAATGAGGGGTGTACGTACCGTGTTTGTGTTGTAGACAACCATTCCGGGGATGGTAGCCTTGAACGGGTCGCTTCTCATTTCCCTCAGGTTCATGTGATCGCCAACGAGGTCAATGTTGGTTATCCGTCGGCGAACAATCAAGGGCTCCGCTGGTTTGGGTACTCGGACGGTTATTGCGACCGCGCGCCGCGTTATGCGCTGCTGCTCAACGCCGATACGGAATTGCCTCCGGATGCTCTGCAACGGATGGTTGCGTTCGCGGATGACAGGCCTGAGATTGGGGTGGTTGGCCCCAAATTAGTACGCCCCGATGGAACGCTGGATCAAGCGTGTCGACGATCTTTCCCCACACCGACGGTTTCTTTCTATCGTATGAGCGGATTAGCCCGGGTTTTTCCTCAGAGCCGGCGTTTTGGGCAGTATAATCTGACTTATCTGGACGAGGACGAGATTTATGAGGTCGATTCGGTTGTCGGTGCGTTTATGCTGGTCCGCCGTGAAGCCATCCAGTCTGTTGGACTGCTAGACGAATCCTTCTTCATGTATGGGGAGGATCTGGATTGGGCCTACAGGATAAAATCCAGCGGATGGAAGGTCTTTTACTATCCCGAGGTTGAGGTGTTGCACGTGAAGCGAGCGTCCAGCCGTCAAAACCCCCGAGCTCAGGTGGAGTTTTGGCGTTCAATGGAGATATTTTACCGTAAACACTATGCCGCTCAAACTCCTGCTGTTCTTCACTGGCTGATTATTAGCGCGATACGATCTCAGGTTCAGGTGACGCGATGGCGGATGAAACTAACGGTATAATGTTTGGCGTGAGATCGGATAAAGCCAATCGACTATTCGTCGCAGTCGTGGCTCTGACCGACATTCTTATGGCCGGTTTGGCGTTCGTCTTGGCTTATGTTCTGCGTCGTGCGATCCCACTGCCGGATCCGGCTATGGGTATGCGGCCTTTTGCAGAATATCTGCCTATGCTGATTATCCACGTGATGTCCCTGCTGGGTGTCCTCTTTTTTGCCCGTCTCTATAATCTCAACCGCGCCTCCCGGTTAGACGAGTTCTCTGATGTCGTCGTCTCAAGCACGATTGGAACGTTGATGGGGGTGGCAATCGCCTCATTGATGCTCAGAGAGTTCCTCATCGGGCAGGATTACTCCCGGGCCATGATCGCTTATGCATGGCTGCTCTCGATTATTCTGATATCTCTAGGCCGGTTGATCAATGATTGGCTTCGCCGCTATCTCGTTCGTCAGGGCTGGGGACGTCGTAACGTGCTTATCATCGGCGCGGGCGATGTGGCCCATATGATCCTTCAGAAGATACTATGGACGCCGGAACTCGGCTATGATGCCGTCGGGGTCGTCAGTCGAAAACCCACGGCAACGGAGACGCTGCTGGAGGTTCCGGTCGTGGGGAGCACCGCGGATCTCGAAAGTCTCATTGATGACTTGAACGTCGATGAGGTCATCATTGCGCTGCCGGAGGAGATCCCGCATCGTGAGTTGATGGAATTGATTGCTGACTGTGAACGGGGTCGGGTCACGGTGCGTGTCTATCCTGACCTGTTCCAGATGATGGCCAGCGCGGTAAGTATTAGTGAGATGGGAGGATTGCCCCTCCTCACCGTTCGCGATATTGCGCTGACCGGATGGCGCCGGACGGCCAAGCGTGTGATGGACATTGTGGGATCCGCCGTGGGACTGGTTTTCCTTTCACCCTTGATGATGCTCATTGCTGCGCTTATCAAATTGGAATCACCCGGCCCTGTGTTTTATGTTCAGACGAGGATGGGCTTGGATGCTCGGCCCTTCGACATTATCAAATTTCGGTCTATGCGTACGGATGCAGAAAAAGCAGGGCCTGGTTGGACAACTGAAGACGATCCCCGGAGGACGAAGATTGGAGCATTCCTGCGCAAAACCAATCTCGACGAGCTGCCGCAGTTCGTCAATGTTTTATTGGGCAATATGAGTCTGGTTGGTCCGAGGCCGGAACGACCGGTCTATGTAGCACAGTTTCGGCGCAGCATACCGAGGTATATGGACCGCCATCGAGAGAAGGCCGGACTCACTGGGTGGGCGCAAGTCAATGGCTATCGGGGGGATACCTCAATTCCAGAACGGACGAAGTACGATCTCTGGTATATTGAAAATTGGTCATTACTCCTGGATCTCAAGATCATCGCCAGAACGATTTTGCAAGTCTTTCATTCACCTAACGCCTACTAATTCTGAACGATTCTAGTGCTGATCTATGAGGACGAGGAGTGGTGGTGTGGGAAAAAGAAGGTCTGGCTCGGTTCCGTCTACCTTGTACGATGAGGAGTATTTTCTTCACGCCTGTGAGGGGCACGAGGAATTTCGAGAGAGTGCGGGTCATTATCTGTCTCAGCGTCTGAGTGAGGCGTTGGCGGTTGCCGGTATTGCATCGGGGATGACGGTTTTGGATGTGGGGTGTGGTCGGGGCGAGATCTTGAACAAGACAGCTCGGATGGGCGTCCGAGCTATGGGCATTGATTATGCAGAAACGGCAGTCCAGTTCTCCAGAGATCTGGTGTTGGAACAGGATTCTTTCGAGCATCCTATTGGAATCTATCAAGCGTCGGCGCTCTGCCTGCCTTTTGAGGCTGATTCTTTCGACCGCGTCTTGATGCTTGATATTGTAGAGCATCTCTATCCAGAGGAACTGGCGAAGGCCTTAGATGAAGCGTATCGGGTGTTGCGACCGGGTGGGCGCATCGTCATTCATACCGCACCCAATCGATGGTACGATCAGTATGCCTATCCTCTGGTACGTCGGGTGCGGATATGGATGGGGCAGGGTGAGCAATACCCACGAAATCCCCGGGAGATTATCCCGCAGAACGTGCACGTCCACGTGAATGAGCAGTCGGCATTGAGCCTGTGGCGGAATTTGAAGCGGCACCATTTTACTCAAGTTCGGGCTTGGCTCAATACCCCTCCTCAACGTCGTAATGAAATATGGGTGTTTCGACTGGCTCGTTGGGTTTTCTTTAATATGCCGCCTTTTCGTTGGTTCTTCGAGCGTGAAGTCTTTGCAGTGGGGGGAAAGTGAAAGATCATCGGTATGTAGAGGATCTGACGCTCAAGGAGTTGGAGGAGGTGCTACGACTCCGTCGGCGCGAGGAGCGGCTGAAGCGGATTGAGAACCGTCCTGCTGCTTCAGATCCTTTGCGTGATCTCCCTGATGAGGAGTATGTGCGCTCCGAGGCTACGCGTATGGCTGCTGCTACGTCTGGGTCGGACCTGAAGGCTAAACCCCGCTACAGTGCTGCCATTCAAGGGGGCGACAAATATGGGAGAGGTCGCGAGAAAAAAACACGTCGTCCTATTAAGTGGCGTTGGGTATGGGATCGATTTCTGCTGGTCATTGAGCTGTTGGCTCTTGTCGGTTTCCTTGTTGTCATAGCGGATATGTTGACGACCGTCCGAGTCATCAATGAAGAGAGTCGCGCTATTCAGAAGAAGGCCATCCCAACGTTGACACCCACGCCGGCTATTGGCGTTTATGTGCTTCCCGGTGGGCATACCCCCCCTGATGCCTCGAAGCGCTCAGAGCCTGCGCCTATCCCCGTTCATCTGCGCGAATTGGTCGCGGAGGTGACCCCGCTTCCGGTTCCAACGCCTGGCCCTGAACACGGACGACGAATTGAAGTTCCGGTGATCGATGTGGATGCTCCGATCATTGAGGGTGATGATTGGGAAACCTTGAAGAAGGGCGTTGGGCATCATCTTGGATCGGCCAATCCCGGCGAACGAGGGAATTGTGTCCTGTCAGCTCACAATGATATTTATGGTGAGATTTTTAGAAGGTTGCCTGAGCTGAGTGTCGGCGATGAAATCCGTGTGCATACCGAGACACAGGTCTATCGATATGTCGTGGAACAAACTCGGATTGTCGATCCCACGGAGACAAGTGTGCTCGACCAGACCAGCACTCCGGTCCTCACGCTGATTTCATGTTATCCTTATGGTGTAGACACTCACCGGATTGTGGTTATTGCATCGCTGAAGCTCTGATTTTCTTGGCTCGTCGCTTCGGGCTGAATCCTTATGGCTTGGGTGGGGGGCTTGATTCCCAGGCTCCAGCGCAAAATGAAGTCTGCCAGGACTGTAACCCATAAGTTGCGGGTTAGGCCGTAGAGTAAGGCGCTTGCAATCAGCAAGGCTCCGTAGTTGACAATGGATTCTCTGCTCCGGACAGCATGCATATCTGCCCACCAAGCGGGGTTGGTCAATGCTTCGAGGGTCGGTACGGCTGCACCGATCCAGATCCCCAACCCCAATCCGAGTGTCAAAACAAAGGGCTCGCGATAGAAGGCCCAATGGGCTTCATGATAGATTGCTTCTCTCAGCGAAGCTGGACCATGGTTGAGTTCGAAATTGCGATGTGCTTCCCCTGTTTGCGACCTTCCTATCATCAACAGAAGCCAGACCATCGCGGTTACCAGGAAGGCCCATCCCAAGTCAGTCGCCCAATCACTGACAATCTCATTGGCTTCTGTGATCTCTCCGGCAATCGTTTGGAGACCCAGGCCGCGAGCTGTCAGTGCGCCTTGGCCGAGATAAGCAAAAGCGGGTAATCCAACTGCGTAGAGAAGACGAATTTGAGAGGCCCAAGGTTGTCGTTGGATGCGCACAATCCAGGTAGATATGACTTTCCACGTGGGCTCATGTCGATGTAGGATCCATGCCACGAGGATCAGGCCCAGATTGACGGTCTCGGCCAGAGCGACAGAGAGCAGCAACCAACCCCAGCGATTTTGCATAAGGTTGCCGTTCAAGCAGTTGCTTCTTTTTCCGGTTCCGGTTGATCAACGGGTATCGTGACTCGCACGGTTGTCCCATTGCCGGGTGAGGAACGAATGATTGTCTTGCCACCGACTAACGTCGCACGTTCGCGCACATTGATCATGCCTAAACTCCCACGGTTGGCATAGTTGGACTCCATGGCCGCGACATCAAACCCCGCTCCATCGTCCTCGACCTCTCCAATCACGTTCATGCCTTTCTTGTAGAGGCGGATCCAGATATTGTCTGCATTGGCGTGTTTGCGGGCATTGGTGACGGCTTCCCACATAATGTAAAAGATCGCACCCTGGGCTTCATCACTTAGGAGGTCCTCGGCATCTGATTTGGTTTCCATATGGATGGGAATGGGGTCGGTTTCATTCACTTTCTGTTGGACTTGATCGAGCGCGGCAATCAGACCTTGGGACTCAAGGATGAGCGGACGGAACGCGAAGAGTAACTGGCGAATTTCCTTGGTGGTGCGGCGGGCTAATTCCTCAAGCTGGCTTAATTCGTGAATTGCATCTCCGGGGTTCTCGTTGACGAGGAGGCGGATGTAGTTAAGCCGCATTGCAATCGCCGCAATCGTCTGTGTCGGACCATCGTGAAGATCGCGAGCTAACTTCTTTCTGGCGTCCTCTTCCACGTTAACCAGCCGGTCCTTTTCCTCCATCAGGTTCTGATATAAGTTCGCATTCTGTAGAGCGAGAACGGCTTGGTTGCAGATGGCCACAAGGAGGTCTCGAAAATCGTGGGTGTAAATGTCGGGTTCCGGACTGCCTAGGATGAGTAACCCATAGCTTTCATAACCTGCCCGCAACGGGACGATGATCGCCTGTTGGCACGGAGCTAACGCACTAAGTTGTCCAAGTTCTGGATCGGCAGCAGGTTGATTAACCAGTATCGGGTCGGTTGTATTGACCGCCTTGGCGAGGACGCCTTCGTCAGCGGGAAATCGCTTCTGTTCCTCGATATGAGAGAGCCCCCTGGATTTGCTGACGTATAGGTATTCGTCCATACCGAAGAGGAGAATCAGCCCAACCTGGGTGATGTCACGCTGCTTGCCGTAGAATTCCTGTAGACCCGCATTGCTGACATCCAGTGCGGCTTCCAATACACGTTCATAATTGAGTGTCGCGCTGAGGGTGCTTGCTAGCTCGAAGACGAGACGTGATTTCTGATGGGCCATTTGTAGGGCGGACTGTGTTTTCTCTTGTCTCTCTTTCTGTTGGGCAATCAGGGTCTGTTTTATGCGCACGCCTACACGTCCGATTGCGATAGCCGCGACCAACAAGACGAAACCGTTTGCCAAATCTGGTACAAACTGGGATATCAGTGTCGATATCGGCGATGAGAAACCCAAGTCGGTCTCCATCCATTTGAAGATCCAGTAGGTGAGAACGACACCCAGCGCGAGTAAAAAACTCGAAAGCCAAGATATCCGAAGCGCTGCAACCGTGATAGGAACTAGGGAGACGAAGAGCAGCTGTCCTTGAAGTTCCGGTGTGCTTCCGATGAAGCCAAGGGTCAAGACGATGTCGAATATGAGAAGCAAGTTCTGGATTCTGTTGTTGAGCGCGTCTTGCAGCAGCGCAATCAGGGCGGTCAAGTTTGCAACACTCCCCACGATAAGCAATACGAGCGCAGGTTGTGGGAATACGGCATCTCTCGACATAACATCCAAGCCGATTACACTGGCGGCGGACAGCAATAGAAACCAGCGTAAGTTGATGAGGAGCCATTCGATCCTAAACTTCGAGTTATTCATATCATCTCTTACAGGGAGAAACGAACGTGGATGATATCCCCATCCTGAACGACATACTCTTTGCCTTCGACGTGTGCAACGCCCTCGCTGCGGGCTTGGGATAGCCCCCCACAACGAAGGAAATCTTCGTATGATACGACTTCGGCGCGAACGAACCCCCGGGCCATATCCGTATGAATCGTACCTGCTGCCTCCAGGGCCGTTGCACCTATCGGGATTGTCCACGCCCGGACCTCTTTCTCACTTGTTGTGAAGAAGGATTGGAGATTGAGGAGATTGTATGAAGCCCGGATCGCACGGTTAAGCGCCAATTCGGAGATGCCGAATTCCTCCATAAACATTTCGGCTTCGTCTGTGCTTAATTGACTCAGCTCCATTTCTAGCTCGCCCTGCAGGGCAAGTACTTTGGATTGATGGTGATCGTAGGTTATGACCTCTTCAGGGTTGACCGGCTCATCCCCGGTATTGAGAAGCACTAGAACCGGCTTGAGCGTCAGAAGTCCATAAGCGCGGAGGCGACTTCGTTCCTCCAAGGTCAAATCAGCATCACGAAGCGGTGATCCTTCGGTCAGCGTTGTCTCCAGACGCTCGAAGAGCGCTTGTTCGCGTTCCAGCGTCTTTCGCTCGTCACCCTTGATCCCTTTGCTGAGACGTTCTGCGATATTGGTCAGGCGATTGTCCACTGTTACCATATCGGCAAGGAGAAACTCGCTGTCGAGATTCTCAAGGTCACGAGATGGATCGACACTACCCAGTACGTGGGGGATTCTCGGGTCCTCAAACGCCCTTACCACGTGGACCAGCGCCTCCAAAGGTGCGATACGGTTCCGCAGTTTACCGCTCAAGCCCTGTTTTGCCAGGTCCTTACCCAGACCGGCTATATCGGTGTACACTACTTGCGCGTGCGTTGTTTTTTCTGGCTGAACTATCTGGGTCAGATTGATAAGACGGTCATCCGGCACGTCGACAGCTCCACTGACCAGCTCCAATTGGCCCGTTGACGCGGCCTGCGTTGGCCTGTTGGACTTCGTTAACGCGTTGAATACTGTCGTTTTCCCGCTTGTTGGGAGACCTATGATCCCAAGTTCCATTCGTGACTCCTTGTTTCACAGAGGCTGAGCGCCGATCTGTTCTTATCGTGAAACTGCATGCATGTGCTTCATTCTATAGTACTATAGTACCTTGTATGGTCGAGAGGTCAACTAACTGACTTCTTACTTTATCTTACCCTTCTGTAGGGTCTGCATTCAGTTGATCGACCAGATTTTCAAAGCGTTCGATGTCCGCGGTGATGATTTGAAGGCTTCCTTTCCAAAAATTCGGGTCTTGAATATCTATGTCGAATCGACCTGCCAGGATTTGTGCATCTTCCATTCCGGTTGAAGCAAGAAGCTCCCGGTAGCGGTCGATAAAGGGGTCGGGAGATTCCCGGTATTGTGCGTAAAGGCCCAATCCGAAAAGCAACCCGAACATATACGGGAAGTTGTAGAAGGTGGATCCATAATAGTGAGGTTTAACCGCCCACATATACGGGTGCAACGCATCCTGTGCGAGTCCTTCGCCGTAGGTGCGTTTCTGACTGCGTATCATGATCTCACAGAGTTCTTCTGAGGCGAGTGTCTGATCCCTTCGCCTCTCAAAAACCTCTTGTTCGAAGAGAAAGCGGCTGGTGATGTCGACGACGACTTGGGTTGTGTCTTGGAGATCTGCTTCCAGGATTGCGAGTTGCTCCAACGGAGCGGCCCGTTTGAGAGCTGCTTCCCGGACAATGATCTGGTTGAAGGTGCTGGCAGTCTCCGCCAGTGTCATTGGCGTCTGCCGCTGGATGTAAGTCCTCTCGGCTCGATTGAGGTTATGATAAGCGTGACCTAATTCATGAGCCAGCGTACTCATGCCGCCGTACGAGGGTTGGAAGTTAGAGAGAATCCTTGATTCGTCATCCTGGATCCACATACAGAAGGCGCCGCCGCGTTTGCCTTCGCGGGGTTCTGCATCGATCCAGCGCTCGTTAAAGGCTCGCGCCGCGAGATCGGCGAGATCGGGGGAGAAGGAGGCAAACTGCTCCAAAATGAAGGCGCGGGCGCGGTCGAAGCTCCACGTCTGTTCGAAGGTGCCCACTGGGGCGAACAGATCGTACCATGCGAGACGTTGGATATTGAGGGCTCGAGCTTTGGCAAGCAAATAGCGTCTGAATTGCGGAAAGAAAGTGCGCGCTGTGTCCAGCATCACCTCGAGAGTTGTACGGTCAATATGATTGTTGAAGAGTGCAACGTCAAGTGGTTCTGCCCATCCTCTTCTCTCGTTGAGCGTATTCGCTTGGCCTTTGATGCTGTTAAGGGCCGCTGCAATCGGCAGGGCGTGGGCCTCCCAGGTTTCTAGCTCGACCTCGTAGAGGCACGACGTCGTAGCTCTCGATCCTCTTCGTGGGCGAGATTCCGGATTGCTGTTATGGGAAGGGTCTGTCGTTCGCCGTCGATCTCGATATCGGCGGTAATCTGCGATGAGAAGTCATTGTACAATCTGGTCCAGGCGCGTTCTCCTGTTAAATTGAGTTCCGTGGCGAGTTCCTCCTCCGCCGGTGACATAAGATGTTGAGCCTGGATCTGTTGTCTTTGCAATGCATAAGCATGGGCCTGTACAATCTCCGAGCGAATTTCGGCCTCTTCAAGGTTTTGTCCTCCAATCCAGGCGGCGAACCGAGGTTCGAGGCGCTCCAACCGGGCTCGTTTCATCAGAAAGCGGCTGGACCAGTTCTGGGCTTCAGTGTTCCGAGAATCGGTGGTGGTGAAGCTTGTGATATAGGCGTAAAGTTTGTGGCCTAACGTATGGGTTTCATTGAGCTTCTGGATCGCCTTTTCCAGCACCGATGTGATCTCTTCTGGGCTCCACGGTTCGACGGTAGGCTTGGCCTGAATGTGGTTTTCGTCAAAGAACACGGTCAGTTCATCGATCAACTGTGACCAAGCGGAGAATGCATTCTTGAATTCTGCTGAGTTCAGACCCGGGTAGATGCCGTCCATCCGCCAGCGAGGTGGCATTTGCGTTGTTGTTTTCACAGTTTCCCTCCGTGTGGTAAGGTGGACTTCTTCGGCCGCGTTATGAACCATAACGCGGCTTCTGTGCTGTTTTTATGGGTTCTCGTATCTCGACTGTCAGCGTACACCCGTCCGTGACTCTCGTCAAATGCACACCTGTGATAGTCTGCAACTCAGATTCGGACGTGGATCGAATAGGACCTCGCTCGTACGATGTTCTTGCTTGACCTCAGCGACATTCGAGAGTAGTATGAGGAGGGAAGCGTGTATTGTGTAGCCATTGATTGCGCTGTCGTTAGTATGTGATACTCTTATCGTTGCATTAATCTGAAGCCAATCGTGTTGTGTCTCACTATTTCCTGGGTCTGGGTCAATTTGTTGGCGTTGGGTGCTTCTAAGTGTCATCTGAATGCGGTTGTGCAGATGGAGGTGAGTGATGCGGCGTAAGTGGATAGTGGGCATTTTCCTGGGCTTAGTCTGTCTCTTCATGGTTTCGACGATTGCTCAGGCTTCAGGGCGGGTGGTCCATGTCGTTCAGCCGGGCCAAACACTCTATAGTATCTCCCGATGGTATGGTGTCAGCTTGTGGACGCTTGCCAATGCAAATGGCATTGTAAATCCCAATCATATCTATGTAGGACAGCGATTGGTCATCCCGCAATCGACCTATGCGCCACCACCCCCCTCTTCCGGCGTCCATATTGTCAAGCCGGGAGAGACACTTATTGGCATAGCCAGCCGCTATGGTGTCACCTATTGGTCGATTGCGCAGGCGAATGGCCTTTACAATCCAAGCCATATCTACGTGGGACAGCGCCTTGTGATTCCAGGCTATCATCCGGCACCCAAAAAACCCAGCCCCGATGTGTCCGCGAAGTGGCGGGGAGAGTATCATACCGGTGTTAATCCGGAAGGTGGACCGCTCTTCGTGAGATATGATCCGGCGGTCAATTTCCACTGGGAGACAGGCTCCCCGGACGCCCGTTTGCCGGTTGATCAATTCTCTGTACATTGGACGCGGGAATATACGTTTAAAGGCGGGATCTACCGTCTTCGGGTCATCGCCGATGATGGTGTGCGGATTTGGGTCGATGAACAAAAGGTGCTTGATGCTTGGACGGTTCAACCCGAGACGGAATACACGGTCGACGTTGAGATTAAACCGGGGAAACATGTGATCGCGATCGATTATTTTGAGGCGTCCGGTTGGGCGACTGTCCAATTCTCTTTTACCCGTCTGGGGCGGGCGCCTGTACCCACACCGAAACCAACGATGACGCCTAGTGTAAGTGAGCTTTGGTATGGTGAGTACTTTGCCAATGACGCCCTTGCCGGTGATCCCTCCGTCACTCGAATGGACGGCAGTATCGGCTTCGAATGGGGGACCGGCGCTCCTGTCACGGGGTTACCGTCGGATCACTTCAGTGTTCGTTGGACCAAGGACGCTTCGTTCTATAGCGATAACTACGCTTTCTGTGCGATGTCCGATGACGGGGTGCGCTTGTATGTCGATGATCATGTCGTTGTGGATGAATGGCATCCCTCGAATTCAGTGCCCTACTGTACTGAAATTAATATGAACGCCGGCGTTCACTGGATCAAGGCTGAGTATTATGAGGATGGGGGCAACGCGCTTATCTACGTCTGGTGGGAGCGGCACTAAAACAGGATGGGGTCGGGAGAATCCCGCTCTGAATTGACTTTTTGAGGAAAAACGGTATCAATTTGAGTGGTCTGGTTTCGATTTGAGGCCAGATTTGCCGATGCTTGAACTTCGGTTGAAAATTGATTCCCCAATGGTTAGGAGGCACAATGCTAGTATCAAGTAAGGAACTCTTGTTGGATGCTCAGAAGCATGGTTATGCTGTGGGCGCGTTTAACACCAATAACCTCGAGATAACGCATGCGATCTTCCGTGCTGCAGAGGCCAAGAACGCACCGATTCTGGTGCAGCTCTCTTCGGGAGCGATGCGGTACGCAGGTATCGAATATCTGCCGATGATTGTGAAGAAGGCTGCGCAGCTCGCCAGCGTGCCCGTTGCCATGCATCTGGATCACGGCCCCGATTTTGAGACGGTCATGAAGGCCATCCGAGCAGGGTTCACATCGATTATGCGAGATGCAAGTAAGCTGCCCTATGAGGAGAATGTGGCAGAGACCCGTAAGGTTGTAGAGGCTTGTCACGCTATCGGTGTCCCGGTGGAGGCTGAGATTGGCCGGCTCGGGGGTGTGGAGGAGCACGTTGTGGTAAGTGAGCGCGAAGCTATGATGAGCGATCCGGATGAATGCGTCCGTTTTGTTGAGGATGCCGGTTTTGACTTCCTCGCGGTGGCTATCGGCAATGCGCATGGCTTCTACAAGGGGGAGCCCAAGCTTGACTTCGATCGCCTTGAGGCGATTCAAGATGCGGTACCTGTTCCGTTGGTGTTGCACGGTGCATCGGGAATTCCAGATGCTCAGATCACCCGAGCGGTAAAACTCGGTATCTGCAAGATCAATATCGATACGGAGATCAGGAACGCGTTCATTCGCACGATGCAGGAATTCACGGAAGAGAATCTGGATCAGATTGATCCCCGCAAGGTCTTCCGCCCGTGCATTGATGCTATGCAGGCGGTCGTCGAGCACAAGATCGAGATTTTCCGAAGCGCAGGTCGTGCCTGAATCTGGCCCGTCTGCTTCCTCAGTACTTCATCTCGTTAGAGCCGCAAATGGGGAGAGGGGAAACCCTCCCCCCAATGCATTTCAACGTAGGGGGAATGCTGGACATATATTCACCGAGTCCGTTGCCGTCCAGATCTCGTTGTGGCTTCCTCATCCAGAACGGGGCATCAAGCCTTTAAAGGAGGTCGACCGTGAACGTTGAGTATCACAAGAAATGGAGTCGCCACTTGAATAAGGATATGGAATTCAAGGTGTACGGACATGCTGGGAAGCCCGTTATCGTTTTCCCCACGGGGTGTGGCAGGTTTTACGAATATGAAGACTTCGGCATGGTTGAAGCGATTCGCTGGTTCATTGAATCCGGAGATGTTCAGTTATACACGGTTGACAGCGTGGACTGCGAAGCTTGGATGGCTCACTGGATGTTCCCAGGGGATAGAGGATGGCGGCATCTTCAATACGAACGATATATATTGGAGGAAATGGTCCCCTTTGTCCGAGAACACAGTCCCTTTCGAGGTCGGATGATGACCACCGGGTGTAGCATGGGCGCCTATCATGCTACGAATTTCTTCTTCAAACATCCCGATATTTTCGATGGTGTGATTGCCCTCAGTGGAATGTACGGTCCCGAGTATTTTGTGGGCGATTATATGGATGATAACGTCTATTTTAATTTCCCTCTTTGTTATCTGCCGAACCTGACCGATCCCTGGTATATCGATCGTTTTCGCAAGAGCGATATTATTCTTTGTGTCGGACAGGGAGCTTGGGAAGAGGACTGCTTGCGCGAGACGCAGGCCTTGGAGGCTGATCTCTATGCTCTGGGGGTACACGCATGGGTCGACTACTGGGGGCTTAACGTCAATCACGACTGGCCGTGGTGGCGTAAGCAGCTTCCTTATTTTTTGGGGGAGCTGGATTTGTCGGCTGATTGAATCTTATTGACGGTATTTTTGTATTTGGAAGGAGTCATTCGTTCTCATGAATTTGACGATCAATCTGCGTGAGCGACTGTCGGGGCTCTTGCATCGGGCCCTGCTCCGAGTGCAGGAGAAGGATAGGTTGCCAGGTTTTGAGGTCCCGGCGGATGTGCCGGTGGATGCTAGCCGCCATGAAGCTCATGGAGACTACGGTTCGCCCGTATGTCTGGGGTTGGCGCGACAACTTCATCGATCGCCGATCGATATCGCGCGGGCCGTCGCTGAAGTTGTCGAACCTGTGGATTACGTGGCTGAGGTTAACGTCGCGCCGCCAGGTTTTATCAATTTCACGTTGGACACCGGGTGGATTGCTTCCCAGGTTCCCTCGATTTTGGATGCCGGTGAATGTTGGGGGAACGTTGGTCTGGGCGAAGGTCAACGCATCCAGGTTGAGTTTGTGAGTGCAAACCCAACCGGCCCCATTACCATAGGATCTGCTAGAAATGCGGTGATTGGTGATAGCCTGGCGGCTGTGTTAGAAGCAGCCGGATATCACGTTGAACGTGAATATTATGTGAATGACGCAGGGTCAAAAGTCCGCCACTTTGGCGGAAGCATTTTGTCTCGATACGCCGCGCTTTTTGACGTTGAGATCCCATTCCCGGATAAGGGATATCCGGGCGAGTATGTGACTGATTTAGCCCGGTTGGCCAAGGCTGAATTTGGTCGCCGTTTTCTGGATGAGGATCCTCAGGTCGCTGCCCGTTCGCTGGGGCGTTGGGGAATTGCGCGGGTTTTGGAGGGCGTTGAACAGGACCTGCGTCATCTGCGGGTGGAGTTTGATACCTGGTTTCATGAGACTGCCCTGTATGAGTCCGGTCTCTTTGACGAGATGATGAAACGTCTTCGTGAGGGTGGACACGTCGCTGAGTATGATAATGCGACGTGGTTCCAACACGAGGATCTGGCGAAGGACGCTGTCCTGATTCGTTCGCCTGAGGTCATCCCGTTTGAAGAGGATCGACCTACTTATCTGGCGTCAGATGTCGCGTACCTTTGGCACAAATTGAAGATTCGCGGATTTGATACAGCGATTTACGTTTGGGGTGCCGATCATCATGGGGACGTTCCCCGGGTGAATGCGGCGGCTAAAGCACTAGGGGTGGATACTGAGCGCCTGGTCATTATTCTTTATCAGATGGTCACGCTCCGGCGTGGCGATGAAGAGATTCGGATGTCCAAGAGCTCGGGGGAATTCGTGACTCTTCGCGAGTTGATTGAGGAAGTGGGTGCCGACCCCATTCGGTTTATGATGCTAACCCGGACGGTGGACGTGACGTTAGATTTCGACCTCGATCTCGCGGTTGAGCAGTCAGACCGGAATCCGGTTTATTACGTGCAATACGCGCATACGCGTATTGCCGGGGTGATTCGGCATGCGCAGGAGCTGGATTGGGACGTCAACGCCCCCGGTGACCCGACGCTGCTCACGCATCCCAGTGAACTGGCGCTTATCAGAAAGATGCTCTCATTGCCGGAGGTTATCACCTTAGCTGCTTCGAACCTGGCTCCCCATCACCTGACCGGATACGCAACGGAGCTGGCCTCACGCTTTCATGGGTTTTATCGCGACTGTCGCATTGTCTCGGATGAGCCTGGGGACGCAGAGTTGAGCCGGGCGCGGCTTATGTTGGCTAGAGCTGCCAAATCTGTGCTGGCGAGGGTTTTGCATATGATGGGGATGACAGCGCCGGAGCAAATGTGACGCGATTACGTGTAGTGGATGAAGCAATGAACGGTCAAAGCCTAAGGGGAGTCATACTTATATGGGATTGAAGCCTGATCATTGGATCCGACAGATGGCGCAAGAGCAAGCGATGATTGAGCCGTTTGTGGACGGCCAACGCAGAAACGGTGTTATTTCTTACGGACTATCGTCCTACGGCTATGATATTCGGGTGGCTAATGAGTTTAAGGTGTTTACACCTGGGATGGGGGATTTTTCCCTGGTCGACCCTAAGCATCTGGCCACGCGGGCGATGGCTGATTTCGTGGGTGATGTCTGTATTATCCCGCCGAATTCTTTCGCGCTGGCTCGGAGCCTTGAATATATGCGGATGCCTCGGAACGTCTTGGGGGCTGTCCTGGGTAAATCCACATATGCACGTTGTGGGATTGTGACCAATTTTACGCCGCTTGAGCCGGGTTGGCACGGTTATATCACGATTGAGATAAGCAACACGACCCCTTTGCCGGCCAAAATCTATGCCAATGAGGGCATCGCTCAGGTTCTTTTCTTTGAAGGTGACGCTCCTTGTGAGGTGAGTTACGCGGACAAGAAGGGGAAATATCAAGGACAGCGGGGGGTCGTGCTCCCCCGGTTGTGATGTCGGGATTGAAGCGGCCCACCAGGATGTTGCGCGCGATCTATTATTTTTGGTTAAAATGAAGTTAGATGCAGCACGCCTTATCGCTTGGGATTAAGTGAAATACACGAAGGCTTGACAAACCAGCTAGGCGTTCTATACTTCCTCATTGCGTGTCCTGTTTGTTTGACGTGAGTCTGTATCCGTACTCACGGGTCATAGGTGTTAGCGATGTTAAGGAAGGAGCGGTCGCTTGCGTAAGTCCGTGTGGACTTGGGTCACTTTCATTGTCTCTGCATTGGCGATCGTCTGCGGCGGCGTAGAGCTAGTCTCTGCCCACGGTGAGATGGGTAAGGCTGTGTGGTTTGTGGAAAGCGGCGAGCCCAATGATACACTCTCAGCCTACTGGCCCTCCAAAGTGCGGCGATGGGAGACCTTTATTGTGCAAGAGGCCCAACGGCGAGAACTGGATCCGGATTTTTTAGCTTCTCTCGTCTGGATGGAATCGCGCGGTGATCCTACGGCGGTTGGTCCGGTTGGCGCAGTGGGCCTCATGCAGGTGATGTCCCAAGAGGCGGGATTCGAGTGGCGGCCCACTGCCGAAGAGCTTATGGATCCGGCGACTAATCTTTTCTGGGGGACGCGTACATTGTCAACGGTTGTGAAGCAGGGGCAGGGTGACATCTTTAATGCGTTGGCTGCGTACAATGGCGGGTGGGATCAGATTATGTATCGTGGTCCAACCATTTTTGCTACGACGATTCTGCGGGATTACGCAAATGCTGTGGCGGGGCGTGAGGGGGTTTCCGGACATTGGGTTGGCATGTTTGCTGTGCGCAACCATTCGATCCATGGTCCGATCTGGGTGGTAGACTCGACGCGGGAGGATGTCTATCTTTCCCGTGATGAGAACACTTTGCCGGATGGTACGTTGTTGATACCGGATCTCCCACCGGCTGCTACCGTCGCTTCGTGTATGGATAAAGAGACGGGACGATCGTTTGACGTCGGCTTCTGGATCTATAGCCCCTCAGCGGGTGGATGGATCGGCTCCGAGACCGAAGTTGAGGCTGGACCGCTTCAAAAGGTAGAGTCTTTGATTGCTCAGTATCCCGATGTGTATTTTATTGCCTTGGGGCAGGGCATAGGCGAGCTGAGGATAACCGATCCCCTGCGTGTAAGACGATCCTGGCGGGTAGGCCCTGTCAGTCTTGGTATTCGACCTGGAAGGCGGTCTCTCTCTGACTGAGCGTCTATCGGTCTGTGTAGACGGGGGACAAGTCAAGGTCTGGAGAATAAGCAGCTTTCGCATTGGGGCTTCGGTTAAGCCCGTTTTCAGCTCGGCTTTGTCGAAGTTGTTTCATTGCTATCCTTGAGGGTCAGGACTCGGTCTTGGCCCTTGTTTTGTGGGGATGATTCGGGGAGGTGCGCGTGACCAAGGAGGAACACTCATTCGAGTTCGTGGTGATGGAAGAGGGAGAACGCGTGGATCGCTATATCGCTGATAAGATCCGCGCCCTCTCGCGCAATGCGGTTCAGCGGCTGATCGATGAAATTGAAATCGTTGTCAATGATGCTGAGGTGCAGAAGTCGTACCTTTTGCAGGTAGGGGACGTCGTCTCAGTCCATATCCCTCCACCTAAGCCCACGGCTTTGGAACCTGAACCTATTCCGATTGACGTAATTTATGAGGATGAAGATATTTTGGTCGTCAACAAAGATGCCGGCATTGTCGTGCATCCGGGCGCCGGTCATAGGTCTGGGACCTTAGTCAACGCCATTCTTGCCCACTACCCCGATATTGAGGGGGTGGGGGGCGAGCGCCGACCTGGGATTGTGCATCGTTTGGATATGGATACGTCAGGTGTGATGGTCGTTGCTAAAAATGATCGCGCACTTAGATATTTGCAGCGGCAGTTCAAAAATCGCACGGTTCGTAAGCTGTACGTAACGCTGGTCGCCGGACGCATTCCTCAGACCGAGGGGCGGATCGAGGCGCCCATTGGGCGGCATCCTGTCCACAGAAAGCGGATGGCGGTACGCACGGGTGGGAAGCCGGCACGAACACAGTGGCGTTTTCGAGGCTATTATCGCGATGAAAGGGGCGGCAATTATACGCTTCTGGACGTCAGGTTATTGACCGGACGTACACATCAGATACGGGTGCATTTTTCGTGGTTCGGATATCCTTTGGTCGGTGATCGCGTCTATGCGCCTGCGCTCGTTGCTCAAGGCGCGCCTAGGCAGTTTCTCCATGCTCGGCGGTTAACCATAGAGCATCCACGTACAGGCGATCCGATGACTTTTGAGTCTCAATTACCGGAGGATCTACAGCACGTGTTGGACTCGCTGGTGCGTCTTGACCTGGAACCTTTGGGCTAGACGTCCGTAAGCATCGATCGGAGATATGTCTGGTCTTATGAGATTGACGTTTCAATAGTTATTGGGTATCCTGAGTGCGTGGATAAAAAACGAATTGATGAACTTGTCGTCGAGCGTGGACTGATCCGTGATGGTGAGCTTGCCGAGCGTATGATCTATGCGGGAGAGGTCCGAGTCAATGGCATCCTGGTGGACAAGCCCGGTACCGAGGTGCCTCTAGATGCGGAGATTACCCTCAAAGAGAAACCCCGTTTTGTGAGTCGAGGCGGTGGCAAGCTGGATGCGGCTTTGGAGAGATTCACGATCGATGTATCCGATCGGGTTGCTGCTGATGTCGGTGCGTCGACCGGCGGGTTCACGGACTGTCTTCTTCAGCGCGGTGCAGCCAAGGTCTACGCTATCGACGTCGGATATGGTCAGTTGGCGTGGACGTTGAGACAGGATCCGCGTGTCGTCGTGATGGAGCGGGTCAATGCGCGATATCTGACGACGTTGCCGGAAACGGTGAGTGTTCTCGTTTCGGACGTCTCGTTTATCTCGCTGCGATTGATCTATGCAGCGGCTGTTGAATGGTTGGAACCCGGGGGACACGTGGTTTCCCTGATTAAGCCACAATTCGAAGCGCCGCCTCAGGACGTCAGGCCGGGTGGGGTGGTGCGGGATCCTCGTGTGCACCGGCAGGTGTTGACCTCTGTGACTGCGATGATGGCGGAACTCGGTTTGGGTTTGATGGGGCTTATGGCCTCGCCCCTAGTAGGACCCGCAGGGAATGTGGAGTTTTTGGGGTGGTGGATCTTGAATGCGCCCGGCGAGCATCGAGCTCAGTGGATCGAGCGGGCAATCGAGGAAGCCGCTGCTCTGCTATAGTGTCGCTACTTGTGATCTTGTGCGTGGATCTGTGGTTATTTGGACAAGCGAACCTTTGGGTAGTTGTTGACGAGTATTGGGAGACAAATCCATGAATTTGTGGCGTCAGATGAGCCCACAGCACCGCAAACGGTTCATGTTGTGGGCGATTTCAGCTTTGGTCGTTCTCGTCACTCTGTGGCTTGCCCGCAAGGTTCTGGGGCTCTATTTTATTGGACTGGCGCTGGCTTACCTCTTGGCCCCGATTGTTGATGGGGTGCAGCAGGGTATCGAGTGGCTTGCGGATCGAATCCAGTTTGGATTCCTGTATAAGCGAGCGCGGGGACTGGCCATCTTTATCTCTTATTTGCTCCTGATTGGTGTGATTGCTGGGTTCTTCGCTGTCGCAGTTCCGATCATTATGAACGAAGCTGAGGATCTTTGGTCGCGCCGTGAGGCAATCTGGCATGAGATACGACGCGTTGGCGAAAATGTGGGCAAGGACATGTTCGAGAAGTATCAGCTTCTGCCTGGTCAAGTTCGCGCGCAGGTCGATGAGTATATCCGGAATATCAACACCTATGTGGGGAACGTCCTGCAACGGATATTGGAACAGGCGCTACAGGCTACCGGGGTGGCCATCACGTTTACGGCCAGCATCGTCCTGGGCATTACCATTGTGCCGTTTTGGACCTACTACTTCCTGCGGGACTACACGCAAATCCGCGACTCCTTGGAAAAATCGATTCCGGCGGCAATCAGGGAGGATATCAGGAGCGTCTTGTTGATTCTCGATCATACCGTCGGCGCTTATGTGCGTGGGCAACTTGTGCTTGCCTTTGTGGTGGGCACGATGACCGCAATTGTGGTCTCGATTCTAGGGCTGGACTACGGCTTGCTCTTAGGTGTCATTGCGGGGGCTTTAGAGGTTGTGCCTAATATCGGGCCCACGTTGGCATCGATTCCGGCGATTCTGTTAGCTCTGACGCAAAGTCCCGGTTTAGCCGTTGTCACGGCGGTCTCCTACAACCTCATTCAGCAATTGGAGAACTCTCTGATCGTTCCGCGTGTGTTGGGGAGGACCATGGGGCTCCATCCCGTGGTGATGATGGTGATGTTGGTCGTGGGCGCGGAGATTGCCGGGCTGCCCGGACTCATCCTGGCTCCGATTATCACGGCCCTGTTGCGAGATATCTACCGGTATCTAAGTTATCGCTTCGCCGAGGATCCGTTGTCACCGGCTGACGCGATGTCCACGATAATGGATCGTGTTAAGTTCGACGTCGAGGTCTAGATGGGTCGAATTTGTCCTTGCCAAAATGGAAGGATCGTGTATAATATCAATCGTTGTGACGGGGCGTGGCCCAGTTTGGCTAGGGCGCTACAATGGGGTTGTAGAGGCCGACGGTTCAAATCCGTCCGCCCCGACAGCGATTTAGAGAGATGCTCGATCTTCTTGTCTGGCACAAGGGGTCGAGCTTCTCTCTTTTTTTGAATCTCAATGTGTCTTTTGTTGCCTGCTGAAGATTTGCGCTTACTCATTTCTCTTGTATGATAGGGCTATGAATATCGATATCAATATCATCATTTCCGTTGGCATTGTCGTGCTCTTTGCTCTGATCTGGGCCATCTGGGCGATCAACCAACAGATGAAGCACGGTGAGGAGTTGGCAGAGGTGCAGGCGTCGCTTGCATCCCAAACCCTCGAACTTGAGAATACAACCGAGGAACTCGAGAAGCTGCAAAGGAAGATCGAGCTTATGCGCAAGGAACGTGATCTTCTGCGCAAAAAGCGGCTGGATCTCCGTAAGGATCGTTATCAGATACGCAAGGAGCGTGATAAAGCGCAGCAAGAACTGGACGATCTGCGCACGAAGTTCGAGAGTCTCTCCAGTTTCTTGGTGGAATCGGGTATAGTACGGGCCGATTTCGATCCGCTCTCAATCTCGAGGCGCGATGTGCTTTGTGATCTCCCCGATACTGCCCCTCCGTTGCCTGAGGTTGAAGACTTGGATGCTGCGGTTCTCCGGCAAGCGCTGAAGCATGCGGCGACCCGTGATGACAACTGGGCGGATCGGCCGTTTAGCAGACGGTACATGGTTAACGACGGTCCGCTGAGCCGATCTCAGCTCCTAGCTTTGCGGTCTGCGCTGTTAACGGACGGTTATTTGCAGGAGCCCGAACGGCCACAGAATGGATATAAGTTGTCGGAAGAGGGTCGGGAGCTGCTTCGTTACGCAGTAAGTGGTGTCTATGATCCTGTGGAAAATGGAGATGAAACGCCGCCGTAATTCCAAACGTGATCCCAACGATCCTCAACCTACTTCACACCGACTTCCAACGTCTCCCTTCCATTATTCCGGCAATGTTGTGTTATCGTAAAGTTATGGATGTTTGGAATCTGACACCTGTAAAGTGGGAATGTGAGTTTCCATCTGAAAAGATCAGGGGAGATGCTGCGATGTCGCCAATGAAATCTGTCAATGAGGATCGCATCAAGGTTCGAAGACTAAGCCGCCGTCGTTTTCTGAAGTTGGGAGCTATGGCTGCCGTGCCGTGGCTGCTGCCAGATGTACCGAGAAAACTGTTGCTCGATTCGCATTGGGAAGAAATCGAGTCCTCATCCCCACCGGCTCCTTTGGGCCGAATCGCGACTTGGTGGCGTCAAGCGGTCCGTAAGGACCCCTCGCCGGATGGAGAGTGGGTGGCTTGGAAGACGCGTGATGACGTCATTCCGCTCTACGCCTCTGTTGTTGGGGAAGCGCCCTGGCCTACCAACCCCATCTGGTATCAGATCGAGGGAGGATACATTCATAGCGGCTACGTACAGCCGGTCACCAACCTGGCGCAGCCTGCGGTGATGGAGGTTGAGGCGCCCGGCTTCTGGGCAGAAGTCTGCCAGCCTTGGGCGGAGGCGCGCTGGTCTCCAACGAGTCCGTGGGTAGCCAAGAAGCTCTATTACGGGACCGTTTACCGAGTCGTTGATTCGGTATCTGATGAGAAGAGCAAGATCTGGTATCAGCTTCAAGAAGGGATCACACCCTGGCGAGCAGGGCCCTATGTCCCCGCCGTGTCAATGCGTCGCATTGCACCGGAGGAGCTTGCACCAATCTCTCCAGGCCGTCCCGACAAACAGGTTCTGATTGACAGACAGGCGCAAACACTAAGCTGCCTTGAGGGTGAACGTGAGGTCTTCAAGACCTCCATATCCACCGGCCATCATAGCACACCGACCCCACGTGGAGAATTCCGGGTTCTGTACAAACGCCACACCCGACGGATGACTGTTTTGGACATTGAGGATCCATACGATCTTCCCGGCGTGCCGTATACTGTCTATTTCACCTGGTCCGGCGTCGCTATTCACGGAACCTATTGGCACAATGACTACGGACGTGTGCACAGTCACGGCTGTGTGAACCTGAAACCCCAAGATGCCAAGTGGGTCTTCCGGTGGGTGGAGCCGACGATCTCTTACGATGACTATACGCAGAAAGCTGAACAACCAGAATCCGGCACCCCTATTGTCGTGGTTTGAGTGACCGAACATACCGTCGTGGTGGATAGGGTGATCTCGTAATCTCTAAAACCCCCAATCCAATTTTGGCGCAGGTAATCGTAGAGCTTGATCCAACCGCTCAATCAGAGACGCTGGTCCTTTGAGTTTGTCCGTGATTGTGAGGTTGCTTGCAGGACGAACGCCCAGCCATAGCCGGGTGAATGCCCCTACGGAGGCTGTCAGGGTGGGGAGGGAGTGCTCGCGGCCCAGCTCTGCGTGGGAGTCCGGCCCCAACTCTATGACGTATTCGCCTCCAATGCCGCGCCAGTCCCGTTCTTCACTGAGGTAACGCTCGATGGGATCGGAGAGTTCTACGTTGAATCGTACCGGTTCGCACGCCAGGTGTGTGCGCTCCAGACATCTTGTAAGGTTTAGGATGCGTACTTGATAGTAGGCCGAACTCCGAGCCTGGTTCTCGTGTTTGGACTTCGCTGTTGTCCGGCGGTGACGGAAAGGCTCTTTGAGCAAGTCTTGAAACTGGATTTGTGGGGGTTCTATAAGTCTCACTGTGTAGACTTGGTTGCTCAGAGTTTTGAGCAAGCCTAATAGTTCCGTGAGTTCGCTTGCGTTGCGATACGCCCACCACCAGACGTTGTAGGGACCGTGCTCTCTATCTTTGCTGCTGATCCACATATGGTGCGTGAGCTCACCGGACGTTTCGTCGTAATAGCCGAGGCCGAAGCCGTTGTCCGACCACATCATCTCTGACTTCGTGACTTCCGGGGGTGTGAGTGAACAACTCCCATGGCCCTGCAATCGGGTCAGTCGATTGCGGTGGACGTGTTTCCAATTCTCCTCGCTCAATCGATGGGGGATCCTTGAGGATCGCTGAACCAGGAGTGCGGCCGGGTCGAAGGTGAAGGCGTTTAGATACGTCATCGTGCCAAAGCCGAGTTTATTGTAGTAACCTTGATCAAAGATCCCCAACCCGGTGACGTCCGCGCCATCCATCGCGGCGTCTGCAATAGCACGCGCGGTTACATGACCGGCTAACCCTTTCTTGCGCGTGATAAGGCTGGTCATCACGCCGGTCACAGCGGAGAACTTGAGCGTCGCTTTTTGATAGCGGAGCGTCGCCGGCGTGGTCAGCACCAAACACTCCGCTTCTTTACGGACTTCTGCAACGAGCGCTTGGCAACCTTCGATGAATGTATCCATTGCCTGGCGTTGCTTCTTGTTTCCTTTTTCTAGCCAACCGATTTCCACCCAAATGCGATGAACAGCCTGATTATCGGTTTCTGGGTTGTAAGGTCGTATGCGCATAGCTATCCTTCTTCAGGCACCCTCTACAATCGGTAACTCAATTGTAAACGTGCTGCCCTCACTGAGCGTGCTTTGTACGGTAATGGTTCCGTTCATACAATTCACCAGCGATTGAGCAATGACCAGGCCCATGCCCGTGCCCTGTTGCTCTAACTTCTCGCGATTGATCTGGCGGAACCGCTCAAAGAGCAGAGAAATCTGCTCCTCAGAGATGCCAATCCCCTGATCTTCGATTGCAATTTTGACCTTGTTGTCTTCATTGTAGGCGGCGACGTGGATTGTCTTCCCCTCTTCGCGGGTGAACTTAATGGCATTGTCGATGAGCCTTTGAATGGCATCGATCAGGAAATATTCGTGAATCAAGACTCCGGGGAGGTCCTCGCTGATATCTTCCGTCAGGTTCAATCCTTTGGCCCGAGCTTCCGGCCTCTTGATTTTGACCGCTCGATCGACGATTTCATTGATATCGTTCTGGACGGAACCCAGAAGATCGAACTCCTGTTCCAACTCACCAGTATCCAGCCGGACGACCATAAGGAGGTCCTCAACCAGTTGTGTGAGGCGATCTGTTCCCTTTTTGATCCCTTCGAGAAAGTTCTGAAAGTCACCTGGGGGAAGCTCCGCGGCCTCTTCCAGGGCCAGTTCCGTGTATCCATAGACACTGGTAAGGGGTGTGCGGAGTTCGTGGCTGAGCAATGTGATAATCTGCTGCTTCAGCTCTTCAAACTCGGATTCCGTTGCTTCTCTGATCTCTTGGGCACGCCCAATGCGAGAGTTCACGACAACAACCAATTCTTGAGGGTCAAAGGGTTTGACGATATAATCCTCAGCTCCCATAGATTTTCCCTTGAGGCGATCCTCGCGTTCGGCGCGTGCTGTCAAGAAGATGAAGGGGATGGGTATCCATTCTGGGATTGAATGGACTTCTTCAAAGAAGGTGTAGCCATCCATACGCGGCATTGAGATGTCGGCAACGATCAGATCCGGAGTGAAGTCCTGCATCTTGTCCAGAGCATCGAGGCCATCGGTCGCTGTAACCACTTTATAGCCCTCAACCTCAAGGATATCCTGAATCGCAAGCAATAGCAGATCATGGTCTTCAACGACGAGTATCTGTTTGTCCCTCATAGGTTTCCCTTTCTGCCTAGGTGTTATGCGATGAGTGCTTTGGCCTCTTCCGGTGTCATCATCTCTTGGTTTGAAATCTTTGTCTCGATTCCCCGGGCCATTGGCTTTGCATTGATCAGGATGGCTCCTACAATCCGACCCTCGTGAAGCACGACTTTTTTGTAGGTTTGCGCATCCCGGTTCATGTTGCGCACTTCGACGAAGTCATCACTCTTTGGATTGACATTGCCGATAGAGCTGACGTCAATACCTACGACTTTCAGGGTTGTGGATGGGACGACAACGTCATAGACTGTGTCTTGACCTACCATATTGGCTGACGCGATACGCGCCTGGGTCTGAGCAATCGGTGCAATGGCCCAGCAGTATCCCTTATATTCGGCGACGTCTCCAGCCGCGTAGATGTCAGCTATACTGGTCGACATATGATCGTCAACGATTACACCCCGGTTGACATCGATGCCGGCATCCTTGGCGATCGTCGTGTTACTGTGTACGCCGGCCGCGCAGACGATCGTTTGGGCAGGCAGGTCGACGCCCCGTTCGAGACGAACACCCGTGACGCTTTCGCCACCGAGGATCTCTTGGGTATGGGCATCGACGATCACCTTGACGCCCGTCGATTCGACGTGTTCTTGAAGTAGGCAGGCTGCTTCTGTGTCCAATTGGCGGGGCATCAGGCGTGGGAAGTACTCCAACACTGTAATTTTTGCGCAAAAGCTTCTCAGTCCACGGGAAGCTTCTAGGCCCAGCAGACCCCCACCAATAACCAGGGTATTATGGCAGCTGATGGCTGCTTTCTCCATATCCAGGGTATCGTCAAGCGTGCGCCACGTAAGCACACCCTGTTTGTCTATTCCCTTGATCGGTGGCACAGAAGGCAGACTTCCCATAGCCAAGAGCAGTTTATCGTATTCGACGGTTTGCTTGTCATTAACTGTGATCGTTTTTGTCTCGGGATGAATAGCCGTGACCTTCTGCCCGAGGCGGAGATCAATGCCCATATCCTGATACCACGATAGGGGACGTCTAAGTAGCTTGCTCATTGAGATGCTGCCGGCAAGAAATTCAGTAAGCTGTGGGCGATAGTAGTAGGGGTATTCCTCATCCGTATAGACCTCGACGGTGCCCAAATCCCTACGGGCAAGGTCCATTGCTGCGGTAATACCGGCTACTCCGCCACCTACGATTACAAAGCGCATCTCAGCTCCTTTCAGACAACAAGCTAAACCCTATACCGAATCTACGATCTTGTCAATGGCTTTTGATTCGGAACGCCGCCCCTATTTCAACCGCCTAAGCTATCCTACCCAGCGTATTGTACAGCAAAACCACCAGGAGATAAACTTGATGTGCCTTGATTTTTTACCTCGATCCATCGCCCTTACGCGCTTGACAAACAGAACATTTGTTCTTATCATGGGGGCAGATTGATCGATGCAAGTTGAGGTGTTGGGTGATCGAAGCAATTGAAAAGCTAAAGCTGTTGGGACCTGCGACTCGCTACGAGCCAGCCGAGGACGTCAACATGCTCAGACACCGTCGGGCGTACGAGGGTGGGGTGCCTGCGGATCTGCGCCATTGCATATCTCACGCAACGCTGCCTGGTGGCAAGCGGATTCCGATGTTGAAGACGCTGGTGAGTTCAGCGTGTGAGATGAACTGTCGATATTGTGCCTTTAGCGCTGATAGAGATTTTCAGCGGGCGACATTTACGCCGGATGAGTTGGCTTATCTCAGTAACCGTATGTATGAATTGGGCTTGGTTCAGGGCGTCTTTCTCAGTTCTGGTTTGATCGGTGGCGGGATTAGGACGCAGGATAGGCTTATCGCAACAGCGGAGTTGTTGCGCCGGAAGTACAAGTTCCGCGGTTACGTTCACCTGAAGATTATGCCGGGTGCGGAACGCGATCAAGTCGCCGAAACGATGAGATGGGCGAATCGTGTATCCCTGAATCTGGAAGCGCCTAACGAACGACGCTTGTCCTACCTCGCACCACGAAAAGAGTTCTCCGAGGCGTTGCTTCAGAGGCTCAAGTGGGTCTATGATCTGCGTATGGAGAGTGTGGGTTTTGCGCCAAGTGCTACGACTCAATTCGTGGTTGGCCCGGCCGGGGAATCGGACCTGGAATTGATGACAGCGTGTGCTTATCTCTATCGAGATCTAGGTATGGCACGCGCCTATTTCAGTGGATTTAGTCCGGTTGCCGGCACACCGCTCGAAAACCACCAACCAACTGTGCTGCGACGCGAACAGCGACTCTATCAGGCCTCGTTCTTGCTGCGAGATTATGGTTTCGATGTGGAAGATCTGCCTTTTGATCGAACCGGTCAGTTGCCACTCTCTGAAGATCCAAAACTTGCGTGGGCCAAGGGTCACCTTCAACACGCCCCCATTGAGATCAACACAGCAGATCGGGAAACACTTCTACGAATTCCCGGTATCGGTCCAAAATCTGCCGACAAGATTGTGAAGTCTCGGCGTAATGGAACGCTGCGTTCAGCAAGGGATCTTCGTAGTTTGGGCATCGCAACAAAACGGATGTTGCCCTTTGTCCTCTTCAACGGTCGCCAGCCCCCCAAGCAACTCTCGCTCTGGGCAATCAACGCACCGTCTCGATCTCAAGCGCCAGCCATTTAGCTTTTTCCTGTGAGAAACTTTGACTTCACACTCTTCCTGTCCCGCTCACAATACCCTGTGCTTCTGGTATAATGATCACGAGTTGGGTGTTGGATAATGTAGGATCCGTTGAAAGGAGAGAATATTGTGGAGTTGACGATTTCATTTCCCGGTGGAGCCAGAGTTGATGCGGCGTGTGAGAGCGCGATAATCAAGACCGATCAGCCACCAACCGGTGGGGGAGGGGGTTCGGCACCGACGCCCTTTACGCTTTTTTTGGCTTCGATGGGAACGTGTGCGGGTATCTACGTGTTAAGTTTCTGTCAGCAGCGTGGGCTTCCTACCGACGAGATTCGCATTCGTGAGCGAGTTGCTTTCAATGATGAGACACATATGGCAGACGAGATCACCTTGGATATCGAGTTGCCGGCGGATTTCCCGGAGAAGTATCGTAATGCGTTGGTGAAGGCTGCACAGTTATGCGCGGTCAAGCGTCACTTAGAGAATCCACCTTCGTTTGAGATTATCACTACGAAGAAGTCATAAGCAGTTTGGCGCTGTAGTACCAAGAGGGCGCCTAAAAGGCGCCCTCTTGTATATCGGTTACGACGAATGACCGTTGTGGCTATAGGCTGAGGTTAGGGAATGCATCCAGGCCTGCATAGACCGCGTCTATCCCCAGACGTTCTTCGATACGTAGAAGTTGATTGTACTTAGCGACCCGATCTGAACGACAGGGCGCACCGGTCTTGATCTGCCCGGTATTCAGGGCGACTGCCAGGTCGGCAATTGTGGTATCCTCAGTTTCGCCCGATCGATGGGATGTAACCGCGGTCCATCCGTGCTTATGAGCCATCCGTACGGCAGCTGTGGTTTCGGTCAGTGAGCCAATCTGGTTGAGCTTAATGAGTACCGAGTTCGCAGCTTTTTCATCGATAGCCCGCGCAATGCGTTCAGTGTTGGTGACGAGAAGGTCATCTCCAACGATCTGGAGCTTATCGCCTAATCGTTCGGTCATAAGCTTGAAACCATCCCAGTCATCTTCGTCTAAGCCGTCCTCGATGCTGATAATCGGGTATTTCTCGACCCAATCCGCGTAGAAGTCGACCATCTCTTCACTGGTAAGAACACGCCCCTCTTTCTTCAGATTGTACTTGCCATCCTCGAAAATCTCGGAGGCTGCCGGATCCATGGCGATCCATATGTCCTTGCCCGGCTCGTATCCTGCCTTTTGGACGGCCTCAAGGATAACCTCGATGGCTTCTTCATTTGTCTTGAGACTTGGCGCGAATCCGCCTTCGTCACCCACGCCAACCCCATACCCTTTACCCTTCAATACGGACTTCAACGTATGATAGGTTTCCGCCCCCCAGCGCAGGGCCTCGGCGAAGCTGGGAGCCCCGACGGGCATCACCATAAACTCCTGAAGATCGGGGCCATCGACCGCGTGTTTGCCCCCGTTAAGGATGTTCATCATCGGTACGGGCAACAGGTGCGCGTACGTCCCACCGATATAACGGTAAAGAGGGATGCGTAGGAAATTAGCGGCAGCTTTGGCGCAGGCTAGCGAGACGCCGAGTATCGCGTTGGCACCCAGGCTCGCCTTATTCGGGGTGCCATCAAGATCGATCATCATCTGATCGATGCCTTGTTGGTCTGTGACATCCCAGCCGACGAGTTCTTCTGCGATTTCATCGTTCACATTGTCAACAGCTTCCAAAACGCCTTTACCGCCATAGCGATTATCGTCGCCATCGCGGAGCTCCAAGGCTTCATGGACGCCGGTTGATGCACCCGAAGGCACGGCTGCTCGCCCAATTGAGCCATCAGCAACCCAGACTTCCACCTCAACGGTGGGGTTGCCCCGCGAGTCCAGGATCTCACGGGCGATGATGTTATCGATATAGGACATATTGACCTCCAATACTTTGTCTTAGACTGACTTCAACTTGATAGGTCAGCGCATAGGCTAACTTTCATCATGATACTCTAAAGAACAGAGATCGCAAGAACGAAAGATCGGATTTGTCGATTGGGGCATAGATGGTTTCATTCCTTGGAAATCATTGCTCCCATTGCGATGAGCTGTAGAAGACTAAGGACCGCTCAGTTTGACCTGAGCGGTCCTGTGAAACACTGGGGTCCTCGCTGTGGGATTTTCAGTTCTCACCCAGTGTTGAGCTGTAGGGTCTCTGTCTCTCCGTCGCGCAGAATGCCGATTTCGACATCGTCACCGGGAGCAGCATTGCTCAATACCTGTTGTAGATCTTCGAAGTCTTTGATAGGTTGGTCATTCCAACTGACCATGATGTCTCCGCCGAGGATAACGAGGGACCCCTCGATAAGCGCGCGATCTGTGCCGCCCTTAAGGCCTGCTTCTTCGGCGGGACTATTGGGGGCTACTGCTTCGATCAAGACGCCACTTTGGTCCTGCGGCAATGCCAGGCGATCAGTGATGGTGTCGGTCACGTCCCGACCGGCAATGCCTATCCAGGCTGACGGGGACTCCTCCGGTACCGGTTCTATCTGGGCGCGATCCTGTTGGACTGAAGACTCTTCCGGACGCTCACCGAGGGTCACGGGAATCGTGAGCTCCTCTTGATCGCGAATAATGTCGAGGTCGACCGTTTCCCCAGCTGGGTAACCAGCTAGCGCTGAGACCAGGTCCTCGAAGTCCCGGATAGAGTTGCCCTCGATAGCAACGATGAGATCACCGCCTACCGGCAAGGATTCGTCTGTCCCCTCTGCATCTGCTTCGGTTTGAGCGCCACGCAATCCGGCCTGATCCGCCGGTCCATCAGGAGTAATCTGCTGGACTAGCACCCCCTGTTGATACCCGGCAAGACCCATTTCGTCGGCCATAGCATTGGTAAGCGTTGTGCCGCTAATACCAAGCCAGGAGTGAGTATAGCTTCCTTCATCGATTAACACCGGCACGATCTCCATGACAAGTGACGATGGGATTGCGAAACCAATTCCCGCCGATGCCTGGCTGGGTGAAACGATTGCTGTATTGACCCCGATGACTTCACCTCGGTCGTTGACTAACGCCCCTCCCGAATTGCCAGGGTTGATGGCGGCATCGGTCTGGATGATACGCGGAATCGTGTACCGCGTCGCGCCCGCAGGTAAAGAGCGTCCCACGGCGCTGATGAAGCCAACGGTCATCGTGTTTTCCAGCCCAAAGGGGCTTCCGATTGCGACAGCTAAGCCTCCTACCTGCAATGATTCCGAATCGACGATTGAAACCGGCACGAGTCGATCGGCTTCAGCCTCCACCTTAATCACGGCTAGATCGCTGTCTGG
Source organism: Anaerolineae bacterium (assembly GCA_034437735.1). GTDB lineage: Bacteria > Chloroflexota > Anaerolineae > B4-G1 > SLSP01 > PWVB01. The sequence goes on from DAOTTS010000273.1 coordinate 37,946, forward strand.
ATCTGTGCCGACAATCTCAGCGTCTACGATGAATCCGTCATGGAAACGCACTTGAATTTCATCTGCGTCTGCAACGACGTGATTGTTCGTTACTATACGGCCCGCTTGATCCCAAATGAATCCCGATCCGACGCCTCCCTGGTTGGGCGCCTCCCCAAACGGTGACGGTTGACCGAGGCGCGTTTTCTGGACCTGTACACTGACAATCGAAGGGTTGACGTGACGGTAGATATCCGACAGCGCATACTGTATTGCTGTCAAGGTATCAGTCTTGGTGACCGGTTCCGTTCCGGTTTCTCGGATTTCTCCTGACTGGATACGGGCAGATTCTTCATTGTCTGTTGAACGTCTTTCAATCACGACCGGAGGCTCGACATCCGGAAACGCTTCCGTGCTTTGTGCAAGTAAGACATCAGCAACGCCACAACCCGTAAGAAAAAACGCGCTGATGAGAATTCCCAAGCCTAAAATACGCTTCAAGCTTTTGAATGGCATTTCGACCTCCCAAGATCTATTACTAAGTTTCACTGTACACGTTGATTGTTCGCTGATCAATTGACGCTTTCATTTTAGCAATACCGAGGCCGAAGATCTTTAAGTAAGTCTAGCCATAAGCTTAAGGAGAGTTTAAGGGGGACACATTTCGCGTAGTCATTAAGCAGGGACCATAAACCCATTCCCTCTTTTTCTTAAACAGACAAATTGTCTATGCGAAATGACTCTCGGGGATACGATGATTTTAGCAGTTCTGTGTAAGGACAACATATGTGCTTCAACTACTTGTTGAGACACGGATCCGACAACATTTGGAAATCTTGCGAATCCCTGTATAAAGTGTGCGGTATACCCGTCCTATCAAACACATCTTGTTCAAGATTGGGGGACAAATCCTTGTCTGGAAAGGCCATGGTTGACGATACACAGTCAACACGTTTCAGAATCGTGATGTTCGCATCCGTTTACGTAGTTCAGGGTGTGGGACTCGCATACTTCCGCAATTTCCAGAAGCCTTATCTCGATGAATTGGGCATTCACCCGGATTCTATTGGGCTGCTGACCTTGATCCTACAACTACCCTTCGTTCTCAAGGTCTTCATCGGAATGGTCAGTGACAAGATCAGCCTTTTTGGGCGTGGGCATCGCAAGCCATACATCATCATCGGTTTGCTGCTTGCTGCTCTCACCTTCACAGCCGCCGGTCTGGTCCAACCCAACACGCATCTGCTGACGTTCTCGTTTTTTGTTGTGTTGGGGTCCTTCAGCGTGACGCTCTTCGACTCAACCACGGATGGGTTAGCTATCGATATCACACCTCAAAATGAAGCCGGCAAGATCCAAGGGGTTATGGTAGGGGGAAGGGCCGCCGCATTTATCCTGCTCTCGCTGGCATTCGGTCAACTTGTCAAAAGGGTAGGGTACCCTATCGTTTTTCCGGTGATTGGAATCACAATGCTAATTCCTCTCATCTTTGTCGGACAGTTAAGAGAACCGCCCAGAAGTGGAGGGACAGATCGCTTTCAATGGGGCGCGTTTCGCGCGTTGGGCAGGCCTCAATTCGTGCAATTCGCACTCTACGCCGTCATCTACTCGATCGGCTCCTTCGGCATCGATGGCCTGATCACTTATGCCCTCAGCGAATCCTTTGGCGTGGGTGAATCGGTGATCGGCAATTATGGGGCGCTGCGTGGCGTGGGAGCGGTCGCAGGCGCACTGCTCGGCAGCATCATACTCGACCGGTTAGGCAAACGACCCGGCGCAATTGGAGCTTCGCTTCTCATCTCGATTGTTGGACTTGGTTTCAGCCTTGCCACGAAAGCCCCTATCATAGTAGGGATCGGGCTCGTCTGGGGCGTCATCTGGGCCTTTCAAGAGACTGTCTTCTTCGCATTGGCAATGAACTTAGCGGATACACGCATTGCAGCCTCAATGTTCGCCATTATGATGGGGATCTCTAACCTGGGTGCAGCGGTGGGAGATGGCGCTGCAACGGCGCTCAGTGATAACCTAGGCTTTCCGGGAGTGTTTGCGCTCTTAGCCGGGATCAACCTCATCACGATTCCTATCCTGGTACGCCTTTTTCGAACCTATCCCGGGCTGGAACGACCCGCCGTCTCAGACTGAGAAGTTTTTATGGATAGAGTGGGTTAGTACGTTTATGGCCAGAATACGATACACTTTTGGAAGATTGAAAATTGGGGGAATAGTGATGAAAAAGGAGTCAAAGTGACAACATCCACACTTACAGCGAGTGATCAAAGGCGCCGCCTGCGCTGGAAGCAGAGTCTTGCGTATTTTGTTGCCTTTATCGCGCTGGGCCTTACCTACGCACCGCTAGGTCCGACACTTACCAATCTGGCCCACAACACGTCGGTCGCGCTTGATCAAATAAGTATCATCTTCAGTGCACGAGGATTTGGTTACCTCGTGGGATCGGTAGTCGGGGGGCGGCTTTACGATTCGATGCGAGGAAACCCAATTGTCATCGGAACGATGATACTGATGGCAGCGATGCTGGCGCTGACCCCACTTATCTCTTCTCTATGGCTCCTAGTGATCGTCATCTTCTTTCTCGGCGCCTTTCAAGGGACCCTTGATGTCGGAGGTAACACCCTTCTGGTATGGGTCCATGGCGAGGACGTCAGTCCCTTTATGAACGCAATGCATTTCTTCTTTGGGGTAGGGGCATTTCTCAGTCCGATCATCGTCGCTCAAGTGCTTGCAAACAGCGACCAAGTTCACTGGGCGTTCTGGTCTCTGTCCTTGCTCGTCCTACCGGTCGTGTTAGTCATGCTCGGGCTGCCGAGCCCTGACGCACCCAATCACCGAGTCGAAGACGATGCCGTCGAAGATGAGGTAAATCCACAAAGAAACCCCGGAAAACCAAAACCTCAGAATCACCGCTTCGTTTTGCCCATGATTGTCCTATTTTTCTTTATGTACGTGGGTGCTGAGTCAGGGACCAGTGGGTGGATAGCGACGTACGCCAAGGCGATGGGCATTGGTGATGCAACCCTGGCAGCTTATCTCACATCGGCCTTCTGGATTGCAATCACCGTAGGGCGGTTGCTGTCCATCCCACTCGCCGCCCATATGACGCCCAAGGGGGTTCTTCTCATCGACTTAATCGGAGCTGTGTTGAGCATCGGACTGCCTGCCCTGTGGCCGCGATCCGGTATCGCCGTCTGGGCAGGAACAATCGGAGTCGGGCTGTTTATGGCCTCGATGTTTCCGACGATGGTCTCCTTCGCAGAGCGGCGATTGACCGTTACCGGTCGGGTGACAAGCTGGTATTTCGTCGGTGGCAGTCTGGGTGGGATGACGCTTCCGTGGGTCATCGGGCAGCTTTTCGAATCTTTTGGCCCGCGCATTATGGTCTATGGGATTGGCATCAATCTAATGCTGGCTTTTACCGTATTCGGTTTGCTAAGCACCCTTGTAAAGCCCCAGAGGATATCATGATCCAAGGTCGTAGGATACCGTCTTTGACACCATGACGGCTCAAAACAAATCCCAGCTTCAACCCCTACAGATCGAACTTCGGGAAGCGATGGAGGGGTGGGGATGCCCCCTCTGTAAGCTAACGCGGCAAGCAGAACAGACGTTCATCGAGTCCCTCAATTACGAACGGGTCTTGGATCTAAAAACGCGAGATGATCTGAAAGCATCTCGGGGCTTATGCGAACGCCATACCCGAGATTGGCGGCGAGTTCAGGGGGCAGCACTGGGCATGGCCATCGTTTACCGGGTTACGCTTCTCGATCTACTGCGGGATACCGAGGAGGATCTTGACGGTAAACGGGGATTTCTAGGCCTACACAATCCTCGTCGAGCACCTGGTGAGATCGCTGATGCGCTGGAATCTCAAGCACCTTGTCCAGCGTGCGAAGTCGGAGTCGGAGCTGCAGAACGGTTTGCCGACGTCCTCCTGAACGACCTGAAGGATCCTGTCGTCCAGCATCTACTGCGCGATTGTGGAGGGCTATGCCTCCCCCATTTACGTATGACCCTGAGGCAAAAGAGAGCTCGACGCAGCGTATCTATACTCATTGACGTGCACCGGAAAGCATGGTCCGTCCTGATGGAAGAGCTTGAGGAATTCATCCGGAAGAATGACTACAGGTTTCGAGAAGAGGCGATGACGCCCCAGGAAGAAACCTCGTGGACGCGAGTTCTAGATGTCGTCGTCGGGCTCACGTCGCAAGAAACCAAATCCTAAAACGGAGCTGCTCAAACCGATCGCACCAGACCTTGAGCTATTGTATTCTGCCTGGCGACCGCCGCTTCTACGTCAAGGGTTTTAAGACGGCCATCCTCGATGACGACGTCACCATTGACGATCGAGAGATCGACCGTCATCGGGGTGCAGAAAACGGTCGCAGCCACAGGGTCGTGGAGCGCTGCTCCTGCGTACGGCAGCTGATCGAGTCGGATACCGATAATATCCGCAGCCATATTGGGAGCGAGTTGACCAATATCCGAACGGCCCAGAAGCGCTGCGCCCCCCCGGGTGGCAAGCAACAGGGCCTCCTCAGCCGATAGCCCCGCTGGATTCCCGCGAACCCGCTGCAGCAACATAGCCATTCGGGCTTCGGCTAGCATATGCGAGCTGTCATTGCTGGCCGAGCCGTCGACTGCGAGCCCGACCGGCACACCGTGATCGACGTACTCCCGAATAGGAGCAATACCGGAGGCCAGACGCATATTGCTGGAGGGGCAGTGCGCGATGCCGGTTTGGGTCGCAGCCAGCGTCTGAATTTCCTCTGAGTTGACGTGAACACCATGCGCGAACCAGACGTCCTCACCCAGCCAACCCAACGAGCGCGCATAGTCAACAGGTCGCTTTCCCGAGGTGGCTTCAATATACGCTTCTTCGTCCGCAGTCTCCGCCAGATGCGTATGTAAGCGCACGCCATACGACCGGGCAAGATCAGCCGACGCGCGCATCAGGGATTCGGTCACCGAAAACGGCGAGCACGGCCCCACCACAATCTGGGTCATCGCACCTGGATCAGGATTGTGATAAGTCTCGATGACCCGGCGGGTATCTTTGAGAATCCAGGCTTCATCCTCAACCACCTCATCCGGAGGAAGACCGCCCTGGCTTTCGCCGCGACTCATTGCCCCGCGCGTCGCATGAAACCGGATGCCAATCTCCTGGGCCGCCCGGATCTCGTCATCCAATCTCACGTCATTGGGAAAGATATAGAGATGATCGACCGCCGTCGTACAACCGGACATCATCAACTCTGCCAAGCCGACGAGCGCGCTCACGTAGACCGCTTCTCCCGTCAAGCCCGCCCAGATAGGATAGAGGGTCTTGAGCCAACGAAAAAGCTGGACGTCCTGAGCATCCGGGACAGCCCGCGTCAAGGTCTGATAGAGGTGATGATGCGTATTGATCAGGCCCGGTAGGATCAGCATGTCATCCGCGAGAATAACGCGATCGGCAGTTTGGGGAAGCGCTGTAGTAGGCCCAATCTCTCGAATGAATCCATTCTCAACGTAAATAGCGCCGTCGGGAATGCGCCGGCGTTGATCATCCATCGTCGCGATAAGCGAAGCATTTTGGATCAGCAAACTTGTCATCTCAGACTATCTCCCGTCCAAGGACTCAGAGCAATCAAGCAAGGTTAACACACTCGATATGTGGCCCCCGCTTGTTTATGGTATAGTGTGATTATCGCATCGCCTATACCTAGCCTTGAGTATACCGCCATTCAGCGCTGGTCAAAGAGACAAATTACAGTATGCAAGCACGTATACGCAGCTTATGTCTCTTACGTGCGTAACTCATATCCGCAGATTATCAAAGCCTTTCAAGGGAGCTAATAATGATCAAACCAGCATGGTTCTATCGCCTGCTTATTCTGATCGTGGCCGGACTGAGTCTCGACCTTAGACCTCTACCGCCAGACCGAGTCGCGCAGACTCAGCAAGCACTCTCAAACTTGGGAAGTGACATTGCCGTTAAATGGGTGCGCGAAGAGAGGGAAGGTAAACTGAACGTCTGTCTCACAGTTCCGTATGAGGTGCTAACCGGGGAACAGTGGATAGGTATGGAACAAGTGCTCGAATCGGTACGGCAAGCGATGACACCGATTTCTTGGTCCTCCCTGATCGTTCAACGCTGGGATCCAAAACAGAAGAGATGTCGTCCGATTTCCGACTTCGCCCCTAAACCTAGCCCCATCTCCTCCAGGTCAACAGCACAGCGACGGGAGTCAGAATCCTACCTTCAGACCCGGATGGGAGAGACCTTTTCCAAAGCTTTGGGTGGAAAGACCGTGTACGTCAGTGCCGGGCACGGTTGGTTGTGGAACGGCAGCCGCTGGGTCACGCAGCGCATCCCTTATGAAACGATGATCGAGGATCACAACAACGCTGAAGCCGTCGACCAGTACTTAATTCCCTATCTGGAAAACGCCGGCGCGACGGTGATTCCAATGAGGGAGCGAGATTGGAACACATCGCGGATCATCGTCGACAATGATAAAGGCCCACCGACGTTTGAGACCTCAGGTGTGTGGTACACCACCAGCTATCATGGGACCGGCTACAACGGCACAGATTATCAGTACGCGCTGACCGACGGCCCAACATCCGTGTGTACGTGGACACTTACGATCCCAGAAAAGGGCACATATGCCCTCTATGCCTGGGTGCGCCCTGGCCCTAACCGAGCACCAGATGCCCACTACACCGTTCACCACGCGGGTGGTACCGATGATGTATGGCTTAACCAACAGATCCGAGGGTCAACGTGGCGCTATCTGGGCAGCTATCCCTTTTATGCCGGCACCGCGTATGTCACCCTGGATTCAGGCTCTCTCTCAAACGGCAAGGTGGTGATCGCCGACGCCCTGCGTCTCGGGGGAGGGACACTGGACAGTTTGAACAACCTGTCGGATCCCGATTTCACTCCGAGCACCCCCATTCCGAACCATCCCTGGTGGGAGGTCGCGACCTATTACTACAGCCAATGGATGGGCTACGAACCCGGCAGCTATTTCAACGATGTCGTCTCCAGACCGATGTTCGCCCGATGGAACCATGCGGGTACCGAGGAGGACGCTGTCTATATCTCGTGGCACAGTAATGGGTACAACGGCACAAGCCGTGGTACAGAGTCTTATGTGCACAACGGGGCGACCTATCCCCGGACTGAAGGGAGCACAGAACTCCAGGAGTTCGTGCACCAGGAGCTCATCCAGGATATTCGTACAGGATGGGATGCAACTTGGATCGATCGGGGTGCCAAGCAGATGAACCTCGGCGAATTGCGCATGCTTTACGACAGTGATCCCGATGATGGCAATCCGGACGCCAGTTTGCCGGGTGTCTTGATCGAGATTGCTTTTCATGATCATCCCGAAGACGCCGCAGCCTTAAAGAATCCGCGCTTCAACCAACTCGCCGCGCGGGCAATCTATCAAGGTATTGTTAGATACTATGAGGATCGAGACGGTGAAGACCTCACATTGGCCCCGGAACCGCCAACCCACCTTCGAGTTGAGAATATCGGTAGTGGCACGGTCCGCGTCTCGTGGCAGCCGTCACCTACCGATGCCATCGATCTGGGTGGGGACGCAGCCACCGCCTATCAGATTTATACCAGTACCGATGGCTTTGCCTGGGGAGAGCCTACAACTGTCATCGGCAACCATTACGATATCACGCGGTTGGATGAGGGGTCGACGATCTACGTACGGGTGACAGCCATCAACGACGGCGGAGAATCGTTTCCTACCGAAGTCCTAGGTGCCAGGGTAGGGGATCCGGGACTCCTGATCGTCAACGGGTTCGATAAGCTCAACCAATACGGGCTCATCTACGAGGATGACCCGGAAATGGGAATCAATGAACGAATGTGGACCGCCCAGATGAACAGCTTCGCGTATGCGGTCATTCACGGAGAATCGGTGCCCGTCTCTTACGCGTATGGATGGGACAGTGCCAGCAACGAAGCAATCATCTCTGATCTGGTAGGCCTCACCAAGTATGCAAGTGTCGACTGGATTTTGGGCGAGGAGTCGATCGACGACGATGGCACACTGTCCGATGCTGAGAGAGTGCGGATCCATGCGTATCTTGATCAAGGTGGCGGACTGCTCATCAGCGGATCCGAGATGGCTTGGGATCTCGAAGCTATGGGCAGGGATCCGAACTTCCTGCATACTGTGCTACGGACCGATTACGTCGCGGATGATGCGGAGACCCTGATGGCTCAACCCGTAGTCGGCGGTATCTTCAATGGCCTTGGCCCCATTACCTTCGACGCTGCGGGTGAGTACCTCGTCGATTACCCGGACGTCATCGCCCCGTTAAACGGGGCAAGCGCCGCGCTCTCATATGTTGGCGGGATCGGAGGCGCAGCAGCTGTGCAGGCATCCGGCTCAGGTGGGGATGGATGCGAGCGTGTGATCGTCATGGGATTCCCGTTCGAAACCATCACCCTCTCGTCCCGGATTCCATTGATGCGCGCGGCCCTCGATTATCTCGATGCATGCGGCCCTCTTGGCACTCAAATTGTCAGTCCAATCGATGGAGCGTATTATCAGACCTCACCTGAATTCACGGGTATCGCCTTTGGGGAAAGTCTGCTGAGCGTCGAAACCCAACTGATGCAAGCCGATAACGGGTATTATTGGAATGGCAGCAGCTGGGATGCAACCGGTGTTTGGCTCACAGCTACAGGAACCACAACCTGGTCATATCCTATGCCCTTTTTGAACGACGGCCCGTACACAGCCAAAGCTCGCGCTGTAGGGGAGGAACAGAACAGCGAACCCATAGAATTGACCTTCACACTCGACACAACGCCTCCTGTGACACCTACGGTTATCACACCAACGGGGGGGATTACCTTACGTAGACTTCCGATCGTATTGGAATGGGAGCCGATTATCGATAGTGGCTCTCCCATTGCGTATGAGGTCGAACTGGATGGCATCGTGCGGGCAACGGGCGAGGTCACTTACACGGGCAGCCTGCGGTCGGGTGTTCATCAATGGCGCGTCCGCGCCTATGATTCAGCGGGAAACACCGGGCCTTTCACCAACCTGCAGGTCTTTAACATCGATTTCGAGGAGGTCTTTCTACCGCTGGTCCTCAAGTTCACGCCTTGACGTCAGCGACCGGAACCGTGAAGTAGAACGTCGATCCTTTGCCAGGCTGGCTCCACAGCCAGATTCTGCCGCCCTGTAACTCGATCAGATTCTTGGTGATGGCCAGGCCCAATCCAGTGCCGGGTTGTTCGTGAACCTCGGGGATGTCCACGCGGTAGAACTTCGTAAAGAGCTTGACCTGATCCTCTGTGCAAATGCCGATCCCATTTGCGAGCCTATGATTGCGCTCGTGGATCATCTCGGTCACAGTCTCCAAGGCTCGATAATCGAACTATCCTAAGCCTAACACAACAGGAGGGAAATTAGGATTCCAAAGAGGTTACAACATAATTAAATTCTAACAATTGCAGGGGACAGTGGTAGAAGTATAGGGATCGAGAGAGGCGGAGAACCCGTGGCGACTCTCCGCCTCACAAAACCTTACAATTCACTTATCAGTAGAGTAGGGGCCTATAGAAACTGCACGTCTACTTCAATCCAGCTAACTCAAGACCAGCATCAAGGACAGGAGAAATCAATGCACGATCCGTGACCTCACAGTAGACGCGGATGACCGGTTCGGTGCCCGAAAAGCGAATCAAGAGCCATCCATGTTCCCCCAGCTCGTATTTGTAGCCATCAAGGGTGACGCGATTGGTCACTGGAAGACCGGCGATTTCTTCAGGTTCCGCAGCATCCAACCGCTCGCGGGCTTCCGGCCGCTTTTCTGAAGGAAAACGCGTGTCAATGCGATCATAGTAGTACGACTGTCCCAAGGTCTCAAAAAGCATCTGAACGAGCTCAGAGGGCTTCTTACCGGTTCTGACCATGAAATCCAGGAAGTATAGGTTCCCCAGGATGCCATCGCGTTCCGGGACGTTCCCCTGGAACGCATACCCACCGCTTTCCTCCCCGCCGATTATCGCGTTGATCTCCAAGAACTTGGGCGCTACATACTTGAACCCGACGCCAGTCTCATAGATTTCCACGTCATAGCGTTCCGCCAGTCGAAGGAGCATAGAGGTCGTCGAAATAGTCTTGACAATGGGTCCGCGCTCGCCACGGATCTCCAGCAGATAATAAGCCAGGAGTGCGAACGCGCGCAGTTGATCGATATACTCCCCATTCTCATCCCCAATCCCCAGACGATCTGCATCCCCATCGTTCACCAGCAGCACATCGGCACCGATCTCCGGGGTGCGGGCAAGAGCCGCGTTGATATTAGGCTCGATGGGCTCCGGTCGTTCCATATCCGGAAAAAGCGGATTGTGCTCAGCGTGCATCTCAATGATCTCATTGGTGCCTCCGCCAAGCAAGCGTGGGAACCATCCTGCCGCGTTCCCATACATTGGATCAACCAGGATTTTCAGCCCAGCCCGGCGTAAGCGATCGAGGTCAACCAGAGTCTCAATATGAGCAACATAAGCCGGATCCGGATC
>DAOTTS010000274.1:0-51748 GCA_034437735.1 Anaerolineae bacterium
CGACCCGCGCTGCGACCTCCACCCGCGCCAACCGTTCAGCCGCATATTGCCGCAGTAACTCGTGCATCCCGAAGCGGGCGCCCGATCCGCGCCCCAGGAGCGACTGGGCGACAAGACGCCTGACCTCCTGAAGCGTCGCCCCGACGACAAAGAACGCAGCATCGATCGTGAACCCACCCTGAAAGACCGAGAGCGCTTGCAGCACCGCACGCTCCCGAATGCTCATAAGACGCCAGGAATGGTCGAAGACCGCGCGCATACTCCGTTGGCGGGCCGGCATCTCAGGCCACCTCGCGCGCAGAAAATCGATAGGCTGATCGCTGTCCAATGCGTCCTCCTCCGCGAGACGTTCGAGAATCTGGTCGGGCGACAGGACGCCGGTCCATGCCGCCGCCAGCAGCAGAGCCAGGGGCATACCCTCCACCTGCCGGCATATGGCGACAATCGCCTGCGCGTTGCTCTCAGAAAGTCGGAAATCCTGCGCGACCCGCTGCGCGCTACGAGCGAAAAGCTTCACCGCGGCGACCTCCGAGAGCTCGCTCACCGCAAGATCCGCCTGCTCAGGCACCGCGAGCGCATCGACCGGAAAAACGGTCTCGCCCAACACCCCCAGGCGCACCCGGGAGGTCGCGATGACCTGGAGACCCGGTGCGGATTCAACCAACTGCACGAATCGAGGAGCGTGATCCACCAGTTGCTCAACGTTGTCGAGCAGCAGAAGCATCGCCTTGCCCTTGATATAGCGCAGCAACTGCCGTTTTACCGACCCAGACTGCTTAGAAGCCACCAACCCTATGGACTGTACGATCGCCGCGAGGCACGCTTCCCACGACGTCGTTGCCACCAGCGGCACAAGGTACGCACCGTCTGGATAGCGCGAGGCCTGCGTCGCGATCACCTCCAGCGCCAGCCGGGTCTTCCCAATCCCTCCCGGACCCACAAGCGTCAGAAGTCGCACGTTCGAATCCCGAATATGGTTGGAGAGCGCTGCCATCTCGGCCTCCCGTCCGATAAGCGGCAGCAGGGGTACGGGCACCTCCGCGCCGTACGATGGCCCTGAGGTTGCCGATCGATCATCCGAGACCGGGAGATCGGCCACGAGGGTACCGGCACGCACCGCCTTAATCAGCGACTGCGTACTCTCGTCGGGATCGACACCCAGCTCCTCCCGTAAGATACGGCGACACCGCTCATACTGCCGCAACGCCGCGCTCCGCTGCCCCGTCAACGCCAACAGGAGGATCAGTTGACGCTGCGCCGTCTCCCGCCATGGATCGAGCTCCACCAAGCGCCATGCAGCCCGCAGCGCGGTCTTATAGGTCCCCTCGGCGATATGATGCTCGATCAGCAGCGCAAGGGCTTCTGTGACCTGTCGATGAAGGCGCTCGCGCTGAAGAAGCTGCCATTCCTCAAAAGCCGGCGCATCACCAAGTGAGAACCCGCGCAAAAACCGACCCTGGTACAGGGTCACCGCCCGTCCCAACCGATCCAGAGCATCGCTCCCTAACTTAGGATGGGCACGGGCGTACCCCTCTTGCATCCCACCGGTATCCATCAGGCTGCTGAACTCCCGCACATCCACCCAGGGTCGGCACGCATCACTTAACCCAACGGCAGCGCGGGACGCGCTGAGATACGGGGTCGCCCGCTCCCGATCCGCCAGCACGTGGCGTAAATCCGTCAGCGCCTGGCTCAGGGTGTGTCGCGCGTTCGATTCGGGAAACTGGGGCCAGAACAATCCGGTGAGCGCTTCACGACGATGCAAACGATCCGCTTCGACGGCCAAGTACACGAGGAGCGCACGCTCTTTGTCGGAACGGAATCCACGAACGGGCTTTCCTCCAAGCGTAACACGCAGCGTGCCAAGTGTTGCGATCGATAGATCCTCCACAGGGACTCCTTCCGATAACACGACCTGCATGCTTATAGATCCGGACGTAAATAACTAAACATTTCCAAGATGCCTATGGAAACGCAGAATCTCTTTAGTTATTCATGACCAGATCCATAATCGCAGTCACAAGCACAGCCATACGCACAAACATACGCACAAACATACGCACAGTCACAAGCTCAGTCCCAGATCCAACGTGCGATGACAGGACGCAGTAACCTCGAGGGGGAGGCAATGGTGACCCACCGGAAGACGGCGATGAAATCAGGAAACACTGTTCTGATATCAAGATTCTAACCCAGGTCGCGAAATACTGCAAGTGACAGATGGGTTTCGGATGAGCGATGCGCGACGCGTTGAGAGTTCGTTGAGAGTTCTATGGTATGCTAAAGCCACGTTCAGGATCGGAGGCCGACCCATGCGGGGCAGTCCATCTGCATATCACGCCTATCTGCTTCGTTTATGGCATACGAGACCCGACGGTCGATGGCGAGCCAGTCTCGAGGACGCCCAGACCGGCGAGCGGATCGGGTTCGGTAGCCTGGATGAGGTCTATGCTTACTTGGTGGCTACAGTCGAGCAGACTTCCAATCCCCATCCGCAGTCCACCCAACGCCATGGGGATCAGCCACGCTAGGCCTGCGATCGATGGACATAGCCAGGCTGTAGGGGAAAGTCGTTGTTTACCATTCGTTCAGTGAGGAGGAAACCGATGAAGAGACACACGATTGCACTGGTGATATTCGTTCTGTTACTGATCGTCAACCCGGCGGCACCGGCCCTATCCGCAAAGCCCAACCCGACCGGCCCCATCGATATGGAAGGGACTCTCAACGGTGCAGCCTATAAAATCCGGGTACCGGAGGAGTGGAACGGCACGCTGGTTATCCACGCGCGAGGCTACAGCCCTACCCCGGTGACAGATCCCGATGCAGCGATGCTCGGCGAGGAGGCCGAGACTCTGCTGCTCGCAGAGGGGTATGCACTGGCCGCGTCGGGGTTCCGAAACGCTGGATGGAACGTCGAAGAGGGTATCCACGATACTCGACGCCTCGTACTCCATTTTAGGGAGCACGTGGCCAAGCCAAGCCGGGTCATCATCTCCGGCGGCTCGATGGGGACGGTGGTGGCGCTTGAGAGCATGGAGAAATACCACGGCTTCTATGATGGTGCGATCCCTATGTGCTCCGTCGCGATGGGTGCCACGCGCAACGCCGATCTCAAACTCGACTTTACGGTTTCCTATGCCACGGCCTTCGGCTGGCAGCCCGGTTGGGGCGATGTCGGCGACTTGCCGGATGGACCGGAGGGGTTCGAAATCTATCAACAGGTCAAAGCCGACGTTTTCCGACATATGCAGGATATGGGGGATATGGATACCTTTGCCCGATTTGAGTTTATGCGGCTTGTCAACGATATGCCCCATGGAGGATTTTACCAACCTCAATCGGACCAGATCCCTTTTCCCGGCGTCCTGCTCAACATGATCCTCGGCTACTACGTGCGATATGAACTCGAAGGTCGGGCCGGCGGACCGGCAGCGCAGAACGCCAACCACGTCTACAGTTTGAGCCAAACCGACCGGGCCCAGCTTAAAGCGCTTGGGATGACCAGCGACGAGATGAATGCCCTACTCACGGAGATGAACGATTTGGCCGACATTGAGGCGCATCGCCCCGCGAGGGAGTATCTAAAGCGCTATGCCGACTATCGTGGGCTCATCCACGCACCGGTTCTGATGCTGCACAACATTGAGGACCCCATCACGCCCGTACAGGGTACCGAAGTCTACGACGAGATAGTCACCGCGCAAAGTCGGGAGGATCTCCTGATGCGTGTCTACACGAACAGAACCGGTCACTGCAATTACACGCCCCAGCAGGTGCTAGCAATGGTCCAGGCAATGGACCACTGGATCGAAACGGGCAATGCTCCAACCCGCGACACCCTCCCTGAAGAAGATGGCTTTGTCCACGACTTTGAACCCGGCCCCTGGCCCCAGCCTCCATCTGACTGATTCGCGCTGAGCTCAAAGGACGTTGCGTATGCAACGACAAGAGAATGAAGTGACCGGAAATCGGACGTCTTGCGACGTCCGATTTCCGGCTCAGCGCAAGGCTCCGACCTGTTCAGAGCATAGCGCCACCTTGGCCCCGAACATCACACCCAGCACGTTGGCGTTGACCACGCCGGCGATCCGGTCCGGCGGGTGCTCCCAGAAGGACCGCTGCGGGTTGCCCAGACCGGCATTGTTGATCCACACGTCCACGCGCCCAAAACGGGCCACGGCCGCGTCCCAAAGCCCCTGCACCGCCTCGAAGTCGCCGACATCGGCCGGATAGCCCATCACGCGCCCCGCGTCGTGCCGCTCCGCGAGGCGCACGACCGCCCGGTCGACGCTCGCCTGCGAGCGCCCGTTGACCACCACGGCGCACCCCAGGTCGAGGAAGGCCGCCACCAATCCATACCCAATGCCCCGCGTGCTGCCCGTCACCACCACAACGTCCATATCTCGCTCCTTGGGTTCACCCAACCGTCCACTCAGTATACAGGGCCGACGACAACCCACAAATCGACACCTTGACAGGGGACCGGCAGGCGCGATAATAGAGATCCGATACATCCTAGTGAGGACACATGGACATGAACCTTCCAGCCCTTCTCTCGATCCTTGGCCTGGCGTGCTACAGCGGCCTCTTCCATATTGTCATCACCGCGCCTCGTTCCACCCGGGTCCGAGTCCGGCGTCTCTTCCTGAGCACCCTGACCGTCATGATCGGGATGCAGACCACCGCCCTCGTCGTCAGCCTGGCCCAGAGCGAAGAGGTTGCGATCGCCGCCTACCTGGCCCTGTCGGCGGTCTTTCTCGTGTTCGGCATCGCGTATGTAATCTTTGTGCATACGCTTTTGAGAATCGAAGACGGCGAAGGGCTGTTCCTCGGGAGTATCGCCCTGAGCATCGGGATGCTGATCCTCATCGGTGTCGCTCCCACACGCGTGATTGCGGGCGTCTACTGGAATGCGACCACCCACTTCTACCTGCCTCGATTCGGCCCCCTCCTGCCGGTCATCGGCATCCCCTACTTCCTCATCCTCGGCTACATAGCCGTACCCCTGATTCAGGGGTATCGAGACGCCCACCATCCTCTCACCCGCCACCGCATCCAGTACGTGTTAATCGGTTGGTGCGTGCTCGTCGCAGGGTCGCTGGCTAACTTCATCCCCTTCTTCAAACCCTACCCGATCGACCTGATGGCTAACGTCATCAACGCCGGGCTCATCGCCGCTGCGATCTTCCGCTACCAACTTCTCGATATCCGCCCCGTGATCCGGCGTGGCCTGGCGTACTTCATCCCCACGGCCGTGATCGCCATCGGGTATTTTCTCACCATCTTCATCGTGGAGAAATTGCTGCGCAGATTCGTGGGCTACCAGGTCTTCCTCCTCTCCCTGATCATCGCTGCCGTCACGGCGGTCGCAGCCGAGCCTCTTCGGAAGCAAGCCCAGCTCTGGGTGGATCGTCTCTTCTTTGGCGATACGTATGACGCCCACCTTATGCTGCAGGAGCTCAGCGAGCTAGCAACCTCCATTCTCGACATCGACCGACTGACCGCGATGCTGTTAGATCGCCTTACCGAAACAATGCACGTCCAATGGGGCGCCCTCATCCTGAGAGAGCACGAGAGCACAAAGTTCCGGTTGGTCGCTGAAATAGGCCCCAATCAGCAGACATCCCCCGTCGCATTCGATCTGGACCCCCGCTTGGTACGAGGGTTAGCCAAACGGAAAGCAGCCGTCACCCGTGAGGAGTTGATCGACCTTCCGCAGTTCGAAGCGCTATCGGCCCGAGCGCGCGAGGAAATCAACCACACCAATGCACGGCTTTTTGTCCCCCTTGTCGCCCAGGGGACCCTAGTCGGCATCCTCATCCTAGGCCCCAAACGTGCCGGGATCCCTTACGACCCGGACGAACGGCGCACCCTCACCACCCTCGCCAATCAGATTGCCATTGCGGTCGAAAACGCCCGGCTCTATCGGGAAGCCCAGGAGGAGATCGCGGAGCGCAAGCGCGCTCAAATGGCAGTCCAAGCGCGCGAAGTCGAACTGGAACGTCGAACAGCCCGGCTGGAGTTGCTCCGTGAGATCTACGAATCCATCCCGAATGCCCACGATCTCACCTCGATCATGGAGACCGCACTCCGCCGCACCCAGACCTTGCTCCATTGCGAGGGCGCCGGCCTGGTCACGCTGACGATCGACGCTTGTGACGTCGTCGCGATGGTGCCGGAGACGGATAACACCCCCACTGCATCGGGGACGCCCACCGAAGCGCGGGCGGTCTTCCGGCGCCTCCATGAAGGGGATGTCACCACCATCCACAACCTTGAGACAGCCCCCGCCCCTTTCCGGACGCTGCAGAGCCTCGGATACCGCTCGGCCCTGCTCGTGCCGGTGCTCCACCGCCAACCCCAATTGATTGAGACGTTGGTTCTGATGGCGGACCGGCCCAGGGCCTTCGGCAACGCAGAATGCGAGATCGGAAGGGACGTAGCCCACTCCCTGGCCCTGGTCATCCGTCACACCGAGATGCGCCGCGCCGTCCAGGAGCGGACTCAGGCCCTGGAACAGCAGTTGGCCCGCGTCCGGCTTTTCAATGAGATCACCCGCACCATCATCGCCCGGTACGATCTCGACAGCATCCTGCAGGTCGTGGCCCAGCGACTGGAGGATGACTTCGCAGATCTAGCGGCCATTGGGCTTAGCAAGGGCGATAGGTTCGCCCCCGATGCCAAGCCGCCCGGCCATGAGATCTCCGTCGCAGGATCGAAGGTACTCCACCGGTTAGTGAGCGCCGTCGAAATCCCCGCCCTCCAGCGGATCCGTCGAGGCCGAATCGCCTATCTGGACGATTTGGCGGGCATCGAGGTATCGTCCTTCCAGCAAGCCGTACGGGAGCTTCACGTCCGTTCGGCGGTGATCGTCCCGCTGGTCGTCGAGGAGACCGTCTTCGGCGTGATCGTGGCCGCCCGCCGCGAGCGCGACGCCTTCAGCCACGCCGAGCGCGACTTCCTCGACGGATTGGGCGAACACGTTGCCCTGGCGATCCATCAAACCCGGCTCCACGAGGAGATCGAAGCCGCCTACCAGGAGCTGCGGGAGACCCAGCGCGCCGCGATGCAGCAGGAACGCCTGCGGGCGCTCGGCGAGATGGCCTCCGGCATCGCCCACGACATCAACAACGCCATCTCCCCCATCCCCCTCTACCTCCGCCTCATCGAGAGCAAGGCCCAACTCGCTCCGGGCGTCAAGACCTACCTCGGCACCATCAAGATCGCTATCAAAGATGTCGAAGAGACCGTCAGACGTATGCGCCAATTCTACCGGGTCCGGCAGGAGGAAGACTTTATCCCGGTGGACGTCAACCGTGCAGCACGGCAGGCGATCGAACTCACCCGTCCACGATGGCGCGACCTCCCCCAAGAGAAAGGGATCACCATCGACCTGCACCCTGACTTCCAAGCGGATCTGCCCGCCGTGATGGGCGACCAGGCGGAGATCCGCCAGGCCGTGACCAACCTGATCTTCAACGCGGTGGACGCGATGCCCGAAGGCGGTACCCTGACCGTGCGCACCCGAAAGGGAACAGACCCTTCGGACGGTGCGATCCTGGAGGTGATCGACACCGGGATCGGCATGGACGACGAGCAGCAGGCGCGGGCATTCGAGCCCTTCTTCTCCACCAAGGGAGAGCGGGGCAGCGGCCTGGGGCTGGCGACGGTCTACGGCACGATGCAGCGGCACGGCGGCAGGGCAGACGTCAAGAGCGCACCGGGTGAAGGCACCACGATACGACTCCTCTTTCCTTCCCGGCCGGTGGTCCCGGCGGACAAAGCAGATGCGACGCAAACCCCGGTCCCGGTTCTGCGCATCCTTTGCATCGACGACGAGCCCCTGCTGCGCAAAGCCCTGCAGGAAGTCTTGGAGAACGAGGGCCACAACGTCACCCTCGCCGACGGCGGCGCTTCCGGCCTCGACGCATTCCGAACCGCGCATCAGTCCGGCACGCCCTTTGACGTCGTGATCACCGACCTGGGTATGCCCGACCTCGATGGGCGCCGGGTCGCCGAGGAGATCAAGGAGATAGCCTCCCAGACGCCTGTGATTATGCTGACCGGGTGGGGATACCGGATGCAGGTAGAGGATAGTATGCCATCGGGCGTCGATCTGATGTTGAGCAAGCCGCCGATGATCGATAAACTGACCCAGGCGCTGGCCCAGGTCACAACCGGCGCTTCCCCTATGCTCGAAGTGGATCTCTGATCCACAGACTTCTACGCGTCGTCCGGGGATGGCCCATCCCCTCCGAGCAACTCGCTCGCATGCTCCCAAAGGATTTATAATCCCGGCTCTCCGCGCCATCGTCCGGAGATTACAAATCTCCTCGGAGCAAACGTCATGAGCAAAACGCAAAATTGATAAACAAAACAAATGAGACCGCCGATACAAACACCCTCGCTTGGAACGTGCCGGAAAGATGCTAGGATAGATGAAACTTTGAAACGCCGGGAGGCAACGCATCGCAATCCAGCCTGGAGGAAACGATGACGCGTGAGCAGACAGAGAAACCCACCCCATCGCGAGGCGCATCCATCGCACGGTGGATCCTCATCGCCCTGGGCTATCTGCTCGCCTTCACCGTCCTGGATCGGGTCACGTTCGCCTTCGAGACCGCGCCCAGCATCAGCCCGTGGTACCCGCCACCGGGACTGACCGTGGCGCTGCTCCTGACGTTCGGCCTGACGTACGCCCCGGCAGCCTTCGTCGCGGTGCTGATCAGCGGGCTGTGGGTGTGGCGGATCGAGATGCCCCTCGCCTATCTCCTCCTGCTGGCCCTCGTCATCACGGCGGGGTACAGCGCCGCCGCGTGGATCCTGCGGCGCGTGCTGACCATCGACCGGCGGCTCCGACGGCTGCGGGATCTGATCCGCTTGACCACGGTCATCGCATCCGCATCCGCGCTGGTCGCTATGCTCTCGATCGGAGTTTTCGTGGCAGCGGGGGCGATCGCGCGCGGGGACTACGTCACGGCGGCCCTCGACTTCTGGATCGGCGATCTCATCGGCATCACGACCTTCACGCCCTTCCTGCTCGTCTACGGATTGCCGATGCTCAAAGCGCTGACCCGAACCCTCCAAAGGCGCCCATCCCTCGCACCCGGACAACGCCCGGAGCCCTTACCCCAGACACACCCACAAACGCCGTCCTTGCACCGTCAGGATATCCCGGGCGTAGCCGCGGCCCTGGCAGCCCTCCTCGCCGTGCTCTGGCTGGCCTTTGGCTCACCGGCTGCCGACCAGATCAACCTCTTCTACCTCTGCTTCCTCCCGGCCCTGTGGATCGCGATCCGGTATGGATTTCAGGGCAGCGCGCTGGGCACGCTGTCGATCAGCACCGGCATCATCCTCGCCACCTCAGCCTTTAACTTTCAATTTAGCAGTCCGGTCGAAGCTCAGATACTCCTGCTCGCCATCACCCTGGTCAGCCTCTTCCTCGGGGCCCTCATCACGGAGCGCGACTGGGCGGAGCAGCAGCAGAAACGGACCGAGGAGGCCTACCGGGCGCTGGTGGACTACTCCCTGCAAGGCCTGTGCATCATCCAGGAGGGCAGAGTCGTCTTCGCCAACGCAGCGCTCGCGGGGATGTTTGGCTATACGGTTGAGGAGCTGCTGGTGATGCCCCCCCAGGATGTATCGGCTAGCTTCACACCGGATGGCAGGACCTTCCTCGATCGACAAAGGAGAGCGCGCCAGGACGGGCATCCCACCTCAGGCCACTATGAGATTCAGGTCTACACGAAGGACGGCGACCTCCACTGGACCGAACAGTTCATCACGTCTATCACCTATCAGGGCCGCCCCGCCCTCCAGATTGCGGTGATCGATATCACCGGGCGAAAACAAGCGGAAACCGACCGGGAGGCGGCCCTGGCAGCCCTGCAGGAGAGTGAGGAGCGGGTGAGAAAAGCCTTCGACACCGAACTGATCGGGATGGCCATCAGCCGCCGGCGCGACGGCGTGTATATCGACGCCAATCCCGGATTTCTCAAGATGACGGGCTACACAGCCGACGAGGTCATCGGTCACACCTCGCTGGAGCTGAACTTCTTTTTTCCATCTCAGCGCGAGCGCCTGGTGTCCAAGATCGAGAAAGACGGCCGCTTGCACAATCAAGAGCTCACCTATCCCACCAAACACGGGGAGCTGCGGACTATGCTTTTCTCCATCAGTCCTATCACCGTTAATCACGAAGCCTGCCTTTTAGCCACGATGGTGGACATCACCGCGCGCAAGCGCGCCGCCGAGCGGACCCAGGCGCTCCTGCGCGCCACCGACCGGCTGAGCCGGGCGCTCACGCAGGACGACCTCCTCAACACCCTCTGTCAGGAGGTCGGGCGCGCGCTGAACCTCTCCGCCATCTCCGTGCTGAGATACCGGCCGAAAAAAGGGCGCTTCACGCTCGAGCGGGCCATCGGACTCCCCGAGGTCTACAAACGGACGTACCGGGCGCCGGGCCAGGAGGCCTACACCCAGTTCGCCCACGAGAGCATCGCCATCGTACCGGACGTCCAAGCAATAGACAGTCGGATCAACCACAACCTCTACGTGGCCTGCGACGTCCGGACCCTCGTCGAGGTCAGCATCGTCTACAAGGATGAGTTGCTCGGGGTCCTCAACGTCCATACGTTGGGAGAGCCAAGGGACTTCGCCTCCGGGGAGCTGGTCCTCCTGCGCGGCATCGCCGGTCAGGCCGCTCAGGCCATCGTCGCCGCCCGGCTCCTGGCACAACTGCGCACGAGCGAGCACCAGTTACAGCGCCTCTCCGAGCGCCTGGTCGAGGTCCAGGAGATCGAGCGCCGCGCGCTGGCCCGCGAGCTGCACGACGAGCTCGGTCAGATCCTGACGGTGATCAAGCTCAACCTCCAGGCGCTGTCCCAGAAGGGGTTGGAGGACGAGGCGCAGGCGGCCGTCGACGCCAGCTTGCGCGCCGCCGACGGGGCGATTGAGCAGGTGCGGCGCCTCTCCCGCGATCTGCGGCCCTCCCTCCTCGACAACCTCGGCCTGGTGCCGGCCCTCCGGTCGTTCGTGGACCAGCAGGCCCAGCACGCAGACTTCAACGCGACCTTCTCGGCGGATCCAACCATCGCCCGCCTGCCCGAGGTGCTGGAGAACGCCTACTTCCGCATCGCACAGGAAGCGATGACCAACATTATGCGGCACGCGCAGGCGACCCGCGTCGCCGTAGCCCTGCGCGTGGAGGACGACGCCCTGGTGCTGACCCTGCGCGATGACGGGATCGGGTTCGACATAGAGGATACCCTCACGGACGTGGACGCGGGCCGCAGCCTCGGCCTGGTGAGCATGCGCGAACGGGCGCACCTCATCGGCGGGACCTTTACGGTCGCCTCCGAGCCGGGGTGCGGCGCCGAGATCCGTGTTCGCACGCCGCTCACCTCTAAGCCGGTCGACGTACCAAGATAACCGTCGTCTACCGAATCCCCCTAACACACCCCTTGTCCCAAAAAAACATTGCGGTTAGAGCCTTAAAATATCAAGAATTATTACTATAAAGATTGCACCATACAGTCCTTGCATCAACTTCGGATGGGTATATAATCATGATGAGATGCAGAATATCCGTCCAAACATGATGGTTTGTTTTACGGATGCCCTGCTCATAAAGTGATCCTGAAAGTTCTGACGCTGCCTAAGAAGGGACCTGAATAAAAGCGCCCCCAACACCGACGATGACAAAGGAAGGCCAAGATGAACAATCGGGACAAGGATCGAGATTTTCGCGCGCTGTTCGACCAATCGCACGACGCCGTCTTCCTCCTGGACCTCAACGGCCGGCATCTGAAAGCCAACCGCCGCGCGGCCGAGTTGCTGGGCTACTCGGAGGCGGAGATCCAGCACCTCTCGTATAAGGATCTCTCAGCCGAGCCCGTCCAAAGCAGAGAAAGGATCAATCGCCTCCTCCAGGGCGAGCGCCTTCCCCTCTACGAGCGGACGTTCCGCCGCAAGGACAGCACCCCCATCCCGGTGGAGATCAACGTGGAGCTGGTACGCGACGCCGAGGGGCACCCCCATCACATCCAGAGCATCGTCCGTGACATCTCCGCGCGCAAACAGGCGGAAGCCGAACGGGAGGCCGCCCTCGAGGCGCTGCGCGAAAGCGAGGAGCGTTTCAAACTGGCGATGGAAGCCACCCAGGATGGTCTTTGGGATTGGAACGTGCCAACGAACGAGATCTACCGCAGCCCAGGTTACGCAAAGATGCTTGGCTACGACCCCGATACCTTTTTCTCAACCCTCGGATCGTGGTTGGATCAGATCCATCCGGAAGATAGAGAGGCTGTGATCGCAGCCAACCAAGCGTGCGTCGCAGGCCGGCAAGAGGGATTCGAGATTGAATTCCGGATGCGCGCCAAAGACGGAAATTGGCGCTGGATCCTGGGACGAGCGAAAGCGGTCTCCCACGACGCCGACGGGCGGGCCACCCGCGTGGTCGGCACGCACACCGACATCACCGAACGAAAGCGAGCCGAGGCCCAACGAGAAGCCGTCTTCGAGGCTCTCCAGGAAAGCCAGCGCTGGTTGGAAGAGATCGCCAGGCGGGTTCTCCAGACCCAGGAGCTCGAACGACGGGCGCTGGCCCAAGAGCTCCACGAGGAGATCGCCCAGGCGATGCTCGCGGTGAAACTCAACCTTCAATTTATGAAGGATGAGAACCTCGCCCAGAGAAGCGTCGACGCGATCCGCACAAGCTTGGTCGCACTAGACGACGCGATTCAGCGTATGCAGCACCTGTCGCGGGATCTACGCCCGGCAGTGCTCGACGACCTCGGTCTGGTGCCGGCCCTCCGGGCGCTCCTCGACCGGCAGGCGCAACAGGCATCCTTCCGGGCCTCATTCTCAGCGGATAGCCTCGACTACCAACTCCCCTCGACCCTGGAGAACGCGTATTTCCGCATCGCCCAGGAGGCCGTGACCAACGCAGCACGGCACGCCGACGCCGCCCACGTCGCCGTCGAGCTGCGCGACGAGGACGGGACGCTCCTGCTGGTCGTGCGGGATGACGGGACCGGCTTCGACGCGAAGGCCCGGCTCAACGGCGGCAACGCCGAGGAGAGCCTGGGCTTGATCAGTATGCGAGAGCGGGCCCACCTGGTCGGCGGCACGGTTGAGATCGCCTCGCAGCCGGGGCACGGCACCGAGGTCCGCGTGCGCACCCCCGTCCCCCCCGAAGCCTAAGTAAGAACAAGTATCTTAACACTGCTTGAAGACCACCCCCGAGGATGGGGGCGGTCTTCAAAAATGAATGAAGAAACTTTTACGGAGTTACTTAGGATTGGCTATCCAATAACCTCCGCTAAATCAAGCTGAAAGCGGGGTAGAAAGTACTTTGAAGGCGGGAGTTATTGAGCTTTCAGCCCTTAGCTTCCCGCTTCAAGCCCCGTCCTCCGCCTGCCCCTCCAAATACGCCCTGATCGTCGGCATCGCCGTCAGCTTCTCGTAGAAGAAGTTGTTCACGATATTGATCACCTCCGCGCGGGCGGCCTCCGCCTCGTCGCTGAGCGACGCTCGATCCGTCTCCAGATCCAGGCTGTTGCGCAGGCGCAGCAGGTGCCGGACGATCTCGGTCTCCTGCTCGCCCTCCAGCGCGTCGATGACCTGGAGGATCAGCCGGTCGATGTGCGCGTAGATCTGACCCAGCGAGATGCTGGCGCCGGGCTGGACCGCATCGTCGATGGTCCGGATCAAGCTGTGAATCTGGTAGAGCAGGGTGGTGGGCTCGTCAAAGAGCTCCCGCAGGAACGCGGCCTCCTCGAACTGCCCGGAGAGCCGGAAGATGTTGTACATCCGTTTGGCGGCCTTCCCGTAGTTCAAGGGGTCCTTGGTGACGTACTTCTGCACCTCGTGCGCCAACTGGGCGACGTAGTCATCCAGGGCGCTCGTGGAGACGTGCTTGGCCAGCTTGGAGAAGATCGGCACGGACTCGGCCTGCAGGTAGACCTCCTGGAAGTAGGGATCGAGATACCCGTCCAGCGGGGTGATGGTGCCGTCAGGCGCCTCCCAGGTCACGTCCAGCATATTGCTGGCGTTGCCCAGCGTGCCCCGTGCGGGATCGGCAATGACCCAGTCCAGCTTGCACCAGCCGGGATCCTGGGCCGCGTCCTCCCAGCGGATCGTCATCGATGTGCCGTCCGGGCGCGTGCCCGCGATCGCGCCGGCCTCGACGTCAGCCGCCGACCACGAGATGGGCGTCTCCGCGCCGTGCTGCACGCCGTCCCGGACCATCGCTTCGGGATAGGAGCCGAGTTTGACCTCGATGAGCTGGTAGAGGGGGCCCCGCAGGGTGCTCAGGGCCTTCTCCCGCATGATCTCCCCGAGGATGCGGCACGCCGCCTCCTGCGTCTCCGCCAGGATGTTGACCCGTTCGAAATAGTCGGCGTCGCTGGGATACGTCTGAATCTTGGACTGGGCCGCCGAGCCGGAGAGCGCCAGGGCGGTCTCCACCTCGCCGGGCCGGTCCTCGAACTCGACCAGGCTGCCGATCGCCCGGAAGTGCGCCAGCCGCTCCGGGCTGAAATCCAACATCGTGATCCGGTGCCCGTAGACGCCGGCCTCCTCATCGACCACCACGTCGGACTGCGACGACCGGGACGCGATCGCGGTCAGCCACTGCAACGCCTCCTCCTCGTCCATCTCCACGCCCAGACGCGCAGCCGATTCGAGAATCTGCTGCAGGTTGGCCGTTCGTTCATCGACCTCGTTCATGGTTACCCTCCTGGTTGGATGCCAAGCTAATCGCAAGTCAAAAGTCAGAAGTCGAAAATCACAAGTCAGAAGTCAGAAGTCAAAAGTCGAAAGTCAAGAGTTAAAAGTTGATGAGCACGTCACCTCCATTCGCTATTCGCCGGACCGCATCTCCTGGAGAAGGCGCGTGAAGAGCGCAGCCTGATCGATCGCGTCCTGGAGGGCGTTGTGGGTCAGGGCGCGGTCGTCGAGGTAGCGCGCGGAGAGCGCGCGCATCGACGTCTCGGCCCACGGAACCCCGCTCAGGCCCATCGCCAGGGCCTTGATGTCGAGCGCGCTGTGTCCGAAGGGGTTGTGGTGCAGGTAGTGGTGGAAGTAGTCGTTGACGAACATCCAGTCGAACGGCGCGTTCAGCGCCACGAAGAGGGGTTGGTGGGACGGCGGCGCCGCTGCGTCCAGCCACGCCGCGAACTGCGCGAGCGCCGACCGGGGCGGCGTCCCGGTCCGGGCCAGCGCGTCCATCGACAGGCCCGAGACCGCCAGCGCCTCCGGCACCGACCGCCCGGTGACCGGTCGCAGTTCGACGTAGAACGTGGTGTCGACGTCCTGGGCGAGGCAAGCGCCGACCGCCAGCAGGTCGTAGTCGCTCGGGTTCGGGCCGGACGTCTCGACGTCCACGGAGATGTAACACGCGGGCCGTCCGTTGTGCGCTTCTTCATACGTCATAGGGGATGAGGCTCCTTTCTACGTCTCCCACTATGACACACTTTTCGCCGGACGTCAAACGCAGGAAGAACAGAGTTAGGACAATCGCAGTTGGCCCCTCACCTTCAACGCTTAGGTCCTCCCTCCCTCCGGGGGGGGAGTTAGAGGGGGGGATGGCTGTGTTGCTGATCCTTGATGGTTGCATACGGGAGTGCATCGCACCGTCACGGCGCACGGGCTGCGTGCCTTGCACCGGGCTTGAACGGACGAGCCCCGCCCCCTAGCCGACCTACGACCTCTGACTTTCGACCTCCGACTGGCCTTTTCCGCTTAACGGGTGAGCCAGAAGTCGAAGCTGCGGCCGGGCACGAAGATATCGATCCCCACCGAGGGCGTGCCCAGCGGGTTCGTCACCACGTGATCCTCACCGGCGGGGATAAACGCCGTGTCGCCCACGTCCAGCACCTGGGTGCCGTCGGCCTCCGTCGTAATGGACAGCTTGCCCTCCACCACGATCAGCACCTGGGCGTTAGGGTGGCTGTGATTCGGCGAGGCGTGCCCCGCCGGCTTGATGAACCGCTCGATGGAAATCGCGGGCTCGCTGCACATACTCAGCCGGACCCAGTTGGGCTCCGGTTCGTACCGTTCCGCGTCGTCGACGTGCGTGATTTTCATGGGTCAGGGCTCCTTATGCTAGAGGATAGGATAACGTTAAGGATACAGTGAGATAGACCATTTGACAAAGCGCAAACTTGGCAGTAGAGTCCAACGCGATGCGACGGCCCGGAACGGGGGGCGGTGCGTCAACGGTCTCTCACGATATACCCAAAGGAGGAAACGATGTTCGGCAAAAAATCCGCTTATGGTACGATCTCCGGCTTTCTGGCCCTGGCACTCTTACTGACCTTCAGCCTTCCCGCGTGGAGCGCCCCAGGCGACACGACCCGCGTCTCCCTCGCCACGGACGGCACCGAAGCGGATGCTCACTCCGACAACCCGGATATCTCGGCGGATGGACGATTCGTAGCCTTTGCCTCCACCGCCACCAACCTGGTCTCCGGGGACACCAATGGCAGCGAGGATATCTTCGTCCACGACCGCCAAACCGGGGAGACGACCCGCGTCTCCATCGCGACCGGCGGCGCGGAGGGGAACGCCGGGTCCACCAGGCCCGCGATCTCGGGCGACGGGCGGTACGTCGTCTTCGAATCCTTGGCCACCACCCTGATCCTCACGGACACCAACGCCGTGTCGGACGTCTTCGTCCACGACCGGGAGACGGGCATCACCGAGCGCGTCTCCGTCGCGAGCAACGGAGACGAAGGCAATGACATGTCCGGATATCCCGCGATCTCCGCCAATGGACGCTATGTGGCCTTTTGGTCCCGAGCCAATAACCTGGTAAGCGGGGATACCAATGGCAAGGGAGACGTCTTCGTCCACGACCGGCAGACCGGCGTCACCGAACGCGTCTCCCTGGCAAGCAATGGCACCCAGGGCGACGACGACGCAACCACCTCGGCGATCTCTGCGGACGGGCGCTATGTGACCTTCTTATCCAGAGCATCCACCCTGGTCAGCGGGGACACCAACAACACCGCCGATATCTTCGTCCACGACCGCCAGACCGGGGAGACCACCCGCGTCTCCGTCGCAACGGGGGGCGCCGAGGCGGATGCCTCCTCCGACGCGCCGGATATCTCGGCAGATGGGCGGTTCGTGGTCTTTGGATCCCGGGCCGGGAACCTGGTGAGTGGAGATAGCAACGCAAGGAGTGACGTCTTCCTCCACGACCGGCAGGCGGGAACGACCGCCCGGCTCTCCGAGACGTCCGGGCGCATTGGCGGCGACAATCACTCAGAGGCCCCCACCATCTCGGCTGATGGCCGCTACGTAGCCTTCCAATCCCGGGCTGACAATCTGATCCCTGGAGACGTCAATACTACCCCCTACAATGATATCCTCGTCCACGACCGCGAGACGGACGAGGCCGAGCGCGTCTCCATCGCGACCGATGGGAGCAAGGGAGACCTCGCCTCCACGGCACCTTCGATCTCGGCCGGGGGGCAGTACGTCGCGTTCTCCTCCAGTTCCACCAACCTGGTCAGCGACGACACCAACGGTGCCTCCGACTGTTTCGTCCACGAGACCGGCGCGCTGGACCCGCTAGGCCTCGAGGCCTCGACCCTGAGCGTCGATCCCGACGAGGCGGCAGTCGGCGAGGTGGTCACCTTCACCATGGCGCTGGTGAACGATGGGGTCCTGGATACCGGCGCGACGTTCACCGACACCCTCCCCACGACGCTGCGCCATACGGGCACGCCCACCGCCAGCACAGGCGCCGCCCCGTCCGTCAACGGCGCCACCCTGACCTGGTCCGGCGTCATCTCGGCGATGCACACGGTCACCCTGACGTACAGCGCGGAGGTCACGTCAACGGCCGCATCGGCAAACGCCGCATCGGCCCCGAGGATCGTCAACGAGGTCACGTTCGTCGACGGGTTCGGCACGGCCTACACGCGCAGCGTCGTGATCAATGAACGGATGATCTTCCTGCCGCTGGTGCTGCGGTAATTGATCCCCCACAGCCGAACGACGCATCCGGCAAAGACCGGATGCGTCGTCGGCATCGCTCATCCCGAACCGCGCAGGCGGATCAGGGTTCTTTCGTGATCATGGGCATATAGACGTAGTAGACCGGATCGCGGATGACGAGGGCATCGGATAACGTCGCCGACTTCCCGTCCGGGTGGGTCACGGTCACGTCGTAGGTCCCGTCCTCCATCCCCAGCGGGATCGTCACCGCCAGGTAGGTGGAGCTCAGAACCTCTGTCTCCATCACCGCCGTTCCCAACATCACCGTCGCGTTCGGCTGGAAGTGCTGTCCCTGGAGCATCACCGTCCGGGTCACCTCATTGGTGAGCGAGCCCGGAACCGTATCAAGAAGCACCGGCTCAGGCGCGATCTCCAGCGTCACGGTCGCCGCCCAGGTCGTCCAATCGTACCCCGCGCTCGGCATCAGGGTGAAATCATGATCCCCCTCCGCCAAGGGCACCGGGAACTCAAGGTGCGTGCCGTTGGCCTGCAAGCGCGGCCCCGCCCCCAGCGTTTGCATCGCATCCGCGCTTTCAATCCCGATGTTCGCGAAGCCCTCCGCGATATCGAGCACGACGCGATAGGTGCCCGACACCGGCGCCGTCAGCTTCACCCGAGAGTCCGCCCCGGTGCCCCGGGAGACGCCCTGCCAGGTATGCGGCTGGTTATACGCGAGGGTCGCCACCGGCGTGACCGCCACCTCGTACTCGAGCGGGTCCGCGTTCGCGTCCTGGGCCACGAGCCGGATGTGGGTCACCCCGGCCGGCAGCTCGGTCGTCCACCAGAAGGTCTCGCCCCCGGCGATCACCGGCGTGGTATAGACCGGTTGGCTCGCCATGCCCGCGTAAAGATAAGCGATCAACGTGGAGACCTCCGGTCCGTTCAGGGTCAGCGCCACATTCACCGCTTCCCCCATCTCTACGTTCAAAGGCAGCCTGTCGGAGGCGAACGGGTTATCCGTGCCGCCCAACTGCCCGCCGCTGCGGTCGTGAGGCAGCGTATCGTAAACCTCACCGACCGGCTGGACGTCCAGCGCCCAGCGCGCGCGGGCGACGCCCGGATCCTGCACCACCATCAGTGTGTGGGCACCCGCCGCCAGATAGTAACGCACGGTCTCGGTGACCTCGGCGGTCTTGCGAATCTCCTCGGCCCCCGTCTCCGACGTAACCCGAAGCTGGTACCGGCCCGCGTCGACGTCGTAGGCGAAATCGTAAAGCCCATCCTGCGGCGCGACGAAGGTGAGCTGCGACACGTTACCGGCGCCGTCCGACACACCCGACCACGCGCCCGGAAGCTGGGTCCGCTCGACCACGGTCAGCTCGTACGCCACCGGGCCGCCGGAGGTGGCCTTCACCTGCACCCGGCTCGTGCCCGACGGCAGGTCGCTGATCCACCAGAGCGTCTCCCCCCCGTAAACGGTGGTGATCACCTGCGAGGGCGTCACGTCCGAGCCCTCGTAAAGCGCCACGTCCAGGGTCTCGCCCTCGGCCGCATCGACCGTCAGGCTGACGTTAGCGGTCGTCGCCGCCTCCAGGTGGATAGGCAGCCACGCCTCGTCGAACGCACCAGCGGTCCCAAGGTCGCCCCCCACCTTCGTATAGGGGAAGCTATCCGCCGTGGACTGCGCCGCCTGCACGTCCAGGCTCCAGGTCGCGCCCACGCTGCGGTCGGGCACCACCGTCACGATCGAATCGCCCGCCCCCACGTACGCCCGGACCGTACCGGTGGTCTCGGCGGTCTTCTGGAGGTGCGCGTCACCAACCGCGAACTGGTACCGCCCCGCCGTCAGCCCGTACGCGACGTCGTAGAGACGCGCCTCGGGAACGTCCAGTTTGATGTGGGAGTCCCACGATCCGGCCGGCAGCGACCAGCCGGCCCACTGATGCGGCGTCTCCGCGACCTCGTAGACCTCTAAGGTGTAGGACAACGGCTCCGCCCCGTTCTGCAGCGTGAAGGTGTTCACGCCGTCGGTCAACACCGCCGTGCCCCATACACTCTCCCCGTCCAACGCGGTGCCGGCAAAGACCGTCGCGCCCGCGTCGGCGGTCAGCGTCAGTGCCAGCGATCCATCCCCCGCCACCTCGGGCAGCGTCAGCCGGAAGTTGACGTCCCGCCCATCCCCCGTGGGCACCGGCAGCTGCGGGTCCACCTGCTCGCCCGCCGCCAGCGTGCCGCTGAACGCCGCCACCTGGCCGTCCGACGTCACCTCGGTGACGCTCAGCGCCCACGTCGTCGTCGCAAACCGGTCGGCCTGCGCCACCGTCAGGTCGTGCTCGCCGGGCTCCAGCTCGATGTCGAACCCGCCGCTGTGCCCCGCCGCCTGCATCGTGCGGCCCGCCGTTCCAGCCTCGTCCACCTGCACCTGCGCGAAGCCCACCGGCGTCTCCAGGTCGACCCGGTAGAGCCCGGCGCTCGGAACGTCAAACCGGACCACCGACCGGCCCGCGCCGCCCTTTGCCACCCCCTCCCACGTCGCCGCCGGCGCCGCCAACGGCTCCACCGACAGCGTGTACGTCAGCGGTCCGCTGTTCCCCGCCTCCGCCACCAGGTGCAGCCCGTTCAGTCCCGCCGTCAGGTCGTGCGTCCACCACACGCTCTCGCCGCCGTACACCACCGGCGTCGTATAGACCGGCGTCGCCGATCCGGCGTCGTACATCTCCACCCGCAGCCCGTCGTCCAACGCGCCGCCCAGTTCCAGGCGCACGTTCGCCGGCGTCCCCGCCGCCAGCTCCAACGGCAGCCACTCCGCCTCGAACGCGTTCCCCGTCCCGCCCAACGCGCCGCCCGTCTTCCCGTACGGCAGCGTGTCGTGCGCCGTTCCCGTCTGCGCGATCGCCAGCGACCACGCCGTCTCCGCTTCGTTGGGATCCTGCATCAGCGTCAGCGTGTGATCCCCGCTTCCCAGGAAGTACGTCACCGCGCCATCCTGCATCGCGGTCTTCTGGATCACCCCGTCCGACGCAATCTTGAACTGGTACTGCCCCGCGCCGACCCCGTAGTCGAAGGCGTACAGACCCGCCGCGTCCACCGCGAACCGCACCTGGGACTGGTTCCCGCTTCCCGCCGAGGTCCCATCCCACGACGCCGGCGTCCCGTCACTCACCGTCGGCGTCGCGTTCACCGTCAGGGTGTACGTCATCAACCCCGTCGCGTCCGCCGCCAGCTCGATCCGGGTCAAC
The DNA here is from genome assembly GCA_034437735.1 of Anaerolineae bacterium. Lineage (GTDB taxonomy): Bacteria > Chloroflexota > Anaerolineae > B4-G1 > SLSP01 > PWVB01. Next base: position 21,192 of record DAOTTS010000274.1, read on the forward strand.
CCCGCCGCCAGGTCCGCCGTCCACCACACCGACTCCCCGCCCTGTACGTCCCTCACCGTCGTGAAGGGCGTGTCCGCGTCGCCCCGGTACAGCTTGACGTCGAACGTGTCCGCCGTCTGGCCCCCGGCGGTCAGCATGAAGTTCGCCTCCGCCGCACCGGCGAGATACAGCGGCAGCCACTCCCGGCCGAAGACCCCACCGCCCATCCCCGCCCCCGACTGCGTCGTCGGCAGCGTGTCGTTCGCAGCCCCCGGCCCGGTGATATCCACCGTCCACGCCGTCTCCGCCTCGTTCCCATCCGGTTCGATCCGCAGATCGTGCACCCCGGCCGGCACGTAATACGTCACCGCGCCGTCCGCCGCCACGCTCTTCTGGATGTACGCATCGTCCACCAGGAACTGGTAGCGCCCCGCCTCGGCCCCGAAGTCAAACGTGTAGAGCCCACTGCTCGGGAAGTCCAGGCTCACGTGCGACCGCCACGTCCCCGTGCCGCGCGAGGAGCCCGTCCAGGTATAAGGTACGTCGCCGACGGCGTAGACCGTCAAGGTATAAGGAACGGTCGGCTGCCCCACCGCATTGGTCAACGTGAACACGTTCGTGCCCGGCTTGAGGGTCACTGTGGTCCACACCGACTCCCCATCCAGGGCCTCGCCCGAGAAGACAGACGCCCCGGATCCGTCCTCAATCTCCATCGCGAGCATCCCGTCGCCCGCGCCGGGTGCCAGATCCAGGACGACGTTGGCCGGTTGATCCGATCCGAAGATCGGGTACGCCGGCGCCACATCCTTCCCAGCCGCCAGCTCGCCGGACACCTGGAAAAGCTGCGTGCCCTGCGCGGCCAGCGCCACGGGCTCCCCACCCCGTCCATCCATCCAGACGACCCCCGCCAACCCGATAACGATGACCACAAACGCCGACAACCACTTTCGAAGCGCACAACCCCTCTGCATGACACCCTCCTGGTTTAATGAATGATCCAATGCATTGCCCGGGTCCCCCATCGACGTTCAGGGAGTTTAACCGTTTCCTAACTACAATTATATGGATTTTAGGCGAGGTGTCAACAAAAACTTTTTGTTAGGAGTTGCGCGATGAAGGTGGGACGCACTTGACAGAGGCAGAAGTGCGTCCCACCTGATCGAACTGCGTAACTCCTATTTGTATGGATGCGGGGATCGCAGCGTCCCCGAGAACCTTAGGGGAGACGCTGCGGTGCCTACTCGAGGGGCAGCTGCACAATCTCGAACCAGAACTGGCTCAAGCGCTTCATCACCACGACCAACGCATCGAACGTCATCGGTTTGGTGATATACGCGTTCGCGCCCAGGTCGTAACAGCGCAGAACGTCCTCCTCCGCATTGGAGGTGGTCAGGACCACAATCGGTATCCGGCACAGGTCGGGATCGCTCTTGATCTGCCGGAGCGCCTCACGACCGTCCGTCCTGGGCATATTGAGGTCGAGGAGGATCAAACACGGGCGTGGTGACGCCACCGCGTCCTCATACGCACCGCGATGATAGAGATAATCCAACAACGCGTCCCCATCATTGACAAAATGAGAATCGTGACGCACCTGGGCTTCCTCCAGGGCCTCACGGACCAAAAACCGGTCGTCCGGGTCGTCATCGGCCATCAAAATGGTGAAAGACTCAGATCTCAGAACTCGTCGCACCATGAGGTCCCTCCTCTTGGTCCAGCGGCAGGGTCACAGCGAAGCGCGCCCCCGCACCCGGCTCGCTCGCCACCGAGATCCCGCCCCCGTGCCGTGTCACAATCTTTCGACAGATCGCCAACCCCATCCCCGTGCCCTCGTACGCGCTCCGCCCGTGCAGCCGCTGAAAGGGCGCGAAGATCCGCTCCTTGTACTTGAGATCGAGACCGATCCCATTGTCTGCCACCGTGATACGGGCACGGCGCTGGATCGGGGTCTCCCCCTCCACAATCGCCCCGGTCACGGTCACCACCGGGGCAACGTTCGGCTTGTGAAACTTCAACGCGTTGCCGATCAAATTCTGCATCAGGCGCCGAATCTGGACCCGATCCGCATCCAGCGTGGGCAGCGGCCCCACCTCCACCCGGCCCCCGGTCTCCTCGATGCGCATCTCCAGATCGGCCACGGCATCGGCGACGACCGCATTCAGATCGACCGTCTCAAAGGGCTTGGCCTTCGTCGTGACCCGGGAGTAGACCAGGAGATCGTCGATCAGCGCCTCCATCCGCTGGGAGGCGCCCCGCATCCGGCCCAGGTAATCGAGCCCCCGGTCATCCAACACGTCCGCGTACCGGTTCTGCAGCCGGTCCCCAAACGCCTGGACCTTGCGCAGCGGCTCGCGCAGATCGTGAGAGGCGATATACGCAAACGATTCCAACTCCGCGTTCGAGCGGGCCAACGCCGCCGTCTTCTCCGTCAACGCTTCCTGGGCCAGCCGGCGCGCGGTGATATTCTCAAAGACCGTCGCGAACTCCGCATCGCCGGGGGAGAACGCCGAGATCCGGAAATACCGCTCCATAGACGCGAAGTAGACCTCAAAGCCGATCGCCTCACCGGTCTCGGCCACCCGGGCGTACTCCTCGAGATACGGCGGCTCCTCGGTATCGTAGACCTCAGAGGCCTTCCTGCCGACCACCCGGTCGGCGTCCAACCCTGTGTGCTGCTCGTAGGCCGGGTTCACGTCCAGGATCACGTAGTCGATGGGGGCACCCGCCGCATCATAGATAAGTTTGTGCAGGGCGAAGCCCTCGGTCATCGCCTCGAAGAGGCTGCGGAAGCGGGCATCGCTCTCGCCCAGGGCCTCCAGCGCGGCGGCCATCTGGGATTCCATCTGTCTGCGCTGGACCGCCAGGGCATAGAGCGAGGCCAGGCGCTGGATCAGGGCCAGATCGTCGTCCGTGTAGTCGCGATCGGGATTCGCCAGGGCGATCTGCCCCACCAACTCCCCCCCGATCAGGGCCGGCGCCGAGAGAAACCGCCGGATCGGCAGATGGCCCTCGGGAATGCCCGAGGACCGGGGGTCCGCCGCCGGTGTATTGGTCAAAAGCGGCTGATGATGATCCAAGACCCATCCCCATAGCCCGCCAAACTCCTCAAAGACGACACTCTTCCCGGCCACCTCACAAGCGTCCCAGATGTCCCGCGTCATCGTCGAGGACACGAGATGTCCGGTCTCAGGATCGATGTACCCGACGTAGCCGAAGGCACTCCCCGTCAACCGCCGGGCGTGCTCCAGCACGCGATAGGAGATATCCTCGACCGGCTCCGATGCGATCAAGGCGGCCGAGAGATCCGCCACGGCCCGTTCGACCTCCGACCGCCACCGAAGCCCCGATTGGTCTTTCAAAGACTCAGGCACGTCCCACCTCCGCTCCTTCTCTACACCACCGGGGCTCAATCCTCAATCGTTCCCTCCACCTCCAAGGTGAAGTGGAACGTGCTCCCCGCACCGGGCGTCGCCTCCACCCAGATGCGTCCGCCGTGCCGCTCGATGATGCGTTTACAGAGCGCCAGCCCCATCCCCAACCCCGGGTACTCGTCCTCCGTATGCAGCCGCTGGAAGATCTCGAAGATGCGGTCGGCCTGCCCCGGGTCGATTCCGATGCCGTTGTCGGTCACCGAGAAGACCCACTGCCTCCGCTCAATCTCCCTCTCAAGCGGGGCAGCCCTATCCTCCCCCCCACAGGGGGAGCTAGAGGGGGGCAAAGCGGCGGAGATGTGCACGCGCGGCGCCACCCCATCCTGTCGAAACTTGATCGCGTTGGCGATCAGGTTCTGAAAGACCTGCGTCAGCTGCGCCGCGTCCCCCATCACCGTGGGCAGCGGATCGTGGGTCACCTCGGCCCCGCTCTCCTGGATGACCCGTGCCAACACCCTCAGGGTCCGGTCGAGGATCTCCTCGGTGTCGACCGGCTCGAACGGCCGCCCCCGCGTCTTGACCCGGGAGAGGTCGAGGAGCGCGTCGATCATCGACCGCATCCGCGTCGCCCCATCGACCGCGTAGTCCACGAACTCGTGTCCCTTGGCATCCAGGGTGTCCTCGTACCGCCGTTCCAGGAGACGCAGAAAGCTGGTAACCATCCGCAGCGGCTCGCGGAGATCGTGGGAGATCACGTAAGCGAAGTTCTCCAGATCCCGGTTGCTCCGCTCCAGTTGGGCCGCGTACTCCTCAACCTTCTCCTCCGCCCGGCGCTGCTCGGTGACGTCCCGGGCGTTCGCGACGATCCCCGCGACGGACGGATGATCGAGCAGGTTGCTGGCTGTCGCCTCGAGCGTGCGCCACGCCCCGTCCCCATGCTCGAATCGGAACTCCACGGAAGCCGTCCCCGCAGACCGGTCGGCCAACCCAGAAAAAGCATGCTCCACCCGGGACAGGTCGTCGGGATGGAGGTAGGACTGCGCGTTTTCTCCGATGAGATCCGCCGGTGCATAGCCCAGGATCCGCTCGCCGGAGTCGCTTACGTACCGGATCTTTCCGTCCTCCGTGAGGACGACGATCACGTCCGAGGAGTTCTGCACCAGGGAGCGAAAACGGTCCTCCCGCTGCTGAAGTTCACGCAGCACCCGGCGGTGCCGGACGGAGTAGCGGATCGTGCGCTCCAACAGGTAGGGGTTGATCTCCCCCTTGATCAGATAATCGGCGGCACCGGCCTCCATTGCCTTGAGATCGGTCTGCTGATCTCCCAACCCGGTCAGCATAATGATGGGGCCGTCATAACCGCGCGCCAGGAACGCACGCAGCAGTTCCAGTCCCGTGTGCCGCCCCAGATAATAGTCGAGCAGACAGACGTCGTAGCTCTGGCTCTCAATCGCCGCCAGCGCCTCGTCATAGGTCGCCACCCAGTCCAATTCAAAGTTCGATCGCGCCACATCCTCCAGCATATCCCGGATGATCACGTAGTCGTCCTCGTCATCCTCGACCAGCAGGATGCGCAGCTCGCCGATGTCGACGGGTTTTTGCCACACCGTACTGTCGGGCTCCCCCCCCCACTTGACGCGCTGCAAGAACGGGAAATACAGACCTTGTTCGATCTCTCGCATGGCGACGCTCACCTTTCCTCGACGGGCAGTTGGACGATCTCCAGCCAGAACTCGCCCAACACCCTCATAACGCCGACCAGAGAGTCGAACGTCACAGGTTTCGTGATATAGGCACTCGCGCCCATATCATAACTGCGCAGGATATCCTCCTCCGCTTTGGAGGTCGTCAACACCACAATGGGGATGCGGCGGAGCACAGAATCCGCCTTGATCTCCCGCAGCGCCTGCCGACCGTCCTTCCGGGGCATGTTCAAGTCCAGCAGGATCAACCCCGGCACCGGCGAGTTCTCAAGCGCTGCATACTCGCCCCGGTTATAGAGATAGTCCATCAGCTCTTCCCCGTTCTCGACAAAGTGCAGATCGTTCGCCAGGCGGGCCTCCTCCAGCGCCTCCTGCGCCAGGAAGCGGTCGTCCGGGTCGTCCTCGGCCATGAGAATTGTGATTGGTTCGGTTCGTTTAGCCATCGTACGCTCCCTCTCCCTCTGACTGCTTGATCGGTAATTCTAAGATAAAGGTCGCCCCTCGACCAGGCTCACTTTCCACGGTAAGATCCCCACCATGGCGCGCCACGATCTTGCGGCAGATCGCCAGCCCCATCCCGGTCCCCTCGTACTCGACGCACCCGTGCAGGCGTTGGAACGGGGCAAAGACCTGCTTGACGTACGCCATGTCAAACCCGATGCCGTTATCCTCCACGGCAATGCGGCAAAGACCCTCAGAGGCCGCATCCTTGAGGACCGGATCGTCCTCGGCCGTCACGCCCCCGGCGTAGACCCGCACCACCGGCGGCACGCCATCCCGGTGGAATTTCAGCGCGTTGCCGATCAGATTCTGAAAGACCCGCCGCATCTGGATCCGGTCCGCGTCGAGGGTCGGCAGCTCGCCGACCTCCACGCGACCGCCGGTCTCCTCAATGCGCACCACCAGATCCGCGACGACCCCCTCCACCACGTCGTTGAGATCCACCAACTCAAAGGGCTTGGCCTTGGTTGTGATCCGGGAGTAGGTCAGGAGATCGTCGATGAGATTCCGCATCCGGGACGCCGCGTTCTGCATCCGGTCCAGGTAATCGCGCCCCCGGTCCTCGAGCCGGTCGCCGTACCGGCTCTGCAGCCGGTCGCCGAACGCCTGCACCTTCCGCAGCGGTTCCTGCAGGTCGTGCGAGGCGATGTAGGCAAACTCCTCCAACTCCGCGTTCGATCGCGCCAGGGCTGCGGTCTTCTCCGCCAGGTCCTTCTGCGCCTTCCGGCGTTCCGTGATGTCCAGCGTGTACTCGATCATCCGGATGACGTTCCCCGCATCATCAACAATCGGATAGGCGTAAACTTCAACGTATCGAGGCGCGCCGTCCGGCGTGTAATGAACGTGCTCCACCTTCGCGGGCCGTCCGGACGCCTTGACCTGATCGAGGGGACAGGGATGATCGCTGCTATGGCAGGGGCTCTCGGCCCTGTGCGTGAGACCATAGCAGGTGAGGCCCGGCACCAGGCCCTCGGCCGGCACCGACGCCGAGTTCGCCATCTCAATCGTATAGTCGTCGGCGTTCAGCACGAAGAACGGATAGGTCAGGGACTCCAACGTCGTCTCCAGAAGATCCCGCTGCCGCACGACCTCCTGCTCCGCCCGCAAGCGGGCGGTGATGTCCATAAAGGTGACGATCACCTGATCGATCTCGCCCGCCTCGCCGAAGACGGGATCGGCGTTGACCAGGGCCCACACCGTCTCGCCCCCGTCGCCATCCGGCACGCCGATGACCCGGTCCCGGACCGGATGGGCGGTGGCGAAGACCTGAGCGACGGGGTAGGCCTCAACCGGCAGCGCCGACCCGTCCTCCTGCACGAAGTGCCACCCTTCATCCCAGGTCGCTCTGCCCGCTAACTGTCCCTCGGAAAGCCCGAGAATACGCTGGGCCGCCGGATTGGTCGTGACAATCCGCCCGTCGGCGTCGTGGACGACGATGGCCGCTCGCACGGCGCGAATCAGGGATCGATAGCGGACCTCGCTCTCTTGCAGCGTGTTCACGCTCTGCTGCAGGGCGCGCCCGCCCCCGCCGATGATCCCCAATCCGACGAACCACAGGATCCCATGCCCCCACCAGGTGACCCGCGCGTGCTCCTGGGCCGCCGACTGGAGCATCGTCATCGGCACGGCTACGCTGATGCCGCCGCGCACGTCGCCGACCTCGTATCCCTGTTCGGCGTGACAGGAAAGACAGCCCTCCTCGGTGATCAGCGGGCGCATCAGCCGCATCGAGGGCACGCCATCCACGGCTTGAAGCTCACTCACCTCGGTCACACCGCCCTCAAACGAATGAAGCGCCGCGCGCTCCCAGGGGTCTGGGGCGTTGGCGGGACGGATGGGGTCCAAACTGGTGATGTGCCCGCGCAGTCCGTGGTACCGCTCCGAGAGCTCGTGCACCTGGCGCGTCATGTACGCCGGGTTGATGAGCGTGAGCGCCAGCGGCTCCTGACCGGTCAAGCCGGAGGAAGGATAGACTTGGATCTCAATGGGGCGGTCGGTGACGGCCTGCAGGTAAGGATTAGGCTGGATCTCCTTGGTGATGGGGACATAGACGCCGCCGTGTTGGGCGTTCCAGCGCCGGTAGTCGATGTCCTTCTCGTACGCGGTGCGCGCCGTCTCGCGCGCCACCTCCAGCATCCCCTGGCGTCCCTGCCGCAGGTTCGAGAGCAGGGACACAGCAACGACGAGCGTCCACATCACAGCGACCGCGGTCACGTAGACCCGCAATCGAGCAAGCGGCTTCCTAAGGGTTGGAGCCTGACGTCTCCCTTTCATACGATGGCATCCTCTCGATGTCGGTTGTCATGGTTGCTTTCGCCGTCGGTAGTGTGAAGCTGAACGTCGAGCCCACGCCCGGTTCCGAATCCACCCAGATCCGGCCGCCGTGACGTTCCACAATCCGCTTGCAGATCGCCAACCCCATCCCGAGCCCGGGATACTCCTCCTCGGTATGCAGGCGCTGGAAGATGTCGAAGATGTGACCGGCTTCCTCGAGGTCAAGCCCGATGCCGTTATCCTGCACCGAGAAGCACCAGACCCCGTCCCCTTCGTCCTCGGCCTCCTGGGAGGACGCCGGAAGACGAAGGGCGGAAACGTGCACCCGAGGCACCGCCGCCTCCTCCTGGAACTTGATCGCGTTGGCGATCAGGTTCTGAAAGACCTCGCCCAGCTGCGCCGGATCCGCCCGTACCGTGGACAGCGAATCGTAAGTCACCCCCGCCTCGTGCTCCTCGATCATCCGGCCCAGCGCCACCAGGGTGAGTTCCAGCACCCGTCCGGCGTCGACCTCCTCGAGATCGCGCCCCCGAGACCGCACGCGGGAGAGATCCAACAGGGCGTTGATCATCGCCCGCATCCGGGAGGCGCTCTCCATGGCGTAATCGAGATACTGTTGAGGCTTATCGTCCAGTGTTCCAAGCAGTTCCTTCTGCAGAAGTTCCAGAAAGACCTCAACCATCCGCACGGGCTCACGCAGATCGTGAGAGATGGCATCGGCGAACCGCGCCAGATCCTGGTTACTCTGCCGGAGATCCAGGGCATAGCGGTTGACGATCTCCTCGGTCCGGATCCGGCTCAGGGCAATCGCGGCCATATCCCCCAAGACCGACGTCGCCTGCGCGTCGTCCGGGGTAAAATCCTCCGGTTTGTTGGCCAACCCGATAACGCCGACCACCTTACCCTCGAGCGTCAACGGCGCAAAAAGGACGTTCCGCATCGTGACGTGACCGGGAGGGATGAACGCCCGGTGATCACTGTGTTCGAAATCATTATCATAGACGACCTCGGCCCGCCTGTAGGCCAAGGCCCGCAAACCGCGAACCGGCATCGGCAGGTCGGGGTCCACCTCACACGGAAGCCCGCCGGCCTCCAGAAAGAGGACTTCGTTCTCGCCCGTATCCTCGTTCAGGAGCGCCACATACCCGGAGACCGCCCCGGTCATCCGGCAGGCCGCGTTGAAGATACGGCGCGCGGCCCCTTCAAACGTGTGGCAGTCCAGCACCGCCTGGGAGGCATCGAGCATCCAGCGCATCTCGTCGCGGCACTGCTGGGCCTGCTGCAGCGCCCAGCGCTGTTGCACCAGGGTCGCATGCGCAGCCTCCATCTCCTCCAGGCTGAGGGCCAGGGCCTCCATCGCCTCCTGAATCAACGCTTGTTGAGACGGAGGGACGCGGTCAACCTGCTGCGCTAACGCTTCCAACCGCTGCCGTATCCCGGCGCGGTGTGCCTCAAACTCCGATTCCATCCTGCCTACCCCCTCATTGAAAATCCATACGTCCATTCCTCACCTTGTCCCTATAGGATAGCACAGCTCGGCCCAGACGCAACCGCTGCCCTAACTCTGTGCTAACCAACCTCATTCACAATACTCCGGGGCTTGAATCCCGCTCAATGCCGGCGCCGGCGCTCATCCAGCAGCCGCCGCAGCCGCTCCTTCCGCGTCTCCCGCGCCCGCCGGATCAAAAGCCGCTCGATCGCCACCGACACCGCCGCCAGCACCACCACCCCGACCCCGATCAAGGCATTCAGGATCATTCCCCCGCTCCTGGCTCCAACAGATACGGCATCATCGGCGCCCACGCCGGCTTCCAGATATAGGGCACCACCACCTTGGTCAGGAAACCGGGGATCGTTGTCTTCAGCACGGCACGATCCTCGGGCTCCAGATTGTAGAGCATAAAGGGCACCACGAGCCGGGGCGGCCACGAATGCATCTGCGCGTGCCGCTCCACCTTCCGGGTGACCTGTCGCTGCTCCTCACGTGCCAGCGCCTCGGCCGTGGCCGCCACCGAGAACGCATCCTCCTCCAGGGCGATATGCTCCCGCCACAGGGCGTCGACCGCGCCCAACTGCGCGTGCAGCGCGTCCAGGTCGCGGGCCGCCAGCGCGGCCTCGGCCTCCGTCAACCGTTCGCTCATCGTCGTGTGCTGCGCGATCAGCGTCGCGTACGGCGCCTCGGGCATCCGCGCCCGCAGATAGGGCCAGGCGAGATCGTCCTCCCCGTGGTGGTGCACGTGCAGCACCGCGATCAGCGCCCGGACGTACCGCCCCAGCCCGCCGTCGAGATCCGGCGGTGGGTAGCGCCCGTCGCCGTCCGCCTCACTCGCCGCCACCGACACCGCCAATCCCCGCGTCATCGCCTTATGAATCCGAACCAGATCCGCCCCAAAATTCACTTCATCCATGATTCCCCTCCCAAGGTAGAGCTCCTAGCCCTCGTCCTCGAGGGCGGCCTCCGACCGCCCCGCCGCCGCCAGCAGCTCCGCCCGCCGGCGGCGGTAGGCCACGATCGGACGGTCCCCCTGGATCAACCGCTCGCCCATCCGCAGCGACGACCGCTTCGGCTGCTGGGTCACCACCACCCGGCGGTCCTGATGGGCCACGAACCGGTTGAAGGGCATGGCCAACTGCGCCACCACCTTCCCCAGCACCGGCACCGGCAGGAACCGCTGGTAGAACCGCAGATAGAGCAGCGTGTTGGCCTCATCGACCGGCACGAAGGCCGCCATCACCCGCACGTCGTCGTCGATGTAGTTCTGCCAGAGGTTGGGGAAGATAAACCCCAGATGGAAGTCGCGCGCCGGATCGGGCGCCGGCATGGCCTCGGGCCGGCGCGGCGGCGTCCCGTCGTCGACCCGGTTGTAGACGTAGAAGACGAAGCGGTCCTCATCGACCCACCGCACCAGGGGACCGTCAACCAGCGTCTTATTCCCCCGCCCAATCGTATTGTGGTGGACGAACGGCAGGTGGACCACGTCCAACTGATTCTCGATCACCCGCGAGTAGTGCGCGTCCCACGGATCGATCGCCTGCCCGTAGACGAAGCCCTCGGTCAGGTCGTCGAAAAAACGGGGCGGGGCCAGGTCGGCCGGCGGATCGTCCCCCCACCAGATCCAGATAAAGCCGTGGGCCTCGTGGGTCCGGTATCCCTGCACGTGGAACCGCGCCGGGACCGGCGCGTCCCGCCCATTGGCCGGGATGCGGGTCACGCGCCCGCTGGCGTCGTACTCGAACCCGTGGAATGGGCACTGGATCCTGCCGCTCTCCAACACCCGCCCCTTGCTGAGCTGCACGCCTCGGTGGACGCAGCGGTCGCGAACGCACCGCACCGCCCCCTCCGCGTCCCGCCAGAATACCAACTTCTCACCCATCCGGGTCACCCCGACCGGCCTAGCCCGCACCTGCGACGAACTCAGCACCACGTACCACTGATTCGGAATCATCCACCCTCCTCGCACCTCATCTCCGTTCGAGCCGGATTTGTAATCCGGCGGCCTCTCCTATTCCAACACCATCACCACCGGCGTCTGCCCGTACACACTGATCTCCATCCGCCGCACCACCTGCAGCGGCCACGCCCGCACCAACCGGGGCGCGTGGGTGAGCACCACAGCCCGCCCGCCGGGCGCCAGCACCCGGGCCACCTCGGCGCCCAACCGCGCGTAGAAGCGCGTCATCGCCGCCTCAAGATTGACCTTACGGCCCCACGGCGGATTGGTCGCCAGCATCGGCACCGAGCCGTTCGCCAGCGGGAGACGCCGCGCATCCCAACGGTGCAGGCAGAGGGAGAACCCGGCCGCTGACGGCGCCTGCGGCGCGCGCGGCTCGGTCTGCGAGGCGCGCGTCCGGACCGCTTTCCAGGAACGCACGGGCTCCGGATCGCTCGCATCCTCACGATCCTCCCCGTGTCGCTGCGCGCGAGCTGCATTGACCCGGGTCGCGGTCACGGCCTGGGGGTCGATATCGCCGCCCACCGCCGCCGCCCCACCCCGCGCTGCCTCAATCAGGATCGTGCCGGCCCCGCAGCAGGGATCGACGAGCCGTAAGCCGTCCGCATCCCCGCGAACCCCGGCGAGCCACCCCAACGCTGCGGCGACCGGCGGCTTGAGCGAGCCCGGAATGTGGGCGTCCTTGTAGGGCCGGTTCTGGAGCGGCTCCGCAGCCAGCCGCACGCCCACGTGCGCGGTTTCGTGCTCGATAAAGAGCCGCACGTTGAGGTCCGCATCCCGGTCGTCCGAGGTGTAGACCCACCCATAGTGCGCGGCCTTGATGCCCGCGGCGCAGGCCAGCTTAAGCTCGTCCGCGGTGTAGTTGCGGCGGCCCACGAAGCTGGCGGTCACCGAGAAGACCGGCGGCTGGCGCACCGGGCGGAGGTCGCCGCAGACCGCCAAGGCGATGTAGAGATTGAGCTGGCTGCTCATCTCCCGCACCACGTCGAGGGCGGACCGGGGGCGGTCCACCCCCAGCCAGGTCTCGACCTCCAGGAAGAGGTCGTCGACCGTGCGGAGCGCAAGGAGCGGGGCCAGCGGCCCCTGGCACACGGCCCGCACCCGGCGGTATCCGGACTCCTCCACGCGCAACCCGGCCGCGGCCATCTCCTCGGCGGCGACGGATTCCAGCCCCCGCGCCGTGACTGCAAAGACAGATAGCATAGGGTCTCCCATTCATCAAGCTTGCAGAGCTCAAAGGCTTCCAGTCGATTATCCGCTCTTGAGGTCGCGCCGTTAAAACCTTTGAGCTCTTAGGTCTATGCCCCTATTGTAGAAAGGGTCAGGGTGGTGTCAAGATCGGGCCGGCGGGTGCCTAACGCAAAGCTAACGATCTCCCGAAGGAACGCAACTTTTGTCCAACGACCTACGTAGTATACTTAAATGTAGGAGAGTGCGAACGACGAAGGCAATCTAAAGGAGGAACGAACGATGAAACTTCGGAGATTGGTATCGATACTGGGCCTGACGGCCCTGGCCCTTATCCTGGTCGTACCGGCGGCCCTGGCGTTTGAAGGGCGCGGCGGCGAGACCGTCGTGGTGGGGGCCGACGAGGTCATTGAGGACGATCTCTTCGCCAGCGGGCAGGAGGTCATCATTGAGGGCACGGTCGAGGGCGATGTCTTCGCGACCGGGCAGACCATCCGCGTCAACGGGGAGGTCACCGGCGACCTCTTCGCGATGGGGCAGGAGATCATCATCAGCGGATCGGTGGAGGACGCCTACCTCGCCGGCTACGCACTGACCGTCATCGGTGAGATCGAGGAGGATCTCCTCGGCGGCGGATACAGCCTGCAGCACAAACCCGGCGCTGAGATCGGACGCGATCTGCTCTTCGGCGGGTTCCAGGTGCTGCTCGACGGCGACGTGGGGGGGATGGCCAAGATCGGCGCGAACAGCGTCCGCCTCGCCGGCACGATCGGCGATGACGTCACCATCGACGTGGGCGGGGCGCGGCAGGGCGAGCAGATGCCGCCCTTCACCACCTTTATGCCGATGGTGCCCTCGGTCCCGTCCATCCCGGGCGGCCTGACGGTGATGGAGAGCGCGCAGATCGAGGGCGACCTGGACTACACCGCGAACGCGCCCATCGACGTGCCCGCCGGCACGGTCGCGGGTGAGGCGGATTTCACGGAGCACGTCGCCGAAACGCGCGAAGATCAGGAACGACGACCGACTGCCGGGCGGCTGGCCTTCAAGTGGCTCTTCAAGCAGCTGCGGCGCCTGGTGACCCTGCTCTTGTTGGGCGCGCTGATGATGTGGGTCGTCCCGACGTGGACGAAGACCCTCAGCGCGACGCTCGAGGCCAAACCGGGGTCCAGCCTGGGCCTGGGCGTGCTCGCCATCGCCGCCTTTGTCGCGGGCTTCATCGCCCTGATCCTCGTCATCGGCGCGGTGACCGCCATCTTCGGCGTGATCACCCTGGGCGAGCTGGCGCGCCGGTTCGTGGTGCTGGGCGGGCTCATCACCGGGGCCGTCGGCTTCAGCTTCGGGCTCCTCTGGCGGTACGTGACCACGCTGGTGGTCAGCCTGCTGCTGGGCCAGTTGATCTTCCGGCTCTTCCAATCGGACCTGGAGGAGAACCGCTGGGTGCCGATGCTCGTGGGCGTCGTCGCGTTCGTGATCCTCTGGTCGATCCCCATCCTGGGTTGGCTGATCCGGCTGCTCGCCATCCTGGTGGGCCTGGGCGCCATCTGGCTCTGGGCGCAGGCCGCGCTCCAGCGCGATAAGCCGCAGCCCGCTCCGGTCGGGGCGCCCGTCGAGGGCTGAGGCTGGGGCAATCGCATCTTAAAAGTGCTCCCAGCCCCCCTCTCAGGGGCGGCTTCGCGGCAGAAAGATCGGTTTTGTGACTTGATTTCGCAGAAGCCGCCCCGGGGACGGGGCTTCGAGCGTGAAATTCGGTGGCTTTACGTTTAGCTGCGACAGCCCTGGCTTGTATTCGAAACCCGGTGCGACGCACTTGAACCTTGAAGGGTATAACACGGGAGTGCGTCGCACCTCGTCACCCTCACCGCATTCCGTATGCTATAATAGAGTTGGGTGTGACTTGGATTCTCTAGGGGACTAGGAGCAGAGAGATGACGATCATTGTGCGAAGCTCAAAACAGGATGAGATCACGATCCCCGACCGTCTGATGGATCAGTTGAATTTGCAGGACGGGGATGAGGTGAAGACCATCATCGAGGGCAATACCTTGCGCCTCACGCCGATAGTGCGTCCCACCTTGGTGAAACCAGGTGCCGGGGACTTCAAAAACCGAAGTCCCCGGCACCTTACCTAGACCTTCCTTTGAGGCTTACTCCGTCTTGAAGAGTTTGTTGGCCCCGCGCGTGCGGGGCTCGAAGGGCATGGCCGCGTCCCGGTTCTGCTGCGCGTCGCGGCCCTCGTCGAACCAGGCGCACCAGCGGGCCGGGGCGTCCAGATCCTCGGCGCCGTGGGTCGTGTACCGCGTGCGGATGCGGGCCAGCACCGGGGTGTTGACCGCCGCGCCCGCGATCACCGCCTGGCCCTTGGAGAGGGCCGGCAGCTCCTGCAGCAGGTCCCGTCCCACGCTCTCCACGCTCTCCGCCACCCGGCTCTGATCGACCGGGTTGACGATCCGCAGCAGGAACTGGGTCATACACTGCGAGAGCACGTCGGCGTCCAGCTTGCCGGGCCGCTGGCTGATCAACCCGATCCCGACCCCGAACTTCCGGCCCTCGGAGAGGATCTTCTTGAGAATCTGGCTGCTCACCAGGTCGGCGGAGGCCGGCGCGAAGTTGTGCGCCTCCTCAATCAGCACGAACGCGGGGTACGGCAGATAGAGCTCCTCGCCCTCCAACGCCTGCCGCTTCTCGGTCTGCATCCGGGCGGCCAGCAGCCGCCGCAGCAGCGTCGCCACCACCACCTGCTGCTCCCGCTCGTCCACCTCGTTGAGCTGCAGCACCGTGCACTGCCCGGGCCGGAAGAGCTCCATCAGCCGCAGATTGGCCAGGTCGTCAAAGATGGTTGAGCTCTGCAGCGCCGAGTTGAGGCGCCAGATGACCGCCCCCGCCGTGCCGTAATCGTCGCCCTGGGCGAGCGCATCGGCCTCGCCCTCCACGTCGGGCTTGCCGCTCATCTCCTGCTCCGCCCGGCGCACCGCGATCCGGAACTGGGCCAGCGTCCAGTTCTCCCCAAAGTCCCGCTGCACCTTGTTGTACGCCCGGCCCAGCAGATAGTGCATGCGCTCCGAGAGGTTCGGCAGCAGATAGCGCAGGTCGCCCAGGTTGAGCGACGAGATCTGCACCTTCACGTCCTCCGGACGGATCACGTTGACCCGGGGCACGTACCCGTCCTCACCGAGGAAGACGTCCGCCGACTCCATGCCCATCAGCGTGTCGTACTCCCCGTGCGGATCGACGATCAGCATCGCGGCCCGGTTGTAGGGCGCCATCAGTTCCTCGGTCAGCACGCCGGCCAGGTAGCTCTTGCCGGATCCCGTGCTGGCGATGATCGCCAGGTGGGTGTTGGTGACCGCCTGGAGATCGACGGTGACGGGCACCTTCCCCACCGGGCGGCTGAGCAGCGAGCCCACGTGCGCCCCGCCGGTCGTCGCCACCTCGCGCTTGGTCAGCACCCGGCTCAGCATCGCGTCGTCGGCCACGTAGATCGGCGTGCCGGCGCGGGGCGGCAGCCGGGGGTTGATGAAGTCGCCCAACCCGTCGTGGTAATATCCCAGCACGCCGACGCTGATCTCAAAGAGCTCCTGATCGTGGCCCCGGTAGCCCAGCATCCCGGCCACCGCCGCCGGGTTGACGTCGGGATCGGCCAGGAAACCGTCGGGCAGCAGGCGCACCGGCTGCCGTCCGGTGATCCGGCCCAGCACCCGCCGGGCCTGCCCATCGACCTCGGCCTCGTAGTAGACGAATTCGCCGACCTTGGCGACGCCGTCGCGGTCGGGGGTGATCAGGAGGAACTCGTGATGGGTCTCGCCGGGGCCCTTGGTCGTGCCGAGGGGGCGTCGGTCCGTCATGCGACCCCTCCCATCGGCGCGATCATCGTCTGCCAGGCCAGCTCGGCCCGGAGCACCGAGAGGTGCGCCGCCTCCTCGGGGAAGAGCGCGCCCAGGTGGTCGACGATGCGCAGCAGGAGGTGCCGCGCGAGCGGGCTGCCCTGGGCCACCAGCATCGGCGCGTATTCGAGACGCACGCCGCCGTCCGGCGCCCGGTGGAAGTCGCGCACCGCATCCTCCGCCAGCCGCGTCACGACCGCGTCGATCTGCGCCGCCAGCGCGGGGATGCCGTGGGTCACCGCGCCGTCCGGCGCGCGCATTCCCACCGTCGTGATGCCCACCAGGGTCACCTTCTCCGCCAGGTAGTCGGGCGTGAAGACCTGGAGGTCCGGCTCCGACGAGAGCCTCGGCCCGAGGTTGCCGAACTCCGGGTTGTGCAGCACCGTGTCGTAGATCACGCCGATCAACTCGCCGTGGGGCGTGCCCGTGCCAACCAGCCCGCCTTCGTCGTTCAGGGGCACCCGGACGAAGGTGCCCAGCGCGTAATCCGACGGCGCGGGCGCCCGATCCACCTCCCTCGGCCCGTAAACCTGGCAGAGGTAATCGACGTGCGTGTTCGATTTGATCACCTTACCGATCGTGACGTCAGTCATCCGTTCAACCATGCTCAGAGAACCTCCCGTGATACATCAAGGCAATCCCGCATCGCAGCGTGCGTCGTGCGCATTGATATGTGTACATCTTTGTACGTCGCCCCTCAGTCTACCCCATCTTCTCAAACAATCCACCCACCTCTGAAAATAAGATCCGCTTGTAGTAGGCGATTCATCGCCGTGAATCGCTACCCAGCGAAGGTGAATTTCGAACACGCACGGCGCTAAAGGCGCCTACTACAAACATGTTTTCATAAGCGAGCTACAATTCGCGAAACTGCACAATTTTGCTATCCTATATAAAGGAAGATCCAAGCCCGTACACAGCAAGGAGCGTACACGACCATGAGCACCGAACTACAGATCGAAGGCCGTACCTTTCACATCAACGGCAGTCCGACGTACGAGGGCGTCACCCACGAGGGCCGCCGGATCGAGGGCCTGCTCTTCAACACCCGGATGGTGCAGGCCATCTTCGACGACGCCAACCCGGAGACCGCGAAGTATTGGCGCTACCCCGACACCGGTGAGTGGGACCCCGACCGCAACACCGACGAGTTCTGCGCGATGCTCCCCACCTACCGGGCCCACGGGGTGCTCGGCGTGACCGTAGGGCTGCAGGGCGGCGGCTCGGTCTACGAGCCCGAGGTCTACGAGCATTACGTCAACACAGCGTTCAGGCCCGACGGCACGCTCAAGCCCGCGTACTGCGACCGGCTGGCCCGCGTTCTCGATGCTGCCGACGACGCCGGGATGGTCGTGATCGTCAACTACTTCTACTGGCGCCAGCTCGACAAGCTGAACGGCGATTCGGCCATCCGCCGCGCCGTCGACGAGGCCACCGACTGGCTGCTCCGCTCGAGGCACCGGAACGTCCTCGTCGACATTATGAACGAGTTCCACGAGGGGGACGGCCTGCTCGAATCCGAGGGCATCGGCGACCTGATCGCGCGCGTCAAACAGACCACCCTGCATGGGCGCCGGCTGTGGGTCAGTTCAAGCATCCATCCCGAGAACCTGCTGCCGCCGGGCGTCTGGCAGGCCCGGCAGGACGTCTACATGCCCCACGGCAACAGCTTCTGGGCCGACGAGCTGCGGGTCGAACTCCAGGCCATCAAGGCATCGCCGGCCTTCGAGGCCAACCCGCGCCCGATCCTCATCAACGAGGACTCCACGTACGTCGAGAGCCTGGAGGCCGCCGTCGAAGAATACGCCTCCTGGGGATTCTACAGTCAGGGCTACGGCGCGGGCGGATGGAACCACGGGCGGGTCGCCTGGCCCGAGCGGGAGCGCGAGGAGACGTACGAGGCGCTCAGCGGCTTCCAGACCGTGCCGGTCAACTGGTCGATCAACACCGCGCGCAAACGCGCCTTCTTCGACCGTGTGGCAACCCTCACGCGCAACCACGACCCGGATGATGCGCAATCTCGATCTTAAGAATTTGATGCAGCCTCAGTGACAACCTGTTAAAATGCATAGCTCGCGTCTTGTGATATACTTAAGCGTTGATATAATCTTTGGAACAAGGAAGCCCACATAGGAGATGACCATGGAGGACGAACATAGCGTCGGATCGAGCCTATCCTCGCCCCCATCCTCTGCTGACGAGCCATCGACAGTCACCGGCAGCCTACCCATCGTTGGGATCGGTGCCTCCGCCGGTGGATTGGAGGCCTTCAAGCAGTTCTTCACCCAGATGCCCCCGGGCAGCGGGATGGCCTTTGTGCTGGTGCAGCACCTCGACCCCACGCAGAAGAGCTTACTCGTCGATCTGATCCAGCGCGCGACGGCCATGCCCGTGAGCCAGGTGCGTGACGGCGTCGTCGTCGAACCCAATCACGTCTACATCATCCCCCCCAACCGCGACATGACCCTCCGGCAGGGCCGGCTGCACCTCAGGGCGCCGAGGGAGCGCCGGGGACTGCGCCTGCCCATCGACACCTTCTTCCGCTCGCTGGCCGAGGATCAGAGCGAGCACGCCCTGTGCATCGTGCTCTCAGGAACCGGCAGCGACGGCACCCTCGGCCTGGAGGCGGTCAAGGGTGAGGGCGGGATGGCGATGGCCCAAGATCCAGAGACGGCCCAGTACGACGGCATGCCCAACAGCGCGATCGCAACCGACGTAGTGGACTACGTGCTGCCCCCGGCGGAGATGCCGGAGGCGCTGATCCGGTATGCGAGCCACGCCTTCGGGCCGGACGCGCCCAGCGCGGCCCCCCTGTTGACGCGCGAGCAAGATCCGAGGCACAATATCTTCAGCCTGCTGCGCCGGCAGACCGGGCACGACTTCTCGGGCTATAAACCCAGCACCATCGGCCGGCGCATCGAACGCCGGATGGTCATCACCCAGGTCGAGGAAACCGAGGCGTACGTGCGCCTGCTGCACGACGACCCCGATGAGGTGCAAAACCTCTTCCGGGAGCTGCTCATCGGCGTGACCGGCTTCTTCCGCGACCCCGAAGCCTTTGCGGTCGTGGAACGAGAGGGCATCCCCCAAAGTCTCGCGGCCCTGGAGCCCGACCAGCCCTTCCGCGCGTGGGTTCCGGGCTGCGCCACCGGTGAGGAGGCCTACACCCTCGCGATCCTGGTGGCCGAGGTGATGGAGCGGGAGGGTCGGGAACGTCCGGTCCAGATCTTCGCCACCGACATCGACGAACGGGCGATCGCGAAGGCGCGGCTGGGCACGTACCCCACCAGCATCGCCGCCGACGTCAGGCCGGAACGCCTGCAGCGTTACTTTCTCCGCGAGGGTCAGGAC
Source organism: Anaerolineae bacterium (assembly GCA_034437735.1). GTDB lineage: Bacteria > Chloroflexota > Anaerolineae > B4-G1 > SLSP01 > PWVB01. Next base: position 40,895 of record DAOTTS010000274.1, read on the forward strand.
TTTCGCGTCAACCAGCGGATCCGCGACACCGTCGTCTTCGCCGTCCATAATCTGATCAAGGATCCCCCTTTCTCCAACCTCGATCTGATCAGCTGCCGCAACCTCCTGATCTACCTGGGCGCGGGCTTGCAGGAGAAAGCCCTCACGGCGTTCCACTACGCCCTCAAGTTCCGGCGCGAGGGCGTGCCGCCCCGCGTGCACGTCGCTGTGGGAGAGGGGGAGAGGGGGAGAGAGGGGGAATGGGTCTTCTCGGTCACCGACAACGGCATCGGCCTCGACCCCGAACAGAGCGACCGCATCTTCCAGGTCTTCCAGCGCCTCCACACCCGGGAGGAGTACGAGGGCACCGGCCTGGGTCTGGCCCTGTGCAAGCGCATTGTGGAGCGCCACGGCGGGCGCATCTGGGTCGAATCGGAGCCGGGTGCGGGCGCGACCTTCAACTTTACGATTCAAGCAGGTAGGGAAAGGAACAGTCTATGACTTGGATTCAAGTGACATCTCAAGCATCGGATCAACGACCCAAAATCCTATTGGTCGAGGACAACCTCGCCGACGTCGAGCTCACCCGGGAGGCGCTTACCGAGATCGAATCCCCCGCCCATCTGAGCGTGGTGCGGGATGGAGCCGCCGCCCTGGCGTTTCTTCACAGGCAGCCCCCCTACCCCGAAGCCCCCCGCCCTGACCTGATCCTGCTGGATCTGAACTTGCCGAAGAAAACCGGTCACGAGGTGCTTGCGGCCATTCGGGGCCATGAGACCCTGAGAGGTATCCCGGTGATCATTCTGACGACCTCGGAAGCGGAGTCCGATATTCTTCAATCGTATACGGCCGGCGCAAACTGCTATATCACCAAACCCCCGGATCTGGACGGCTTCTTTGCGATGGTGGAAGCGATCCATCACTTCTGGCTGGACGTGGTGGCGTTACCGCCCAACGATGACGACGGTCCACCCTCCGACGACCCGACCACCCCCTTACCGAGAGAAGAAGAGGAGAATTAAATGGGCACATCGCAACGGGATCTCCACCTGAATCTATACGTGGTCGGCCGGACGCCCCGCGCTGAACGCGCGATCGCAAATCTGCAGAGGATCTGCGGGCCGGATCTCAGCGACTGCGAGATAACCATCATTGACGTCCTGAAACAGCCGGAGCTGGCGGAGACCCACAAGGTCATCGCGACACCGACCCTGGTGAAACGCCTCCCCCCACCCACCAGGCGCATTATCGGCGACCTCTCCGACATTCAAAGAGTGTGGCCGATCTGTTAGGATTGCATCTCGGCGAGTCATCAAGTGAGACGTTGAGCACCCATGAGGAAGGAGCGCTATGAACGAGAAAGAATCGCAAACATCACTACAGACATCACCACAAACATCCTCAACACCGATATCAGTCATCCGAAAACTGGAGACCGGCATCGCCGGCTTCGACCTGGTCGCCCAGGGCGGGCTGCCCGAGGGGCGCACCACCCTGGTCTCCGGCACCGCCGGCAGCGGCAAGACCGTCTTCGCCGCCCAGTTCCTCGCTGAGGGCATCCGGAAGGCCCGGGAGCCCGGTGTCTTCGTCACCTTCGAGGAGTCCCCCGCCGACATCCGCCGCAACATCATCTCCCTCGGCTGGGACGTCCCCGCCTGGGAGGACGATGCCAGGTGGGCCTTCGTCGACGCCTCCCCCCAGATGGAGGAGGAGACCGTCGTCATCGGCACCTACGACCTCGGCGCCCTCCTGGCCCGCATCGAGAATGCCGTTCGCACCGTCGACGCCAAACGGGTCGCCCTCGACTCCCTGGGCGCCGTCTTCAGCCGCTTCGAGGACAGCGCCCTCATTCGCACCGAACTGCTCCGCATCGCCTCCGCCCTCAAGCAGATGGGCGTCACCGCCGTCATGACCGCCGAACGCCGCCAGGAGTACGGCGATATCACCCGCTACGGCGTCGAGGAGTTCGTCGCCGACGACGTCATCGTCCTCCGCAACGTCCTGGAGAGCGAGCAGCGCCGCCGCACCCTCGAAATCCTCAAGTTCCGGGGCACCAGCCACCACAAGGGCGAGTTCCCATTCACCATCATCCCCGGGGAGGGCATTGTCGTCATCCCCCTCTCCTCCCTGGAGCTCAAGCAGAAGTCCTCCAACGTCCGCATCACCTCCGGCATCCCCGAACTCGACCGCATGTGCGGCGGCGGCTTCTTCCGCGACTCCATCATCCTCGTCTCCGGCGCCACCGGCACCGGCAAGACCCTCATCACCACCGAGTTCATCGCCGGCGGCGTCGAACACGACGAACGCTGCCTCCTCTTCGCCTTCGAGGAGAGCCGCGAGCAGCTCTTCCGCAACGCCATCGGCTGGGGCCGCGACTTCGAACGCATGGAGCGCGAGGGGAAGCTCAAGGTCGTCTGCCGCTACCCCGAGGTCGCCGGCCTCGAGGATCACCTAGTCAGTATGCGCTCCACCATCGAGGCCTTCAAGCCCAACCGCGTCGCCATCGACAGCCTCTCCGCCCTGGAGCGCGTCTCCACCGTCAAGGGCTTCCGTGAGTTCGTCATCGGCATCACCTCCTTTATCAAGCACCAGGAGGTCGCCGGCCTCTTCACCTCCACCACCCCCACCCTGATGGGCGGCACCTCCGTCACCGAGACCCACATCTCCACCATCACCGACTCCATCATCCTCCTCCGCTACGTGGAGATGTACGGCGAGATGCGCCGGGGGATGACCGTCCTCAAGATGCGCGGCTCCATGCACGACAAGGACATCCGCGAGTTCACCATCGACGACAGCGGCATGCACATCGGCAAGCCGTTCCGCAGCGTCTCCGGCATCCTGGCGGGCCGGCCGGTCCACGCCGAAAGCAGGAGGGAGCTCGACAGGCTCAGCGGTCTGTTCCGGGAGGAAGATACGTAGACGATGACGAGCAGGCACCAAACGGATAGGACGGCAACGAGCATCATCCGACGTCCACGGGAGGGTTGAGACACCATGGACCAAGCTACCCAATGGGAAGAGAAATTAGCCGCGTGCCGGGAGGACCTGGAGGCCAGCAACGCGCGGTTCCGCAACACCATCGAGAACAACGCCGACGGCATCCTTATCGTCGACATGCAGGGAATCGTGCGCTTTGCCAACCCGGCCGCCGGCGCGATCTTCGGACAGGATCCCGAGACGTTGGTCGACAGGGAGTTCGGGTTCCCCATGGTCACCGGGGGGAAGGCCGAGGTCGACCTCATCCGGAGCCCAGGCGAGACCCTTACCGCCGAGATGCGGGTGACCCAGACCCGGTGGGAGGACGCCCCCTGCCGTCTGGTCTCCCTCCGCGATATCACCGAGCGCAAGCAGGCGGAGCAGGATCTGGAGGCCTACGCGGCGGACCTGGCGCGCTCCAACGCCGAGCTCCAGCGGTTCGCCTTCGTGGCCTCCCACCACCTCCAGGAGCCCCTGCGCACGGTGGTCCTGCACCTCCAGCTTCTGGAACGGCGGTGCCGCGATCAGCTCGATGCCAAGGCCCGAACGTCGATCGACTACGCGGTCGCCGGCGCCTCTCATATGCGGGAGTTGATCGGGGATCTGTTGAGCTACTCCCAGGTGGACAAAAGGGACATCGAGTTTACGCCGGTCGATTGTACCTGTGTGCTGGCGCAGACGTTGGACGCGCTCCAGGCGCAGATTGCGGCAAGCGAGGCCGAGGTCACCTACGACGACCTCCCGACCGTGGACGCGGATAAGATCCAACTGCGGCAGGTGTTCGAACAGCTGATCGAGAACGCGATCAAGTTCCGGCGCGAGGGCGTGCCGCCCCGCGTGCATGTCGCCGCGCGAGAGGGGGGGAGAGGGAGAGGGGGAGTGGGTCTTCTCGATCACCGACAACGGCATCGGCATCGACCCCGACTACTACGAACGCATCTTCGACCTCTTCTCGCGGCTGCACACCCAGGAGGCGTACCCGGGCACAGGGATCGGATTGGCCCTCTGCAAGAAGATCGTGGAACGGCACCACGGGCGGATGTGGATCGACTCGAAACCGGGTGAGGGCACGAGCGTCCACTTTACCCTGCCGGCATGAGCATCAGAGTCTGGAGAATCTATGAATGACACCTGGAAGCGTTTAAGAATTCGCGAATATCGTCACCCTATGCAGTCTGTGAGGTGATTTGATGACGGAAAATGATCGCCCCATCAAGATCCTCCTATTGGAGGACACACCTGGGGATGCGCGCCTGTTCCGATCGATGTTGAGTACCTCGGTCACAACGACCTTCGAGATTGAGCACGTGACCCGGCTTTCAGACGCGTTGGAACGCCTGCATGACGACGACGTCGACATCGCCCTGCTGGACCTCTCCCTGCCGGACAGCCGGGGTCTCCAAACCTTCTACGCGGCGCGGGATGAGGCGCCCCAGATCCCCATCGTCGTCCTGAGCGGATCCGGCAGTGAGGCATTGGCGATTGAGGCGGTCCAAGCGGGCGCGCAGGACTACCTGGTGAAGGGCGAGGTCAACGACCGCACGCTGGCGCGCGCCATCCGGTACGCCATCGAGCGCGCGCGGGCGGAGAGACGGCTCCGCCACCAGAAGGAGCTGCTGGAGAGCGCGCTGGAGTCACTGACCTATCCCTTCTACGTGGTGGATGCCGAGGACTATACGATTGAGATCGCAAACTCGGCCGCAGCCGCGTCAATCGGGGAGCACGCCGAACACCCGACATGTTACACGATCTCCCACGACCGCGACACGCCCTGCAGCGATCAGACGTGTCCCTGTCCCCTGGAGAAGGTCAAGGCGACAAAAGCCCCCGTCACCGTCGAACACGTTCATTATAATGGGGGAGAGGCCCCCCGTATCGTCGAGGTGCACGGCTACCCGATCTTCGACGACGACGGGAATGTCGTGCAGATGATCGAGTACGCGCTGGACATCACCGAGCGGCGACAGGCGAAGGAGGCCCTGCGCCGGGAGCGGGACCTGATCGCCCGGCTGATGGACACCAGCCCGATCAGCATCACGATGGTGAACCGTCACGGCGAGATCGTCTTCGCCAACGACCGGGCCGAGGAGGTGCTGGGGCTGACCCGCGACGAGATCGCCGAACGGACCTACGACATGCCGGACTGGCGCATCACGGACGTCAACGGCGCGCCCTTTCCCCCCGAGGCGCTGCCCTTCCAGCGGGTGATGGCGACGAAGGCGCACGTCTACGACGTGCGCCACGCCATTGAGTGGCCTGACGGCCAGCGCCGCTTGCTCTCCATCAACGGCGCGCCCGTCCTCGACGAAGCAGGCGAGGTGGATCGGGTGATCTTTGCCATCGAGGACGTCACCGAGCAGGTGCGGGAGGAGGAGGAGCGGGTCGCGCAGCTCGAACGGGAATTGGAGAGTCTGGAGGCGCTCGCTGCGCTGCCCAATACCCGAATCGCCGCGCGCTCGTTCGGCCTGGCCCCCCTGCGCGAGAGCCACCCCAACGTCTTTGAGAATCTCGTCGGACGCTACGAATCCCTGATGGACAGAGCGCTGGAGAGGCGCGCGTACAAGATCGAGGACGATACGTCCAGGGAGGTAACAGCGATGGCCGCACGCCTGGGCGCATTGAGGGCCGGGCCGCGCGACGTCGTGGACGTTCACATTATGGCCCTCAAGAACAAGAACCGGCAGGCCAACCCCGTCAAAGCAGAAGCGTATGCCGAGGAGGGCCGCTTGATCGCTCTCGAATTGATGGGCGAGTTGGCCTCGTATTACCGCAAGCGCTGCGTCCACATCGTACGCCACGACCTTGGGGCGCGCCCCCACGCCCAAGAGGCAGGAGGCAAGGATGGCTAAATTGGAATTGACGTTGTACGTGACCGGTCGATCCTCCCGGTCGGCCCAGGCGATCGGGAACCTGCACCGGGTCTGTCAGGAGAGATTGGGCAGCGATTGCCAGATCACGATCGTAGACGTCCTGGAGCAGCCGGCGTTAGCCGAGGCGCACAAGATCATCGCGACACCGACCCTGATCAAGTCCTCCCCGTGGCCCGTGCGCCGCATTATCGGCGACCTCTCCGATCTCGATGAGGTCGCCCTGCGGCTCGGACTCACCGACTTTCCACCCGACAACACCTCATAAGGAAGGGAACCGTGAACCGGTTACACAACAGCCGATTATGAACATCGCACCACGATCCCAACACAATTTAATCACTGTAGCCAAGGGGGGAATAAAACGACGATGACAGAGACAACCGCTGAACTCAAAGAGGCGCTGGCGCGCGCCAGACGCGACCTGGAGGCGAGCCAAACGCGCTTTCGAAACGTCATCGAAAACAACGCCGACGGCATCCTCGTCGTCGGGATGGACGGCATCATCCGCTTCGCCAATCCGGCCGCGGCGGCCCTCTTCGGCCGCCCGGCCCAAACGTTGGGGGGCGAGGACTTCGGATTTCCGGTCGTCTTCGAGGAGCAAACTGAGATCGGCCTGATCCGCCGGCCGGGAGAGACGATCACGGTGGAGATGCGGGTCACCGAGAGCGAGTGGGAGGGTGAGCCGTGTTACCTGGCGTCCCTGCGCGACGTCACCGAGCGCAAGGCGTCCGAACGAGAGCTGCAGCGGATCGCCCATCTCAACCAACTGCTGCTCGATACCCTCCCCCACCCGGCGATGCTGATCCAACAGGATCGGAGGATCCTGGCCGCCAACCGCGCCGCGCGCGAGGCCGGCGCGGAGGTGGGCGGATACTGCTGGCAGGACTTCGGCCACGCCGAGTACATTCCGGCGGACGTCCGGGCGTGCCTGAAGGCGAACGACGGTGCGCTGCCGGCCGATTGTACCGAAACCGTCCATTGCACCTTCTGTCTGGCGGACCGGGCGCTGGCAAGCGGAGAGCCTGCCAACCTCCCCGAGTTGGAGGCGTTCGACAGGGTGTGGGACACCTGGTGGGTGCCGATCGACGATACGATCTACCTCCATTACGCCATCGACATCACCGAACGCCGGCAGATGGAACGCGCCGTCCGTGAATCGGAGGCGCGACTGGACAGCATGCTGCAGACGATGGTCGACGGGGTCGTCTTCGTCAACCCTGAAGGCGAGATCACCTACGCCAACGCCGCCGCCGAACGGATCCTCGAGGTCTACCGGGACGGAATCCTCGGCCGCTACTATCACGAGAGAAACTGGCAGCAGATCGACGAGCACGGCGATCCCTACCCGGCCGACCGCCTGCCCCTCACCCTCGCCCTGCGCGAGCACCGGGCGGTGGAGAGCGTGGAACACGGCATCGTCGCCCCCAACGGCGATAGAAAATGGCTCTCGGTCAACGCCGCGCCCTTGATGGACGGGGAGGGTCAGCTCTACGGCGCCGTGGCCAGCTTCCGGGACGTCACCCAGCAGAAGCGGATGGAGGAAGCCCTGCGCGACTCGGAGCAGCGGTACCGCACCCTCTTCGATCACGCCGGCGATGCCATCTTCGTCCACGACCTGGACGGTCAATTTCTCGACGTCAACCGGGTGGCGTGCGAGCGGCTGGGGTACACCCGGGAGGCGCTGCTGGAGATGACGCCGATGGATATCGCCGCATCCGAGGACGCCGATCAAGTGCGGGGACACATCGAGGCGATCCAACGCGCCGAGCACATCGTCTTCGAGGCCACCCACGTGCGGCGGGACGGCACCCGGATCCCGGTCGAGATCAACAGCCGGTACATCGAGTACGAGGGCCGCCCGGCGGTCCTGAACCTCGCCCGCGACATCACCGGGCGTCGGGAGGCCGAGGAGGCAATCGGCCGGTACGCCGACGAGTTAGAGCGGAGCAACGAGGAGCTGGAGCACTTCGCCTATATCGTCTCCCACGACCTGCGCGAGCCCCTGCGTATGGTCTCCAGCTACCTCGCGCTGCTGAAACGCCGCTACGCCGGCGACCTGGACGCGAAGGCCGATAAGTTCATTGACTACGCGGTCGACGGCGCGGACCGGATGCAGGAGATGATACAGGCCCTGCTCGACCTCTCCCGGGTGGAGACCCAGGGACGCGACTTCGCGCCCACCGACACCGGCGCCATCGTGGCGCGCACGTTGAAAGCCCTGGGCCGGGTCATCCACGAGACCGAGGCCGAGATCAACCACGGTCCGCTCCCCACCGTGATGGCCGACGAGGCCCAGCTCACCCAGGTCTTCCAGAATCTGATCGCCAACGCGCTCAAGTTTCACCGGGAGGGCGTGCTGCCGCGCGTGCACATCGCCGCGCGAGAGGGGGAGAGGGGGGGAGAGGGAGAGGGGGAGTGGGTCTTCTCCGTCACCGACAACGGCATCGGGCTCGACCCCGCCCAGGCCGACCGGCTCTTCCAGGTCTTCCAACGCCTCCACACCCGCGAGGAGTACGAGGGCATGGGCATCGGCCTGGCCCTCTGCAAGCGCATTATCGAACGCCACGGCGGCCGCATCTGGGTTGAGTCCCGTCCCGGCGAGGGATCCACCCTCGTCTTTACCCTCCCCATCCGGAAGGAGGCATTATGAGTGACAACGTCATCCACGTACTGTCCATTGAGGACACCCAGTCCGACGCCTGGCTCATCGAGGAGCTGCTCGCCGAGGCTCCCGGGTTGGGATGGGCGCTCCCGCGCTTTGAGGTCACGCGCGTGACCAACGTCCGGGCCGGCCTGGCCCGCCTGGACGAGGGGGGCATCGACGTGGTGCTCTCCGATCTGGACCTCCCGGACAGCCGGGCCGAGGAGACCTTTGCCAAGATCCACGCGCACCGGCCGGACGTGCCCATCGTCGTCCTCACCGGGCGTGAGGACAAAGCCCTGGCCCGGCAGACGGTCCGCACCGGCGCCGAGGACTACCTCTTCAAGCGGGAGATGAACCCCTCCCTGCTGGCCCACGCCCTCATCTATGCCATCGAGCGACGGCAGGCCAAACGCGCCCTCCAGGAGGCCCACGACACGCTGGAACAGCGCGCTATCGCGCGCACCGAGGCGCTGGAAGCGGCCAACGAGGAGCTCAAGGCCGAGGTCGAGGAGCGCAAACGCGCTGAGGCCGAGAAAGCGGAGGCCCGCCGGGCCCTGCAGGAGAGCGAGCGCAAATACCGCAGCCTGGTCGAGCAGTCCCTCCAGGGCATCGTGATCGCCCAGGACGATCCGGTGCGCCTCATCTTCGTCAGCAAGCCCATGGAGCGAATCTGCGGCTACCCGCCGGAGGCACTGGAGCGCTTCACCCCCCAACAACTGGCGGCGCTCGTCCATCCCGAGGATCGTGCGACCTTCTTCCACAACTTCCGCGACCGCCTGCAAGGCAAGGACGTCCCCCCCCGGCACGAATACCGCATCCAGCACAAAGACGGGGGCGTGCGGCGGGTCGAGATCTACAGCTCCCGGATCGAGTACGAGGGCGAACCGGCCACGCAGACCGTCTTCTTGGAGGTCCCTGAGCGGCAACGGACGGCGCCCCTGCAGGAGGATACGCTGGCCGCCCTGCAAGCGAGCCGGGAGCGGTTCCGCCTCCTCTTCGACAATCTGCAGGACGGGGTCTTCGTCCACCCCATCCTCCCCGACAATCGACCCGGGCCCTTCATACTGGTGAACGAGGCCGCGTGCGCGATGACGGGATACACGCGCGAGGAACTGAGCACCATGACCCCATGGGACCTCGACGACCCGGACACCAGCAGCGCGTACATCCCGGCGGCGATGCGGCGGCTGCACGAGGACGGGCACGCCATCTTTGAGGCCGTTCAGATGGGGAAAGACGGGCGCAAAATACCCGTCGAGATCAACGCCAACGTCGTCACCCTCCAGGGCAAGCCGACCATCATCTCCGTGACCCGGGACATCACCGAGCGCAAGCATATGGAATCCGAGCGGAAGATGGCCATCGAGGCGCTCCAGGAGAGCGAACAGCATCTGGCGATGATCCTCGAGGGCGCAGAACTCGGCACGTGGGACTGGGACGTCCAGACCGGTCACGTGGTCTTCAACCCGCGATGGGCGGAGATGCTGGGCTACACCCCGGATGAGATCGAGCCGGACATTAACGAGTGGGAGAAGCTCATCCATCTGGACGATATACGGGCGGTGCGGGAGACGTTGAACGCCCATCTTGAGGGCCGCACGCCCATCTACCGGACCGAGTATCGGATGCGCAACCAATCCGGCGGCTGGACGTGGATCCTGGACGTCGGCCGGGTCCTGGTCCGGGATGACGCGGGCCGACCGATCCGGGCGGCGGGCGTTCACCAGGACATCACCGAGCGCAAGCGCGCCGAGGCCCAGCTCGAACGGTACGCCGCCGACCTGAAGCGCAGCAACGAGGAGCTGGAGCAGTTCGGCTACGTCATCTCCCACGACCTGCGCGAGCCGCTGCGGATGGTCAAGAGCTACCTGGACCTGCTGGCACGGCGCTACCGGGACGCCCTCGACGCCAAGGCCAACCAGTACATCGACTACGCCGTCGACGGCGCCGAACGCATGCAGGCCATGATCCAGGCCCTGCTCGACCTCTCCCGCGTGGAGACCCAGGGGGCGGCCTTCGCGCCCACCGACGTGGAGGCTGTCCTCGAACGCACCCTCATCGTCCTCCGGCCCGCGATCCGGGAGACCGACGCCGAGATCACCCACGATCCGCTGCCCACCGTGATCGCTGACGAGGTCCAACTCGCCCAGGTCTTCCAGAACCTGCTCGCCAACGCGCTCAAGTTTCGGCGGGAGGGCGTGCCGCCGCAGGTGCACGTCGCCGCGTGAGAGGGGGAGAGGGGGAAAATGGGGGAGATGGGGAAGATGGGGAAGATGGGGGAGATGGGGGAGATGCTGCTTTTAGGCTTATAGCAGTACCAAGACAGGTTAGGACATTCTGTACTGTTCCCTGTTCCCTCTTGGGATCAACTGATGTCCTTTC
>DAOTTS010000275.1:0-19468 GCA_034437735.1 Anaerolineae bacterium
CTCGGCGGCCCCTCCCACCCGCCCGTCGAAGTGCTTATCCCCTTCGCCGAGGCGATGGGCCTCAGCCATAATCTGGATACATCCCTGATTCCGAAGATTCAGGAGAAGTTATTCGGGATCTTCCACCAGCTCGCGGACCACATCGACACCTACGGAGCAACCTACCGCCCGGTCGCCTATGAGGACGTGGATCCTGAGGCCATCGCGTTCATCCTCGAGAGGGTCACACGGGGATCGGAGGCAGACCTCGATCAGGCGCTCGCGCGGATGCGCCAGCTACTGCAAACGCTGGGGTACCCACCTTACGACGCCCGCATCATCGAATCCCAGATACCCGGCGGCATGATCTCCAACCTCAACAGCCAGCTCAAGACGATGGGCCAACTCGATCGATTGCCGGAGATTTTAAAGGAGGTGCCGGCGGTCCGGGCCGACGTCGGGTACGTCCCGCTGGTGACGCCGACCAGCCAGATTGTCGGCTCGCAGGCCACGTTCAACGTCCTGATGGGGCGCTACCAGATGGTCTCCAACGAGTTCCGCATGCTGCTGCGGGGAGAATTCGGGCACACACCGGCAGAACCGAACCGGGAGGTGGTGAAGCAGGTCCTGGAGCCCAGCGACGAACCCCTTCGATACCGCCCGGCCTCCTACCTATCCCCGGTCCTGGAGGACAGCTACGACCAGCCGTGGATCAAGAGCCGTCGCGACCTGATGCTGCATCTGATGCTCAAGCAATCCGCCGATGCGTTCCTCAAGCACAAATACGGGATCACCGAGGCGTAGTCGCGGTTACGGACGCGGCTTGCCGAAATCCGCGATGAAATAGTACCCGTGCCCGTTGCCCGGCATCACGCCCACCCCTACCTCCGTCAGGTAGGTGCTGAGGATCGTGCGACGGTGCGGGTCGTTAGGCGGCACCTCATCCATCCACATGGTAACCGCTAACGCGGGCGAGCGATACCACGCCCAGCACTCCGACCAGCGGACGGGATCGTAACCGGCCCGGATGATCCGGGTCCTCATCGACGAGCCGTCCGAGCCTGTATGACCGCACCACCCCCGCTGATAGCAGTCCTCGGCGTGGCGCTGCGCGGCCTCGGCCAGAATCGGATTCCAGGCCAGGGGCACTCGTCCGTGAATCGCCCGCTGCTCGTTGATCAGGCGGAAGGTCTCCCGGGCCAGGGCCGTCAAATCTGCCGTCCCCTCGACCGGTGGGAGGGCCGTGGGCTGCGGCGTCGGGGTCGACCTGGGCGTCGGCGGCACCTCGGTGCGTTCCGGTTCAGAAGCCAACGCTGCGTCCGGAGGCGGCGGGGCCGGCGTACGGGTCGGCTCCGCCGTACGCGTAGGCTGCGGCACCGCCGTCGGAGGCCGGGCCTCAACCACCGCCATCGGCCCACCCAGGGGCAGCACAATAGGTTCTCCGATCGACAGCACATCGGGCTGCGCCAGATCGTTGACCGCCAGGAGATCCTGTTGGTTGAGATCGTAGGCGCGCGCGATCTCACCGAGGGTCTCGCCGGGCCCGACCTCGTGCAGCATCCAGAAGGGCGAGGCGTGCGACCAGGACGCCGCCGGGGGAATGACCAGAGCTTGTCCGGCCTGGATCGTGTGGGAGGCACCGAGGTCGTTGCGGAGCTGAATCGCCGCCATCGGGACGTCAAATCGCATCGCCAGATCGAGCAGCGTATCCCCAGCGTTGACCACGTACGCGCTGCCACCGGCTGATGGCGCATGGTCGGGTGGTGCCGCCTCCGGCGTCTGGGTGACACCTATAACGTCCTCGGCCGGCATCGGGGTATCCGGGGGCTTGGCCAACGAGGCGGCAGAGCCTTGCGCCGAGACGGCCGATACGACAGGGGTTGGGGAAGGGACAAGTCCCTCAGACGCAGCCGGGGCCGGCAACTCGTCCGGTCCTCCACACGCGATCAGCCCTACGACCGCGAGAACAACCCAACATCCCCGCAGGTGGCAGAGACGCGAGAGCACAGGACCCAGCGCACGATTCACAAAGAGTAGCCTACCCTCACCCATACGTTGACTATACCGCACCCACCGAGGACGGCAACATCGGCGGGTGTATTTCAAACCGTAGGTCCTCATCAGAGTTAGAGCTCAATCACCCACCATCGACGTCGCAATCGAGCGGATCCTTGATTTCCATCCCAGTCCTTTTAGAATAAGTCTATGTCTAATAAACCTACGCCAAAAAACACGAAAACGAAACCGGTCATTATCTACACCGATGGGAGTTCGCTGGGCAATCCCGGGGCAGGAGGATACGGCGTCGTCCTGCGGTACGGCGATCACGAAAAGGAGCTTTCGGGAGGATTTCGCTGTACGACCAACAACCGTATGGAGCTTCTGGCTGCTATCAAGGCCCTGAAGGCACTCAAGCGCCCCTGCCGGGTGAAGCTGCACACCGACTCGCAGTACCTCGTCAACGCCATCGAGAAGGGATGGGCAAAGCGCTGGCAGCGAAACGGCTGGATGCGGAATAAGAAGGACAGGGCGCTGAATCCCGACCTCTGGGCCGAACTGCTCCCGCTCACCGATCGCCACGACGTCGAGCTTCTCTGGGTTCGGGGGCACGCGGGCAATCCGGACAACGAACGGTGCGACACGTTGGCCAAGGAAGCCGCCGACGCGCCCGACCTCCCGCCGGACGAGGCGTACGAGCGGAACCATACGTGCTGACGAGACGTTCAAACCGGATCGACATACCCCCGAAAGCTTGACCCAAACTCGACACGACAAAGAAAAGGAGCAATCCATGGCAAAGCCCAAAGACGACCGGAAGTTTCTGCGGTCCGACCTATGGCTGGAGATGCGAGGGCTGAGGACCGACCAGCAGAAGGGTATGCCCGCGCCACCGATCCAGAAGCCCTATCCGGAGGACGCAGATCTCATCGACCTCCCGGACCCAGAGGACCTGGACGTCGGCGGGACAGTCTCCGTGCGTGAGGCCATCGCTGCCCGCCAGAGCCACCGCCGCTTCACGGACGCTGCGCTCTCCCTGGAGGAGCTGGCGTTTCTGCTCTGGTCGACCCAGGGCGTCCACAAGGTCTGGCGCAGCGGCATCGCCGTCCGGCGCACCGCACCGTCGGCGGGCGCCCGCCACCCGTTTGAGACCTATCTGGTGGTCAACCGGGTCGAAGGGCTCCAGCCGGGCCTCTACCGCTACCTCTCTATCGAACACAAGCTTCTGCTCGCATTTACGGATCGGAGGATCGGCAAGCGAGCGGCAGCGGCATGCCACGATCAGAGGTTCGTCGCGCAAAGCGCCGTGACGTTCGTCTGGACCGCACTTCCCTATCGCACTGAGTGGCGCTACGCGCTGATGACGCCCAAATTGGTCAACCTCGACGCCGGTCACGTCTGCGAAAACCTCTACCTCGCCGTTGAGGGCATCGGCGCCGGGACGTGCGCCATCGGCGCTTACAACCAGCAGCAGATGGACGCCTTGCTCAGGGTCGACGGTGAGGACGAGTTCGCCATCTACGTCGCCCCGGTGGGCAAGGTATAGCCTGAAAGCAGGAAACGATGACGCACCAACATCACCATCATCATGACGAAAGCACCCAGAGTCTCCAGATTACGTTCTTCTTGAATCTGACGTTTACCGTCGCCGAAATCATCGGGGGGATGTGGACGAACAGTGTCACGCTGCTCTCCGACGCCCTGCACGACCTCGGCGATAGTCTCAGCCTCGGGCTCTCCTGGATGCTGGATACCTATGCGCACCGCCAGATGGACGAACGGTACTCGTATGGCTACCAACGATTCTCCCTCCTCGGTGCGCTGATCAACAGCGTTATTCTCATCGTAGGATCGGCCTTTGTCATCGCCGAGGCGATCCCCCGTCTGATCAACCCTGAGCCCTCCAATGCGCGGGGGATGCTCTTCTTCGCTATCGCCGGCATCGTCATCAACGGGGCAGCGGTCCTCCGGCTTCGTACCGGCAAGAGCCTGAACGCCCAGGTGGTGATGTGGCATCTATTGGAGGACGTCCTCGGCTGGGTCGCCGTGCTGATCATCAGCATCATCCTGATATTCCGGAAGATCCTAATTCTGGACCCGATCGCCTCGATCGTGATCACCCTCTACGTCGCCGTGAACGTCCTCGGAAACTTTCGCAAGACGCTGAAACTTTTCCTCCAGGGCGTTCCCGAGGAGTACAATGCGGCCGAGATCAGTCAACAACTGACCAACATCCCGAAAGTCCTCTCAACACATCACACCCACATCTGGTCGCTGGACGGCATCAACAACGTATTGACGACCCACGTCATTGTGGACAGCTGCTGCGACCGTGTGGACGTGCAACACATCAAGCATCAGATCCACGAGATGATCGCGGACCTTCACGTTCAACACGTGACCCTTGAGGTTGAATACGCAGGAGAGGCATGTACGCTGGAGGATACGTTCGCTTGCCCCTGTGAGGAAGAAAGAACAGAAATGTCAACAGACCCGACCACGCCGTCAGCGGCGTCGTCGTCCCCAACATCGTAGGAGAAGAGAATCGCCATGGCGTTATCAATCCCCGAGCGTTATACCCTCCGTGCCGCTGAGCCGGACGATTTGGAAACCGCTTTAGCGTTGTTCAACGCGTGCTCCATCGCATGGATCGGACGCCCACAAATGGACGCTGACGCATTACGAACCGAATGGAGGAGCCCGACCCTGGATCTGGCAGCCGATACCCAGGCCGTCTTTGACGGCGATCAGATGATCGGCTACATCGAGGTTTGGGATTCCGCCCCGCACGTCAAGCTTTACTTCTGGGGGCGGGT
Organism: Anaerolineae bacterium; assembly: GCA_034437735.1. Classification (GTDB taxonomy): domain Bacteria; phylum Chloroflexota; class Anaerolineae; order B4-G1; family SLSP01; genus PWVB01. The sequence goes on from DAOTTS010000275.1 coordinate 4,794, forward strand.
CCATCCGGAACACTGGGGCGAAGGCATCGGCACCCACCTCGTCCAGTGGGCCGAAACGCGGGCGCAGAAGTCCGTGCCTCAAGCCCCAGAAGGCAGCCGGGTGGTCCTCTCGCAAGATATGCCCGGCGAGGCCAAGCGGGGCCACGCCCTGTTGGCGTCCCATGACTACCAGCTCGTCCGCCACTGGTTCCGCATGGTCATCGAGATGGAGAAATCGCCCCCGGCCCCAAAGGTACCCGAGGGCCTGCACTTCCGAACCTTCGTGCGCGCGGAGCTCCCAGCGGTGCTCCGCGCCGAGACAGACGCCTTCCAGGACCACTGGGGCTTTGTCGAGCGCCCTTTTGACGAGGAACTGGCCAACTGGGCCCAGTGGATCGACGAGGATCCGGACTTCGATCCCAGCCTCTGGTTCCTGGCTATGGACGGCGACGAGATCGCCGGGGTCTGCCTCTGCCACCGCAAGGTCGTGGAGGACCCGGAGATGGGATGGATCAACTCCCTCGGCGTGCGCCGACCGTGGCGGCGCCGGGGCCTAGCGCTGGCGCTCCTGCACCACGCATTCGGCGTCTTTTACCGGCGCGGCAAACACCGCGTGGGGCTAGGCGTGGACGCCTCCAGTCTGACCGGGGCGACCCGCCTCTACGAGAAAGCCGGCATGCACGTCCAGCGGCGAAGTGTCAGTTACGAGAAGGTGCTGCGGGAAGGACGCGACCTCAGCACCCAGGATGTGGAAGATTGACCGCCGCCTGAGAAGGTCACAGGCCGACCGCCGGAGATCTTAGATCTCCGGCGGTTGGCGTATGCATAAAGATGCGGCCTCATAAGCGTCATGGCGGCAATCGCCCCTAAGGGTTCGTAAAAATATAACGTCCCGACTATAACGCTTCCAGCCCCCGTCCTCGGGGGCGTCGGTGCGGGAACTTGTTCTTTTACAGACCCTAAACGCGCTACGCGATCGTCACCTCTTCGGTGAGATAGACGTCCTGAATCGAATTGAGGACCTTGATCCCATCCACCATAGGCTTCTGGAACGCCTTGCGCCCGCTGATCAGCCCGGTGCCGCCGGCCCGTTTATTGACGACCGCGGTGCGCACGGCCTGCTGCAGATCGTTCTCGCCGGACGCGCCGCCGGAGTTAATCAGTCCAGCCCGGCCCATATAGCAATTGACAACCTGATACCGGCAGAGGTCAATGGGATGTTCACTCGTCAACTCGGTGTAGACCCGCTCGTCGAAGCGTCCATAGCTCGAGTCTCCCATATTCATAGCCTTATACCCACCGTTGAGCAGCGGCTGCTTCTGCTTGATGATGTCCGCCTCGATGGTGACGCCCAGATGGTTGGCCTGTCCGGTCAAATCCGCGCTGACCTGGTAGTTCTTGCCATCGATTTGCATCTCGGAGTTGCGGAGATAACACCACAGGATCGTCGCCATCCCCATCTCGTGGGCCTTCTTGAAGGCCTTGCTGACCTCGACGATCTGACGGCCTGACTCCTGGGAGCCGAAGTAGATCGTCGCCCCTACCGCCACCGCCCCCATCTCGAACGCCTGTTCGATCTGCGCAAAGAAGATCTGGTCGTAGGTGTTGGGATAGGTGAGCAGCTCATTGTGGTTGAACTTGAGGATAAAGGGAATCTTGTGCGCGTACTGGCGGGCCACGGCTCCCAGCACACCCAGGGTCGAGGCGACGGCGTTACACCCACCCTCCATTGCCAATTTGACGATATTGCCCGGATCGAAATAAATCGGGTTCGGAGCGAACGACGCACCGGCGGAGTGCTCAATGCCTTGATCCACCGGCAGAATGGAGAGATATCCCGTCCCGGCCAACCGGCCGTGACCAAACAAGGTCTGCATACTGCGCAGCACCGGCGTCGGGCGGTCGGTCTTCGCCACGACACGATCCACAAAGTCCGGCCCCGGCAGGTGGAGCTGCTCCTTGGGCACGGTCTGACACTCGTGCGTGAGCAGCGATTCCGCTTCATCCCCTAATAGCGCTTCAATCTCTTGAATATCCATCGTTATCCCTTTCTTTACGATATCGATTGTCTACGCCCTGTCGACGAGTCCCTGGTGAAGCTTCCCCCCGTACTGCCAATGCCGTGCAGCTCCGATGTCAGGCCTTATCCGGACAACGGAAGCCTCAAGGGACCCCGTCTTCCTATTATCGTAGTCCGAATTGAGACTTTTTGCAAATATCCCATGAATCCCTACGATGGGGGCCGTTTTTCTTGCCGTAGAAACGGCCGTGGCGTATAATAGAGCACGTGAGACGCAGTCTCACCTAAGTAACTCCGAAAAGTTCCTTGGCCTCCGCACCCGAGGACGGGGGCGACGAGCACTGTTAAGATAGTTTCTCACATCTACCTAGGCCACAATACCCACCCATCACACCCTTATCCCAATGAAAGCTGCCTATGGAAATCGAAGCGAAGTTTGTCGTGCTGGCTGAGTCCACAGAGGAGCATCTCCTAACCACGGATACCCTGGGAACGTACGATCTCATGCCGGCTGAACCCCACGATCTCCACGACGCCTATCTCGACACCTCCGATTACCGGTTGCTCGCCGCAGGCTATGCGTACCGGCGCCGTATCGATGGAGATCGAACCTATCTCACCCTCAAGGGACTGGGGAACGTCCAGGACGGCGCCATCCATCAGCGGGAGGAGATTGAGGTCATCGTCCCCCATCACGCAGCCTGTCCTACCGGCCCCCTGGCCGAACGCCTGCACGCCCTCGATATCGAAGGTCCCCTCAGCTCTCTCTTTGAACTTCAGCAGCAGCGGTTCGCGCGACCGGTCTGGGACCATGGGAGACAGGTCGGCCTCCTATCCATCGACCGGATACAGTTTACGGGGCGGCAACGCACGATTCCGTTCACCGAGTTGGAGTTTGAACTGGGCGAGGGGGGCGAGGAGACGGACCTGCAGAGAGTCATCGAGGCCCTGAGGGCACAGGAAGGGCTCTCGCCGGAGCCCACGTCGAAGTTCTTACGGGGGTTGGTCCTGGCGGTCGGATGTCAAGCTCTCCGTGCCGCCGGCGTCTACGCCCTGTGGGCGAACACCGCACCGGATGTCATCCGGGCTGTGAAGACTGTCGCAGAGACCTGGCGGGATAAAGTTGGGCAAATCCGTTATAATCACACCGATGAGGAACCCTAAGTCATAGTTGAAGGAGAAATGGAGACACCTTATGAATAATAGCGAACCAACGTACATCATTTTGCTGGGCCCACCGGCCTCGGGCAAAGGCACCCAAGCCTCCCGGCTCGAGGATGAACTGGCCATCCCCCACGTCTCAAGCGGCGACCTCTTCCGCTACAACCTGAAAAATGAGACGGAGCTGGGGCTCCGAGCCAAGACATATATGGATAAGGGCGAGCTCGTCCCGGACGACGTGACCATCGCAATGGTCCTGGATCGGCTCTCACGCGACGACTGCGAGAAGGGCGCGCTTCTGGACGGGTTCCCCCGGACGATTCCACAGGCCGAGGCCCTGGATAACGCGCTTGCCGGGGAGAGCGAGGCCATCGACCTGGTGCTCAACATCCAGGTTCCCGAGGACGTGCTGATCAAACGGGTCACCGGCCGCCGGCTCTGCCGCCAGTGCGGCGCCTCCTATCATCTGGAATACAGCCCGCCGGAGGAACCCGGCGTCTGCGATGAGTGCGGGGGCGAACTCTACCAGCGCGATGACGACACCGAGGAGACCGCCCGGAAACGGCTGGAAGTCTACCGCGAACAGACCCAACCTCTGGTCGATTACTACGGTAACAAGGGCATCGTCGTGGATATCGACGGCGACCAATCCATCGATGCGGTCACGGAGAGCTTGCTGGAGGCCATCGAGGGGAACGTCTAGAGCGACTTCACGGGACGCACCATCGAATCCCAGCGCGCCGGATGACAAAATCCGGCGCGCTTTCCTATCAATCTTCGTGGTTCCAGATACCTCGATGGCTCAACATCCAGAGCTGGGAATTGAGGACCGGCTCGTCCACCGCCGGCTTGACGTCGGTATACGTCCCATCCGACCGCAAGACCCGAGCATGGGCGTTATCCCGAAGATGAACCTGGAGGATATCCTCCTTAATCGCCTGAACCAACCTCGAATCCTCCACCGGAAAGATCGTCTCCACCCGCCGGTCGAGGTTACGGGGCATAAGGTCGGCGCTGCCCAGCAAAATCTCCTCATCGCCGCCATTGCGGAAATAATAGATCCGGGTGTGCTCCAGGAATCGCCCCACGACCGACGTGACGCGGATATTGTCGCTGAGTCCGGGCAGTCCAGGCCTCAAACAGCAAATGCTGCGCACCTGGAGGTCCACGGTCACCCCGGCCCGCGAGGCTCGATACAGCGCCTTGATACACGCCTGATCCACAAGCGCGTTCATCTTGAACGCGAGATACCCCTGACCGTCAGCGCGGTGCGACGCGATCTCCCGGTCGATCCGCGCGATAATGCTCTCGCGCAAATCATTCGGCGCGACGAGCAGTTTATTGTACGTGTGCTTTCGGGAGTAGCCGGTCAGCGCGTTGAAGAGGTCAGAGACGTCCGCCCCGATCTGGGGATCTGAGGTGAAATAGCCCAGATCCGTATAGACGCGGGCCGTCGTGGCGTTGTAGTTGCCGGTGCTCAAATGCACGTAGCGCACCATCCGATCCTGCTCACGACGCACGACCATACAGACCTTGGCGTGCGTTTTTAACCCGACCAGGCCGTAGATCACGTGCACCCCGGCCCGCTCCAGCGCCTTGGCCCACACGATGTTGTTCTCCTCGTCAAAACGCGCCTTGAGTTCCACCAAGACCGCGACCTGCTTGCCGTTCTCCCGAGCTTCGAGCAGCGCAGCGACGACCGGGGCGTTGGGGCCCACCCGGTAAAGGGTCTGTTTGATCGCCAGAACGTCGGGATCCCGCGCGGCCTCCAGCAGAAAATCGACGACCGGTGTGAAGCTGTCGTAGGGATGATAGAGAAGGATGTGCTTCTGGCGCCGGATCGTGGAGAAGATGCTGTGTCCCGAGGAGAGCGAATGGGGCACGTGGGGGATAAACGGCGGGTCCTTGAGGTCCGGTGCCTTGACGTCGGTCAGCTCCATCAGATCGGAGAGGCCGATGGGACCATCGACCGCGTAGAGAAGGTACGGCTCGATCCCCAGATTGTCGAGCAGGATATTGCGGATCTCCCGAGGCATAGCCTTATGGACCTCCAACCGCACGGCAGACCCAAACTGGCGCATCCCGACGCTCTCCTCGATGGAGGCGAGCAGGTCCGAGGCCTCATCCTCCTCGATCTCCAGGTCGGCGTCCCGCGTGATGCGGAACGGATATGCCGCCACAATCTCCAACCCGGGAAAGAGCATGTCGAGATTTTCGAGGATCACCTCTTCAATCCATACGAAATTGGTGTCAGACACCGCGCTCAATCCAAGCGTCTCGTACGTCTCCGCCCGATCCTCCTCTGGAATCCGCAACAGGCGCGGGAAGACCCCCGGAATCTTGACCCGGGCGAACTGCCGCCCCTTGAGCGGGTCCTCCACCACCACCGCGAGGTTGACGCTGAGGTTCGAGATGTGGGGAAACGGGTGCCCGGGATCGAAGGCCAGGGGCGTGAGCACCGGGAAGATCTCGCGTTCGAAATACCGGCGCATCAGACGGCGCTGCTTATCCCGGAGATCGCGATACCGAAGGACGTGAATCCCCTCCGCTTTTAGCTTGGGCTGCACATCGTTCTTCCAACAGTCCATCGCCTCCTCAAGCATCGGCAGCAGCTCCCGCCGAATGGCAGCCAACTGTTCGGCGGGCGTCATCCCATCCGGGGGCGCCTCAACCACCCCGGCAGCCAACTGCCGGCGCAGCCCCGACACGCGGATCATGAAGAATTCGTCCATGTTGTTAAAGAAGATAGAGAGAAATTTGACCCGCTCCAGCAGGGGATGCCGGTTCTTAATCCAGGCTTCCTCCAACACCCGCGCATTGAACTTGAGCAGACTCAACTCGCGATTGATGTACAGCGAGGGGTCCTCCAGATTGACGACAGGCAGCCTGAGCTCATCGATCTGCCGACGCTGCTCGGTTTGACGAACCTCAATGCTGGAACTGGCATTCATGGCGATTCCTTTCCCTCCAACTCTAAGAATCCCAACGAATTCAAAGCCTCAGGGACCGTGCGATTCTGACCGTCTCCCCAGACCCCAAATTTGGTATGTTATTGTACCCAAAAAGGTTTACAATAGCAACCAGACGCGTTGCTTTCTCACCCGGACCGCTTAAGATAGAGAAAACCCATACCCGTGCAAGGAGATACGAATGACCGAACTGCACCTCATGCTTGACAACCTTGATACCGCCCTTTCCGAGCAGTTGGCACCGGATCAGATCGCAGAAGCTAAAACGCTCTTCCTCAAAAAGCTAAGTGAAATCGCCCACCGCTATTACCGCGGCAAGATGCAGACCGTACCCAAGGCCGGCGTCTTCGGATTTAACTGGTTCAACGTCTGGTACACGCCGGGGGTCTCGAAGATCTCAACCACCATTCGCGACGACAACGCCGCCTCCTACGAACTTGCCAACCGGGGCAACCTCGTCGCCGTGGTCAGCGACTCCACCCGCGTCCTGGGCGACGGCAACGTCACGCCGCCCGGTGGTCTCGGTGTGATGGAGGGGAAAGCCTTTCTGATGAAGTACCTGGGCGGGGTCGATGCGACCGCCCTCTGCATTGACAGCCGCAATGAGGCCGGCGAACACGATCCGGACCGGATCATCGACTTCGTCAAGATGGTCCAACCGAGCTTCGGCGCCATCAACCTTGAGGACATCTCCCAGCCGAACTGCTACAAGGTGCTGGACACGCTGCAGGCGGCGTGCGATATCCCAGTCTGGCACGACGATGCCCAGGGAACCGCGTGCGTCACCCTGGCGGGCTTGATCAATGCCCTCAAACTGGTGGACAAACCGATGGACGACGTCAAGATCGTCCTCTTCGGCGCCGGCGCCTCCAACACCACCATCGCCCGGATCCTTATCGAGGCCGGCACCGACCCGAACCGGATGATCCTCTTCGACTCCAAGGGTGGGCTGCACGAGGGCCGGGCGGACATCGAGCGCGATCCCCGGTTCTACCGCAAGTGGGAGCTCTGCCGGCAGACCAACCCGGACCGTGTCGACACGTTCGAGGCGGGCATGGTGGATGCCGACGTCCTCATCGCTGCCTCCATCCCCGGGCCCGGCGTCATCAAGCCGGACGAAGTCCGCCTGATGGCCGATCAGGCCATCGTCTTCGCGTGCGCTAACCCCGTCCCGGAGATCTATCCGCACCGGGCCAAAGAAGCCGGCGCCGCCATCGTCGCCACCGGGCGGGGCGACTTTCCCAACCAGGTCAACAACTCGCTGGGATTCCCCGGGATCCTTAAGGGCGCCCTGCTCGCCCAAGCCACGGGCATCTCCGACCGGATGGCCATCGCCGCCGCCGAGTCCCTGGCGAACTACGCCGAGGCGCGCGGCATCGACCGGGCGTCCATCATCCCCCGGATGGATGAGCGCGACGTCTTCCCGCAGGAGGCCGCGGACGTGGCGATGCAGGCCGTGGCAGAGGGACTGGCCCGCGCCGACCTGACCTACGAAGAGGCGTTCGAGCAGGCCAAGGCGGACATCACGCGCGCCCGCGAGACCGTCGACCTGCTGATCGAGGCGGACCTTATCCCGCAGCCGCCCCAGTCGATGCTCCAGGACGCCCTGGACTGGACGATCCGCCAGTTCGGGTAGAGAAGAACCCCTTCGCCGCAAGAGCTCAAAGCTTTTAACAGAGCAACCGATCCCTCAATCACAACCTGAAAAGCTTTGAGCTCTACGGTGATAGAACGTCCCATCAATCCATAGCTGCCCTGAACGTAGAAGTACCCAAGACACACATTCGCCCACGAACGCCTGACTCAAATAGGAGTGACAAGGACGATGACGGACAACCAAGCGCGCGCAGACCAAGGAAACGCGTGGATCACGTATCTCTTACTGGCTTTCGGTATCACCTGGCTGTGTTGGATTCCCACGCTGGTGATCGCGGATACACAGGGCTATCAACTGCCCATATTGCCCAACGTCACACAGATCCTTCAATCGGGCTTCACCAACACCCCACACGTCGTGCTATCGATCGTATTCAGCCTCGCCGTCTATGGCCCCTTGATCGGGGCGGGCATCGCCATCCTATCAGAATCAGGGAGACCGGGACTTAACGATCTTCTTCACCGCATGGTGACGTGGCGGGTCAGCCTCCGCTGGTATGCGAGTATCCTCGGCATAGCCATTGCGCTTCCGCTCATCCCCAGGCTGATTGGAGAGGTATCGGGAACTATGCAGGCGGGTGGAACCGCTGCCGTGCGGTCGTTACCGATGCTGCTCTCCGTCTTCCTATGGCAGGTCCTGACGAGCGGCTTGGGCGAGGAGCCGGGCTGGCGGGGGTATCTGCTGCCCCGCTTGCAGTCACGCTATCCTACCCAGCGAGCGATTTGGATACTGGGCGCAATCTGGGCGGTCTGGCATTACCCTATTACGATCTACACGACGTTAACCGGGATGCCGGAGGCCCCGTTCCTTCAGGCCGCCATCACCCTCATTATGGCACTTCTGGGACAGACGATGTCCCTGATCGGGATGACCTACCTCTATACCTGGATCTATAACGGGACGGAGAGCGTATGGCTGGCGATGCTTTTTCATGCCTTGAGCAACGTCCTTCCCTGGATGCTCCTGTCCGGAGCATCCCCGGCGCTCAACCTGATGACTGCCGTTATGCCCTGGATCATCGTCTTCATCCTGGAAAAGATCTCCGGGGACGATCCGGTCCCAAAGCCATAGGGAGCGTATGGTGATCCAGAAAGCAGGCAGGGCGACGGCCCTACCCGATCCACCCGGTTCCGTGGCGAGAGCCAGGAGCCCGAACGCAACGCATTTTTTGGATTGACAACGAGAGCCGGCGTGGTATACTTTGCGTCACGTGAAGCTTGGAGGGATGGCCGAGTGGACGAAGGCGACGGTCTTGAAAACCGTTGTGGCTGCAAGGTCACCGTGGGTTCGAATCCCACTCCCTCCGCACGACGTTAACATGAGTATCTTGCTTGGAGAGGTGCCAGAGTGGCTGATTGGGGCTGCCTGCTAAGCAGTTAGGGGGTGTTAAACTCCCTCCAGGGTTCGAATCCCTGCCTCTCCGCCTTTGATCCCGGGTTCTCAACCCGGTATCGTTTGCCCCCGTAGCTCAATTGGATAGAGTGCCTGCTTGCGGAGCAGATGGTTACAGGTTCGACTCCTGTCGGGGGTATTTCAGAGCGCAGACACAATCCGTCGACCCAAGGATTGTGTCTTTTTTCGTTGCCCCTCAGCCCAGATCCTCAGAACGGACCGTGGGACACCAGAACTTCTCGATAAAAGCCACGGTCAACGCGGTGCCCGCCCCGTGGCTGACGTAGGGAGCGCGGGACGGATTGTACATCACGTCGGTCAAATCGCGGACCAGCGCAACTGCGAATCCCCACCGGACCATCTGCTTGATGGCGAACGAGCGGTTGAGGATACACATATTGGTGTGCACGCCCATCACAAGCACGTGCGCGATCTCCCGCTGGCGATAGACGTTGTAGAGTTCCCGCCCATCGTCGCTGATCACGTCCCGATTGTGATCGATCGCAATCGCCGGATGCTGGCGCGTCCACACGGGCGCGTTGACCTCACCGGCGTTCCGGTCCGTGTCGCACCCACCGTCCGAGGCATCGAGCGGAAGCGGCGGGTCGTCGTGCGGGCGTTCATCGGGGGGATCGACCACGGGCGCATCGAGCGCGCGCCGGCGTGCGGGGGACGCCCGGTAAACGCCCATCGTCTCCGAAGGAGCATGGACGATCAGCACGCCGCGCTCCCGGGTGGATGCCACGACCTCGTTCATCCGGGGCAGCATCGCCTCCAGACGCGCCGAGGCCCCGCGACACCAGTGTCGGTCCCACACGTCACACAGCACCAGGGCCGTCTTCGCGCCGGGCCACGCTTCCACGGTCTCTGTCGTCTGCCACCTCAGGTAGCCGTCATCGTCTCCGCTCAGGATCTGACGTCGGAGATGAAGCGTAAGCATTCTGGACATCACCACCTCCTTGGTGCCTCAGGCCATAATCTCCAGTCGGTCCCACGGAACGGCAAGCGTCAGCCCCTCACCCACGAAGAAGCGCCGCACGTCCTCGGCGATGGCCTCAACCAGCCGCAAGCGCGATTCGACCGTGAGCCCGGAGATGTGAGGGGTGAGCAGCACGTTATCCAGATCGCGCAGCGGATCATCGGCGGGCAGAGGCTCCTGATAGAAGACGTCGAGGACCGCCCGGAACCGCCCCGTCTGGAGGGCTTCAAGCATCGCGGCCCGATCCACGACCCAGGTGCGGGCCGTGTTGATAAAGAGCGCGCCGTCTCGCAACGCCCGGAAGTGGCGCGTCGTGATCATCTCCCGGGTCTCCTCGGTGCTCGGTGCGTGGAGCGACACGATATCACTGGTCGCGAAGAGTTCCTCCAGGGCGACCCTCCGCACCCCGAGCTGGTCGCTCTCCCGATCGCTCAAATAGGGATCGTAGACCCTCACGTCACAGTGGAAGGGCCTCAGCAACTCGATGACGCGCCGGCCCACCATCCCGGCTGCGACGATGCCGACCTTTTTCCGGTACAGATCGTGCGGCATCGGAAGGCCGGGCTCCCCCTTCCAACCCCGGGCCTCGGTCAGATGCCGGTGATAGGGGAACAACTGCCGCTGCATGCTGAGCATCGCACCCACCGTATACTCGGCCACGGCCTCGGCGATAACGGCGGCGGCGCTCAGCACGATGATACCCCGATCGTAGCCCGCTTTGGGCATCAGATGCTTCACGCTCCCGGCGGCGTGCCCCACGATCTTCAGCCGGTCCGCGACCTCCAGAAGCTCCGGCGTAAAGGCCGGCGATCCCCAGGAGGTGATCACGGCGTCAGCCCCGGGCAGCAGATCCGCCAGCTCGTCCGGCGTGTAGTCCCGGTCCCTCTCGTTCCAAACCACCTCACCGACGCCCTCCAAGATGTCCCGAGCGCGGGGCGACAGAATGTCCTCAGCCAGCCCCTGGCGCGGCAAGAAAAGAACCTTATGCGTCTTCATCCTATCCTCCAACTCCTCTGCACACTCATGATCCCGTCAATCATCCCGCAGCAGCGCCTGGGCCAATATCCTCTCCGCGACCTCCATCGTCTTCACAGCGTCCGAGAAATGGGAGCCGGGCTGCACCCCTGCCTTCAGCGCGTCGATGAACTCGCGGTGCTTGGCCCGGAACCCACCGTAGACATAAGGCTCGTCGCTGCCGGCCACCTCCCGGGTATCGTAGACGACGCCCTCGGTGTCGCCGTCCGCGTAGAGGACGCCCTTGCCCTCGTGCTCGGCCTCGACGCAGATGCCCGGGGCGTGCATCTCCACGTCGAAGATGCGCCGCCCGCTGGTCCAACTGTTGACCAACAGGCCGGTCGCGCCGTTGTCGAAGCCCAGCATCGCGGCGAAGAAATTGATGTCCGGGGTCATCACCCGCCGCGTCACGCTTTGAATCTCGACGACCTCCCCCCCGCACATCCAGCGCAGCGTATCGATGGCGTGGACGCCGTCGTCCATCATGTGGTCGCGGGCCTCCAGGTACGGGGTGATGGCGCACTTGTAGAAGCGGCAGACCGCGTGCACGATGCCCCCCCGCTCCAGACACGCCTCGCGGAGCCGGACTACCATCGGGCAGGTGCGGCGCTGGAAGCTGACCTGGGTGATGCAGCCGTTCGCCTCCGCCAGATGCGCCAGGGCCCGCGCCTGATGCAGGGTGATCCCCATCGGCTTCTCGATGTAGAGGTTCTGACCCTCCTTCAGGCACCACGTCCAGATATCGTACATGTAGTGCGGCGGCCCGATCACGTAGACCGCATCGGGCGCGACCTCCTCGACCATGGTCTGGAAATCATCATACCGCCGCTCGACGCCGTAGGTATCCGCGGTGGCATGCAACCGCTCCGCGTCGATGTCACAGATCGCCGCGATCTCAACATCGTCGAAAGAGGCGAGTGAGGGGTAGTGCACCCGGTTTGCCATCTGCCCGGCCCCGATCATCGCAACCCTCACGGGATCTTCCCTTATCGTTGCCATACCGTATCTCCTCCTTGACGTGCGCCGCTATCCAAACAAGGACATCGCAAACGCCATATCCTCGGCGATCAAGCGCTCGACGGCGTCGTGATCGCTGTACTCGGCGGTCAGGCAGACCACGCCCTGATAGCCCCGGACCTTGAGCTCCTCGACAACGCGAGGCCAATCGGCCAACCCGTGCCGCCCGCTGGTCCAGTACGTCGTCCAGCGCGCGTATTCGGCCTCGGGACCGTTCACCCGGCGCCAGAATCCGTTCTTCAGATTGACCATGCACAGATGCGGCCAGATCACGTCAAGCGCCAGGTCGGGCTCGTTCCCGTTCAGGGCCTCGTGGGCCGCGTCCCACACCGCCGCGACGTGCCGGGGATCGTAGCCCGCCAGCAGGCTGCGGAGGCCCACGGCGTTGGCGACGAAGCGATTGCAGTGGTTCTGGACGCCGATCGTGACCCCATACTCGTCCAGCAGGGGAACGAGAGCGTCATACGTCTCCCGGCAGGACGCGACAGCCGCGTGATAATCGACTCCGTCCTCGATACGGGCCATAGTCCGGATGAACGGGACGCCAGCCTCACCACATGCCCGGACCGTGGCCGCGTCCGTGGGGCCTGCCACGCTGAAGATCTTCACGCCGAACGTCGCCAACGTCTTGGCCGCATCGGGCAGTGCGTCCGCCACGTCCTCAGGCTCGACCTGAAAGCCGGGACGCACCGGCAGCTCAATGCCGTCAAAGCCCAGCGTGCTGACGAGCTCGCCCAACTCGGGCAGAGACAACGTTTTCCAAGGTTTCGTGAACACAGAGAAGGTAACGCTCTTGCTTTCAGCCATCGCAACCACGCCTCCCTACGGTCTAAGTTCCTGCAATCTACGTCCCTACTATGACGTCACGCGCTATCCGTTAGGGGTAATCGAAACCCCAGGGTATAATGCAACCATAGCACAACTTTCGATCCTTTGCCATTCGACCTTGGATCGCGGGGCGCAGATCCTTATAGGGAGATCCGGCCCGCATCAAACAGAAGCGGAGGCGAACCGATGCGACCATCCTTCGACATACGTCCTGACGCCGTCGCCCTATACTTACTCCCCGTGGAGACCCGGGTCCCGCTCAAGTTCGGGACCGAAACCCTCACCGCCGTGACGTGCGTGCGGGTGCGGATGCACGTCACCAGGACAGAGGGACGCACCGCTGCCGGCTGGGGCGAGACCCCCCTCAGCGTCCAGTGGGTGTGGCCGAGCGAGATTCCCTACCACGAACGCCACGACGCGCTCAAGGACCTCTGCGTGAGATTGGCGGAGGCGTGGACCGACTTCGACCTAAGTGGGCACCCGATGGACGTTGGGTATGCCTTTCAAAGAACGGCACTCCCCGGCGTGCTGGAGGCGGCGAACCGGCAGCGACATCAGGCAGGCCGACCGCCCATCCCGTGGCTCGCCGCCCTCGTCTGCTGCTCCGCCTTCGACCTCGCGCTTCACGATGCGTACGGCGTGCTGCACGACGCCAACGTCTACGAAACGTACGCCCCACCCTATATGAGCCGGGACCTCTCCCACTTCCTGGAGCCCGCCGAGGACGCGGACGTTTCCTTCGCAAGCCGATATCCCCAGGACTTTCTGATCCGCCCCCGCCCCGACCGGCTGCCGGCGTGGCACCTGGTCGGCGGGCTGGACCCGCTCGACGCATCCGATCTGACCGGCGACGAGCCTGACGACGGCTATCCCGTCCTGCTCACGGACTGGATCGCGCGCGACGGCCTCACGTGCCTGAAGATCAAGCTGCGGGGCACGGATGCGGCCTGGGATTACCGGCGCCTGATCCGGATCGGGGAGATCGCCGAGGGCACCACCGTCGACTGGCTGACCGCGGACTTCAACTGCACCGTGCGCCACCCGGGCTACGTCAACGCCATCCTGGACCGGCTGATAGCGGAGCATCCCCGGATCTACGGGATGATCCTCTACGTCGAGCAGCCGTTCCCGTACGATCTGGAGGCGCACCGCATCGACGCCCACAGCGTGTCGGCGCGGAAGCCGCTCTTCCTCGACGAGAGCGCGCACGACTGGCAGCTCGTGCGCCTCGGTCGGCGCCTCGGCTGGACCGGCGTGGCGCTGAAGACGTGCAAGACGCAGACCGGCGCGATCCTGAGCCTGTGCTGGGCCAAAGCGCACGGCATGACCCTGATGGTCCAGGATCTGACCAACCCGATGCTGGCCCAGATCCCCCACGTGCTGCTGGCGGCATATGCCGGCACGATCATGGGCGTCGAGACCAACGCCATGCAGTTCTACCCCGACGCCTCCAAACCCGAGGCTGCCGTCCATCCGGGCCTCTACCGCCGGCGGAACGGGCAGGTGGATCTCACCACGATCGGAGGCCCGGGCTTTGGGTACCGCCTCGATGAGTAAAGTGACCCCCATTGTCAAGACCACGAAAGGGCAAAAATAAGGTGGATTAACACGTCTTAAGCTCCAGTTCCTTAACAGGCAGATGCACGGCGGCCGGTACAG
>DAOTTS010000276.1:0-19433 GCA_034437735.1 Anaerolineae bacterium
CCAGATCGCGCCCACCAAGCCCCCAATACATGGGATGATGCTCAACATCCGAGGGGCAGACGCAAAGCCGATCACCCGAAGCATCTCCATAAAGGTCGCATCGCCCTTGAAGAGCTGCGTCCCCACGATGTAGGTGACAAAGGACCAGATCGCCCAACTCACAAACGCCATAATGAAGGTCACGACAATCCCGAGTAAGGCCGCTCCGAAAGCGCGCGCCCCTCCCCCTCGCACGGCAGCAAAGAGCATCTGGAGAATACTCCCCACCACCGACAGCGCAGCGACGATCGCAATGATGATCGCAGCTTGACTGATCGCCGACTCGTCGTGCTCGACCTCGGCAAAGACCTGACGATCCAATTTAAAGACCCTGACAATCCGATCAAGCATTGTGTCCCTCCTTGGTATTGAGAACCTAACAAAATGAACGCCAACCTACTTTGCTTTCCCCCTCTATTATAGACGGAAATGGAGAAGTGCGAAACTCACAACCAATGGTCACAACGAATGGGGAATGGAACGAATGGGATTGGGAACGTAGACGTGCCTGGGTTGTTGAGATTGGAGGGCTTGATCCGTAATTTGCAGAGCAGAGAGGTCGAGAGGTAGTAAGGGCTCTATCACTCGGAGGGAAGGACCTGGATGGGGCCCAGGGGCATGCGGTCCTCCAACGGGCGGCCGTCAGGGGCGATGCGGGGAAGACGTTCGCCGCCGTCGAAGAGGCCCACCTGGATCGGATAGGTGCCCGGCGGCGTCTCGGGGATCAGCGTGATCGCCCGCGTCTCGCTGACCACCTCACCGGCGGTCCAACCCGGATTGCCACCGTCCCGGCTCCCCCAGACGTTGTACTCGGCGTCCCAGACCTGCGCGAAGACCTGGTAATCCGCATCCAACGCACCGATCACCTCCCAATAGAGTGTCAGATCGGTCGTTTCCCCGGGGATCAGCACCCGGGGTTCCAGGGCGTAGCCGACGAGCGCGATTTCATTGCCGAAATTGACGTCCAGAGGGTTAGGCAGCCCGGCCTCATCCGCCAGAATATCCACGCGTCCGGTTTCGAAGGTGGATCCAGCGGGTTCCGCGCTTCCCCGGACCGTGATGGGCAGACGTCCCACCGTAGGACCGCCCAGGCCCAGCCGGATGGTGGCGTGATTGGGCCGGTAGACGGTCTCCGGGACGTCGATGCGGTAGACGTCCTCGAAGACACGACCGGGCATCCAATAGGTCGTTGTGGCTCGTCCCAGACCGGGCCAGGTATCGCGCTGGGCGAGCACCACCCCGGTGTCGTCAACCAGATGGACGAAGACGGTCAACGGCTCGGCCGTCGGCTGCACGGGCTCCCAGACGACGCGGACGAAGACTGGGTCTCCAGGCCGAACCAACGTCGGCTCGACCGACACGTCCAGCACCCGGGCGACACTGCCGACGTCGGCCTCCAGCGCCGGTGACTCAGGCACCGGGACCGGAGGCGGGTAGCGCACGGCGGGCCAGAGCACCCCACCGATCGCGTAAACCGCGAAGACACCCATGGCCACCGCCACCGCCGGCCCCAGCCAGGTCGCGTAGCGGCGGTTGAGCGCCTGAAGCCCGCCCACCAGGAGCACGGCCATCGCCGGCAGCACCGGGAAGAGGAAGCGGCCCATCGCGCCGGCCGGCTGGATGAGGATGTAGTAACCCACGACGCCGAGGAAGAGGGCAACCGCCAGCGCCAACAGCCCATAGACGGCTGCTGTTTGTCCCAACTCGGACGGGGGCATCTCGTCAAATCCGTCCCCGAGGAGTGCAAAGCCTGCTCTTGAGAGTACGGGGACTCGGAGCTTCTTTGTCGTGCTGGGATTCTGGACGTACCGATGCAAGACAGAAACCCAGAGTGACCGCAGCCAGCCGATCAGACCGAGCACAAAGAAAACGAGGAGCCAATCGGTGGCGATCTTCGGCAGGGGAATCTGCCCGTAGCCGAACCGGCCCCAGAAGCTGCTCCACAGGTAGGGGACCCCCTGAATCAATGCCCAGAGGTGCCCTTGCGCGGAACGACCGCCCCACATCGCGTTGAGCTGGGCCATCCCGGTGGGATCCCCGTAGAGGCGCCAGTTGCGCACGAACCACCAGCCGGCGACAACCCCCGCAGCCCCAAAGATCAACGCCAGATCTCGAACGAGGGGGACGAGCGCGCGCCTGACACGCTCGCGTCTCTCGGCACGGAGCGCCAGCGCCCGGGCAACGACGATCACCGCTCCCAGGGCCGCCAGATGGAGCTTGGTCAGGAGGGCCAAGCCGTAGATAACACCCAGTATCGCGGCAAGACGCCACGACGCGCCCTCCCGCACGAGTTCCGTGCAGAGAACCAGCACCGCCGTCCCCATCAGCGCCGCCAGGATATCGTTGTTGATCGCCGCGCTGAGGTAGATAAACTGGGGATTGAACGCCACCAACGACGCGACCGCGAGGGCCATCCCCGAAGCTCGGGGCCAGAACCGCCGGGCCCAGAGGTACGTCAGGGCCACCGTCGCCGTTCCGATCAGGACGTTGACCCAGCGGACGGCGATGGCCGCGGTGTATCCATCCCGATACGGGAAATCCTCGGCCGGCGAGTGTCTGTACTGGAGCTTATTATCGACGCCGACCTCCCAATTCCGATAGCCCCAGAAGGGATTGGTCGGTTGGGTAAACGACGCATCGTGCTCCGAGGGAATCCATCCGGTCAGCAGCGCGCCGGTCGCGTAGAAGAGCGGGGGGTGGTGACCCTGCATCCGGGCCTCCGCCGCTCCCTGGACGGGAAGCCGCCGCTCCGTGACCAACAGCCGCACGTACCGGTAGTGGCGCAGTTCGTCTGTCGACTCAAAGAGCGGGTTCACCTCGCTGACGATCAGGGCGAGGATCAGGAAAGCTCCGATAGGAATCCACCCCAGGCCCATCGCTTTCATGCGCGCGCGAATTCGATTGCCGGTCAAGTTTGCCATCGATCTAGACGACCCGTCTCCTCTCTCAACAAACCTTCATTATAACGGATCCTCCATAGCCTACGAGATCGACGCGAAACCCAATCCCAAGATTCAGAAAAGAAGGTAACATAGAATTGTAAATCAATGACAGACCGACTATCGTCATGCATCATACACAGTCTATGGATCTGGTCATGAATAACTAAAGAGATTCTGCGTTTCCATGGGCATCTTGGAAATGTTTAGTTATTTACGTCCGGATCTGTAACTAGGCCAAACAGGGAGATTCCAAATGCCCGCACTCTTTCATAAACTGCCGGTTGTCCTCGCCATACTCACGATGCTGGTATTGCCGCTCAACGCCACCGCAGGTCTCGCCTCGGCACTGGGCGCCCCGCCGACCGCTGGAACACCGGCGCAGGCCGGCCCGCCGGCACAACCGGAGGATTATCGCAAAGCGATCGCGCGTCCCGACCGCCTGGATCCCGTGCCGGAAGGTATGACGCTATGGCACGATTACGGCGCCTTTGCGCTGTATAAAGTACCGGTAACCACCGTGGATCGGCTCTCTGTCGACACCCGGCGCAAGATCGAGATGCCGGCGGACATGAACGACCTCTTGATCGACGCTTATCCCTTCAACACCCAACGCGACACCTTTGCGTCCATCCCTGATCACCTTCGCGTCACCCAGCCGGAGGGCCCGGCCCTGCATCTCATCCAATTTGTGGGCCCCATCAAGCAGGCGTGGCTGCGCGCCGTCGAAAAGGCCGGCGCCGTTCCGATCCACTATATCGCCAACTACGGCTATCTGGTGTGGGCGGACGGCGGCGCCCGCACCCGTCTCGATCGTATGGCCCAGGCGAAGGATTTCCTGCAATTCAGCGCTCCCCACCAGCCCTATTTCAAGATAGAGACCTCCCTGCGCGAACGGTTGAACGAGGTGGATCGTAAGAACGATAGCCACCGGGAAAAGCTCGTCCGGGTCACGATCCAGATGTACGATCACCCCGGTAAAAAGAGCACGGAAGCCCTGATTGCCGATCTCGCCCACGAGCAGCTCTCCCCGTGGACGCCCATCCTCGACTACCAGAATACAACTGCCATGGTTGAAACCGCCGATGTCGCGACCCTCGCCGCCCAACCGGACATCCTCTGGATCGGAGCCTACGGAGCGCGCGAACGCTTCGACGAGGTTCAGAACCAGATCCTCGCCGGGAATTTCGATGCCGCGCAAAGCGGCCCCTCGGGCCCCGGGTACCTCGATTGGCTCGCCGGCTACAACCTCAGCACCGATCCCGCCGATTATCCCATCGTCGACGTCACCGACGACGGCATCGGCAATGGCACCGTCGAGGCAGGAGATCCCACGCTCCACGAGCTGGGCGACCCTGCCAATCCCAGCCGCCTCCAATACGTGGGAAATTGCACCGCCGAGGCGAACGGCGGGGGGCCGGACGGACACGGCCACCTCAACGTCAGCATCGTAGGCGGCTACGACGTCAACACCAGCTTCCCGTATCTCGACCCCGACGGGTTCAACCGAGGACTGGGCGTCAGCCCCTATGGTCGCATCGCCGGCACCCGCGTCTTCGGCCCATCCGGCTTCGATCTCAGCAATTGCGGGAGCACCGATACGGGTCTGATCAAGCAGGTGCAGGACAGCGGCGCCCAGATAGCCAGCAACTCCTGGGGCTGCGGCGATTGTGCCGGGACCTATGACGCCGCCTCACAGACGTTCGATGCTGGCGTCCGCGACGCCGACCCGACCGAACCCGGCAACCAGCCGATGATTTTTATCTTTGCCGCCGGCAACGATGGGAACACCACCGGGACCATCGGCACCCCCGCGAACGGCAAGAATATGATCACCGTGGGGGCATCCGAGAGCGATCGCCCCTCCGACGAGGACGGAAGTTGGACGGACGGATGTCTTATCAGCCCAACGGGCGCCAATCATGCCATGGACGTGATCGGCTTCTCCAGCCGGGGACCTGCCCCGGGCGGCCGCGTCAAACCCGAGGTGATCGCCCCCGGCACGCACATTCAAGGAACGGCCAGCACCCACCCCCTGTACAACGGCTCCGGCGTGTGCGACCTCTATCACCCCTCCAACCAGGCCGTGTTCGCGGCATCCTCGGGCACCAGCCACTCGACGCCGGCCGTCGCGGGCGTCAGTTCGCTCTATTACTACTGGATGGAGGACCGATACGGCCTCACCCCCAGCCCAGCCCTGATGAAGGCCTACCTCATCGCCCATCCCACCTACCTGACGGGGCTCGATGCCAACGACGATCTTCCCAGCAACAACCAGGGCTACGGCATGCCCAACCTCACGTTGGGATTTGATGACGCGAAGCGGAAGCTGATTGACCAGACCCACCGCTTCGACGACACCGGCGAGACGTGGACGTACAGGGCGCACATCGCCGATCCCGGCCGACCCGTCCGGATCGTCCTGGCCTATACCGACGAACCCGGCGCCCTCGGGACCAGTCCCGAGGTCAACGATTTAAACTTAGCGGTGGCGGTGGACGGCGGTACCTACCTGGGCAATCATTTCTCGGGGCAGTGGAGCGTCACCGGGGGAACCGCAGACGCCGATAACAACTACGAGGCCGTCTTCTTACCGGCGGGGACGAAGGGATGGATCGAAGTCACGGTCACGGCCTTCAACATCGCCGGCGATGGCGTGCCCAACACCGGCGACGGCACGGATCAGGATTTCGCCCTGGTCGCTTACAACGTCTCGCAGGAACCGCTCGGCGTCCTGGCGGGCATCGTATACGAGGACGGGGGCACGCCCGAGACCGATCCCGTCACCGGCGCGACGGTGCGAGCTGCGAGTGGCGCCACCCGGACCTTTACGACGACGACCGACGTGTCGGGCCTGTATGCCATGCCGATTCCCAGTGCCACGTATACGCTGGACGTTCAAACCTATGGCTACCACCCGGCGCAGATTTCGGGGGTGAGCGTCGTCTCGGGCACAACCACCACACGGGATATCCCGATCATGGCATCCGCCTTTTACACAATCGCCGGCACCGTCACCGACGCCGGCACCGGCGATCCCCTATGGGCCCACCTCGACATCCAGGGCAATCCCTTCGATCCGCCCACGACGACCCTGGAGACCGAACCGGCAACCGGTCACTATCACGTCGCCCTGGCCGAAAACGTCACGCACACCATTGAGGTCGCCGCGCCCCTGCACGTCCCGGCGACGACGGTGCTCGCCCCGCTGACCGGCGATGCGACCCTTGACTTCAACCTGAGCGCCACGACCCTGAAGGGGATCATCGCCGGGTGGGTGCGTGACGATGCCACCGGCGATCCCCTCAACGGCGCCACCGTCACGGTGAAAGGTGTGATCACGCCCGCCACAACCGGCAGCGACGGCTATTTTGAGACCGTTCCCATAGGAGCTGGACCCTACACATCCACCGCCTCGGCGGATATGTATGGCAGCGTCACGCTGACCGACGTCGAGGTGATCACCAGCAACGTGACCCTGGTCGCGTTCCGACTGCCCACCGCACATCTGGAGGTCGAGCCGGGTGCGCTGAGCGCGACGCTCCAACTCGGCGCTCAGTTCACTCAGACTCCGGGCCTGGTGATCAGCAACACCGGCGAGGGCGGGCTGGACTTCGAGTTGCGCGAGGAGACCGAGGGCACCGGCGAGATCCCGTGGCTCACCGAGGACCCAATCAGCGGAACCGTCGCATCCGGCAGTGCGCAGGACGTGGACGTCGGCTGGTGGGCCAACGTGGACCAACCCGGCGCCTACCACGCCGGCCTGAGGATCCTCACCAACGACCCGCATCACCCGGACGTTGTGCTGCCGGTGACGATGACCGTCACGCCGCCTCCGACGTGGGGCAACCTGCGGGGCAGCATCACGACCGCCGGGTATTGTGATAACGCGCCGGCCCCCCTGGGGAATGCACGGATCGAGATAGAAAACGGAACCGCTATCAGCACGACCACCGACGGTGACGGCACCTACGCCCTCTGGCTGGAGGCAGGGACCTACACGGCAACGGTCTCCGCCGCCGGACACCTGAGCGACACGCGTGCGGTCACGATCACCGCCGGAAACACGATCACGCACGATCGCGTCCTGCGCCGGTTGCAGCCGTGCCTGTCCGTGGCTCCCCCAGCCCTCAACGCGACGCTGGATATGGGCCTCAGCACCACCCTCCCGCTCACCTTCTCCAACAGCGGCGCGGCCCCGCTGACGTTCGACCTCGAGGAACGATGGGCAAGGCAGCGCGTTCTGGTCGTCGACGATGACAGCGGCAGCACCTATGATGCCCGGCCCTACGTCGAGGCCGCGTTGACCGCGCTGAACATCCCGTATGACGTCTTTGACACAGGTGGCGGCGACGGTCCACCGGTCGCGCAAATGGTCGACTACCCCACGATCCTCTGGGTCTCCGGGGACACCTTTGGCGGCAATGCCGGCCCCACTTCCACCGACGAGCTCAGTCTGACCACCTATCTCGAGGGCGGCGGAACCCTGTTCCTGTCCAGTCAGGATTATTACTACGACATGGGCCTTACATCCTTTATGGAGACGTACCTGGGTGTCACAAGCGTGGACAATGACGTGGGGCACACCAGCATCACCGGGATCCAGGGTGATCCGATAGGTGATGAGTTTGGAACCCTTACCCTCTCCTATCCCGGCAATAACTACTCCGACATTCTGGTGCCGGATGGCACAGCCTCCGCCGCATTCTCGGGCAGTGCGGGCCATGATGCCGGCCTCCATAAGGCGCTGACGTATAAGACCGTTTTCTTCGCCTTCCCGTGGGAGGCCTTGCAGGATCACGACCCGGCCCATGGGGAAGCCGTGCTCCGGGCCGTCCTGAACTGGCTTGCTACGACGGACATTCCCTGGCTCTCCGCAGCGCCGGTCGCGGGTACCGTGGCGCCCGACGGCGGACGGGCAACCCTCAACGTGACGCTCGATGCCCTCACCGTGGCCCAACCGGGTGATTATGATGCGGTCCTAACCGTGGTAAGCGACGATCCCAACCGAAGCCGTGTCAGCATCCCGGTGACGATGACCGTCACCCAACCGGAGACGTGGGCCAAGATCCAGGGCACGGTCCACAGCCTGGGGCACTGCGACGCCGATCCGGCGCCTTTGGCGAACGCCGACGTCCGGATCGAGAGCACGACGCCGGTCAGCACGACGACCCATCTCAGCGGCACGTACACCCTGTGGCTCGAGCCGGGCACCTACACGATGACGGTCTCGGCCGACGAGCACGTGAGCGACCAAGGGATCATCAGCGTGACGGGTGAAACGACGACCACCCGCGACGTCTCCATGCGCTGGCGTCAGCCGTGTGTGTCCGTATCCCCCCCGAGCCTGAGCGCCACACTCACTCCAGGGGTGACAGCCACGCTGCCGCTGAGCATCCACAACCGGGGTGCGCTGTCGACGCCATTCAGCGTAAGCGAATCTGAGGAGATTAGGGCGCTTTCTGGAAGCACGTGTCGCCGGTGCGGGGAATCGGATTCCTTTGGCTACAGCTACCAGGACTCTAGAGACGTGGGAGGGCCGGCGTATGACTTCGTCGATATCTCAACCACCGGCCCAGCGGTCTCCCTGGGGGACGACGATTACGCCGGTCCCTTTGACCTGGGATTCGCGTTCGACTTCTATGGGAATGGACAGCGCCAGTACTACCTGGGCAGCAATGAATTCCTCTCCTTCGAAGAGGGATCAGATGCGTGGTTAAACGACTGCCCGCTGCCCAGCCCCTCGGCCCCCAACAACATCGTTGCGATCCACTGGGACGACCTGAGCCCTAATGCCGGCGGCGCGGTCTACCGTCGGACCTTTGACTCATGTCCCTACGGGTCCGGGGCCTGTGAGATCGTGATGTTCGACGGGGTGCCCTACTACAGCGGTGAATCGTCGGGCGTCTTTGAGGTCATCCTGTTCGAGAACGATAACCTGCTGATGCAGTACCAGGATCCAGGGGACGCGTCCGGCTTGGGTGCTACTACCGGCCTTGAAAACGGCGATGGGACCGTAGGACTGACCTATGGGGCCTGTGACTCCCCCAACCTCTCCACCGAGTTGGCCATCTGCTTCGCGCACCCGGGCAATCCCACCGACTGCACGCCCGTTGACGTCCCGTGGCTCTCCGAGACGCCCACTGCCGGGACCGTCGACCGGGAAGCGACGTCCGCCATCGACGTCACGTTCGATCCCCTGACCTACACGACCGGTACCTATACCGCGACCCTACGCGTCGACACCCAGGATCCGGTCTTCCCCACCCTCGCCATCCCCATAACCATGACCATCCAGGACCCCATCTGCCGGGACGTGATCCTCCAGACCCTGAGCTATGACCGCCCCGTCCTCGCGGGGACGGCGACGCATTTCACCGCGACCGTCAGCGGGCAAACGCCCATCACCTACACCTGGGACTTCGACAGCGACGGCGCCCCGGACCAGATGGGGATCGAGCTGGCGACCGTCGCCCACACGTTCGGCGTCACCGGGACCTACACCACGACCCTGACGGCCGAGAATGGGTGTCCCTCCAGCGACGTTCGATCGATCCGGGTGGCGGTCAGCGAGGCGCGTTATCTCTATCTGCCGCTCGTGATGCGGGATAATGCGGAGTGATGCCGGGTAACGCGGGGTAACGCTTAATCCAGGTGCCGGGGACTTACAAAAAGCGTAAGTCCCCGGCACCTTACCTACTCTCCGGCACCTTACCTATTAATGGTAGCGGTCGTAGACGGGGTCCTTCCCAACCCAGCGACCGGGCCGCACAGCGGGGATCGCCTCGCGCTCCTCGGGCGTGAGCGAGAAGTCAAGACGCCCCAGGGTGTCGTTGAGCTGTTCCAGGGTGCGCGCGCCGATGATCGGGCTGGTGATCCGATCGTCGGCCAACACCCACGCGAGGGATAATTGCGCCGGGCTGACGCCGTGCGCGTGGGCAGCCGCGACGAAGCGCTCGACGATGTCGAACGTCCGGTCGGTGTAGTAGCGGTCGCGATAGCCCTGCTTATCGCTCAGCCGCGTATTCTCGGGTAACGGCTCCCCGCGCTTGTACTTGCCGGTGAGCACCCCGCCGGCCAGCGGGTTGTAGGGAATCACGCCGATCCCCTCGCGAGCACTGTAGGGCAGGATTTCGTTCTCGATGCTGCGGTTCAGCGCACTGTAGAGGGGTTGGATGCTGACGAAGGAGGCCCAATGGTTCTCCTCGGCGATCTTGAGATAGTCGCTCAACTGCCAGGCCCGCAGGTTTGAGCAGCCGATGTACCGCACCTTGCCCTGGCGCACCAGATCGTTGAGCGCTTCCATCGTCTCCTCGGGCTCCGACTCGGTGTCCCAACGGTGAATCTGATAGAGGTCGATCACGTCGACCTGGAGGCGTTTCAGGCTGGCCTCCACCGCGCGCTGGATGTTGATGCGGGAGAGCCCGCGCTCGTTGGGGCCCTCACCGGTGGCGCCGTAGACCTTGGTCGCCAGGACGACCTTGTCCCGGACGCCCCGATCCTTGATCCAACGCCCGACGATCTCCTCGGAGACCCCAGCGTTGTAGACGTTGGCCGTGTCGAAGAACGTCCCGCCGAGCTCCCAAAAACGATCCATGATCTTGCGGGACATCGCCTCATCGGCACCCGCGCCAAAGGTCATCGTCCCCAGGCAAATCTTGGAGACTTTCAACCCCGATCGCCCAAGCCTTACGATATCCATTGTCTTTTTCTCCCTTCTCGGTTACGTACGACGACGTATCTACCCCATACTATAATCCTCAAATTGAGGATTGCCAAGCTCCGCCCTCTCGCCTATAATCAGAGTACCAAGCCACTTATCGAACCGCCTCTATGCGTTCCAAGGTGGTGCTCGTCTGCACAACCACAGGATGACACTGACCGCGTCAACCCCTTGAACCTTTGACGCGATATCTAAAGCTGGAGGATGCGATGCCGGATTTCGTCCATCTACACACGCACACGGAGTTCTCGCTGCTCGACGGGTTGGCCAAATGCTCCGACCTGGCCCAGCACGCGGCAGACCTCGGGATGTCCGCCCTGGCAATCACCGATCATGGAGTGATGTACGGGGTCGTCGACTTCTATCAGGCGTGTAAAAAAGCCGGCATCAAGCCGATCATCGGCATCGAGACCTACCTGGCCCACACGTCGCGCCACCGCAAGGATCGCTCGGAGGCGAAAGCCTACCACCTGGTGCTCCTGGCCCAGAATCAGACCGGATACAAGAACCTCCTGGAGCTGGCGAGCCTCGCCCAACTGGAGGGATTCTACTACAAGCCGCGCATCGACAAAGAGGTGCTGGCCGAGCACAGCGAGGGCGTGATCGTCCTCTCGGCCTGCGTCCAGGGCGAGGTGCCCCAATTGATCCACCAGGGACAGATGGACAAGGCGCGCGAGGCCGTGCGCTGGTACCAGGCCCACTTTCCCGACCGGTTCTATCTAGAGCTACAGGAGCACGCGATGCCGGAGTTCGATGCCACCTACCGCAAGGTGATCGAGATGGCCCGAGAGATGGACGTTCCCCTGGTCGCGACCAACGACATCCACTATACGCGCAAAGAGGAGTCGAACGCCCACGACGTGCTGCTCTGTATCGGCACGGGCAAGACGGTCAACGAGCCCGACCGTATGCGGATGAACAACGACTCCTACTACATGCGCTCACCGGAGGAGATGTGGAAGATCTTCGGCGATGAAGTGCCGGACGCGCTGGAGAACACGGTCAAAATCGCCGAGCAGTGCGAGGTCGAGCTGCAGTTCGCCCCGCCCTACCACCTGCCCAATTTCCCGGTGCCCGAGGATCACGAGTCGTCGGAGACCTACCTGCGCCACCTCTGCGACGAGGGGATGGTCTGGCGCTACGGGGAGGACGCCGACAAACCCGAGTACGTAGAGCGGCTGGAATACGAGTTGGGCATCATCCACAAGATGGGCTTCGACGACTACTTCCTCATCGTCTGGGATCTCTGCGAGGCCTCCCGCGAGCGGGACATCTGGTGGAACGTCCGGGGCTCCGGTGCCGGCAGTGTGGTGGCGTACACCCTGGGCATCACCAACGTCGACCCCTTCCGCAACCGCCTGATGTTCGAGCGCTTCTTGAACCCCAGCCGCGTGAACATGCCCGACATCGACCTGGACTATCCGGACGACCGCCGGGAGGAGCTGATCGCGTACACGAAGGACCGCTACGGGGCCGACCACGTCTCGGCCATTATCACCTTCGGGACGCTGGGCGCCCGGGCCGCCATCCGGGACGTTGGGCGGGCCCTCGACATCCCGCTGGGGGAGGTCGACCGCGTCGCGCGGATGGTGCCGAACGTGCCCGGCAAGCCGGTCTCGATCCAGCAGGCCCTGGAGACGGTGCCGGAGCTGAAGCAGTTCTACAACGAGACGCCCTATATCAAAACGCTGCTGGAGACGGCCAAGCAGGTGGAGGGCGTCACCCGGCACGCCAGCACCCACGCGGCCGGCGTCATCGTCTCCGACAAGCCGCTGACCGAGTACCTGCCGCTCAACCGCCCCACAAAGGGCGATGCGGAGGAGAGCCCGGTCGATCGGGTCTCGCAGTGGCCGATGGAGATCGTGGACGAGATGGGGATGCTCAAGGTGGACTTCCTGGGTCTCCGCACGCTCACCCATATGCGGAAGACGTGCGAGTGGATCGAGGAGGAACACAACGTCAAGCTCGACACCCACACGATCCCCTACCACCGCGTGCCGGACGACCCTGAGAAGGACAAGAAGGTCAAGAAGCTCTACGACCTGCTGGCGACCGGGGAGACGACCGGCATCTTCCAGGTCGAGGGCGCCGGGATGCGGCGGACGCTGCGTGATATGAGGCCGGAGCAGTTCCAGCACATCATCGCGGTGCTGGCCCTCTACCGGCCCGGCCCGATGGACAACATCCCGGCCTACATCCGCCGGATGCACGGGGAGGAGGAGGTCGAGTACCACCACCCGATCCTGGCCGACATCCTGGATGACACCTACGGGATCATCGTCTATCAGGAGCAGATTATGCAGATCGCGGTGGCGATGGCCGATTACAATCCGGGACGCGCCGACCGCATCCGCAAGGCCGTGGCGAAGAAGAAGAAAAAGCTGATGAACATGCACCAGAAGATGTTCCTGGAGGGTGCGACCAAGAAAGGCATCGCGCCCGAGGTCGCCGAGAACGTCTGGGGGGACATCGAATTCTTCGCGCGGTACGGCTTCAACCGGGCCCACGCGACCGACTACGCCGTGATCACGGCCCAGACGGCCTACCTCAAGGCCCACTACGAGCTGGAGTTTATGACGGGCCTGATGACCACGGAGCAGCACAACACAGAGAAGCTCGGGACGCTGATCACCGACGCCCGCCGGCACGACATCGAGGTCGCCCGTCCGTCCATCAACCGGTCGGACGTGGAGTTCACGATCGAGCACCGGGAAGACCCCCAAGAGGGCGAAGCCAAGCGCTTTATCCGCATCGGCCTGGGCGCCATCAAGAACGTCAGCGACAGCGCCATGGCGCTGATTATGGAAGAACGAAAGGCAAACGGACCGTTCGAGTCCCTGGACGACTTCGCCGACCGCGTCGACCTGCGCAAGCTCAACCGCAAGACGGTCGAGTGCCTGGTTCAGGCTGGGGCGTTGGACGACTTCGGAGAGCGGCCCGCGCTGCTGACAGTGGTCGACCAACTTTTGGCCGCCAGCGCCAAGACCCACCAGGCCCGAGAGGTCGGTCAGTTCTCGCTCTTCGACAGCTTCGAGGGGATGGCCAAACAGATCCAACCGCCGGCCTTCGTCCCCCCCATCCCGGATCGCCAGATGCTGGAGTGGGAAAAGGAACTGGTCGGCACCTATCTCTCCAAGCACCCCCTGCTGGATCAGGAGCGGGAACTGCTGCGGGACGAGCTGGTCAACACCACGATCGGACAGATCAGCAACGAGTCGCCGGGACAGACGCTGACCGCCCTGGGGATGATCCAGCGCGTCCGGCGCATTCAGACGAAAAAGGGCGATCCTATGGCCTTTGTGACGATGGAAGGGCCGGATGGGACGATCGACGTGGTGGTCTTCCCCCGCGCCTACAAACGCTTCCGGCAGCTCCTGGTCGAGGATCGGGTGCTCGTGATGAACGGCAAGCTCGACGACAATCCCAACCGCGACGATCATTCTCTGTTGGCCAACTGGTTCAAGGATCCCGACGACCTGCTCAGACCCGCGAACGGGTTCAACGGGTCCGGCAACGGAGGTCCCCCCCCAGCTTATGAGGAACCCCCGGATCTGGGCGTGCGGGAGCGCAAACCCCCACGCTATGCAGAATCCAAGGAGACATCGCCGACCGGCACCGGGGAGAAGGACAACCCGCGTGCGCAGCAAAGCGAACCTGCTGAGCAGGGGACGCCGCAGCCATCCCAATCACCCAACGGCAACGGGCACAGCAGCAACGGCCATAACGGGAATGGTGAGGCGTCCGTTACGGAGGATGATGGGGAGACGCTCGATCTCTCAGGACTGACCCCTCAGCCCCTGACGCTCTACATCACGCTCGAGCGGTCGGGCAACAACGATCAGGACTTCAGGACGCTCGCGCAGTTACACAACCTGCTGCAGCGCGAACAAGGCGACGACCCCTTTGTGGTGGTGCTGGAAGGAAGCGGCCGCCGCAAGGTTGAGCTCTCATTCCCCAACGAGCGGACCCGGAATACGCCGACGCTCCGCAGGCAGATTATGTCCCTGGTCGGGCAGGATAACCTCCGGGTGCGCCGGGACGCGCGGCTCCTCCTGTGACGGGACACGCCCTGTTTCCCGCGCATCACCATAGGGAGGCCCCGTACATGGGGGGGGGCGACCGACCTAACCCCGTTCACCCATCAGCCGGCGGGCCACCGTCCGCATACCCCACAGACATACCCCACAGACATAACCCACAGACATAACTCACAGACATAACCCACAAACATAACCCACACACGCACGAAGGAGGCAGGGATGCTCGACGTCATACAGATCAACACCCAAGACCGGCGACAGGTCAAGCGCTTTATCGATCTCCCCTACCGGCTGTATAAGGATCATCCGAAGTGGGTGCCGCCGCCCCGCGTCGACGTCAGGGTGATGCTCGACCGGGATAAGCATCCCTTCTACGAGCACTCCGACGCCGACTTTTTCATCGCCACACGCGGCGACGAGGTCGTCGGGCGTATCGCCGCGCTGGAAAATCGCCCGTACAACCGGCACCACGAGACCCGCAAGGCGAACTTCTATCTCTTCGAGTGCGAGGAGGATCTGGAGGTCGCCCGCGCGCTCTTCCAGCGGGTCTACGCATGGGCCAAGGCGCGGGAGCTCGACGATCTGGTCGGGCCGAAGGGCTTCGGGGTTCTGGACGGGTACGGCTTACTGGTCGACGGGTACGAGCACCGCCAGATGATGACCATGATGAACTACAACTACCCCTACTATCCGGAGCTGGTGGAGGCCGTGGGCTTCGAAAAGGTGGTCGATTTCGTCAGTTGCTACCTCAACACGGACACCTTCACCCTCTCGGAGCGCATCCACCGCATCGCGGACCGGGTTAAGGAGCGGGGCTCGCTGGAGGTCCGTCGTTTTCGCAGCCGCCGCGAGATCAAGTCGCTGACCCAACCGTTCACCGATGCGTACAACCGGACGTTCGAGGACAACTGGGAGTTCGCCCCCCTGACGTATAACGATGCCCAATTCGTGATGGAAAACGCCATCGCGTTGACCCAACCGAGCTTGGTGAAGATGATCTTCCACGGAGAGGAGATCGTGGGCTTCCTGCTGGGCTTCCCCGACGTCTCCGCGGCGCTGCAGCGGGCCGGCGGGCGGCTCACGCCCTGGGCCCTGGCTGACCTTTTGCTGGAGATGAAGCGGACCAACTGGCTGGCGTGCAACGGCGCCGGGTTGGTCCCGGAGTTCCACGGGGTGGGCGGGAACGCGCTCCTCTACGCCGAGATGGAGAAGACGGCCCTGGAGCACGGCTTCCAACACATCGACATGACGCAGGTCGCCGAGACGGCGGTGCAGATGCGGCGCGATCTGGAGAACCTCAACGGGGAGATGTACAAAAACCACCGGGTCTACCACCACCCGATTGGGTAAGTGCCGCCCAGGTGGAAGATGCAGGTTACCAGATAGCGCTCAGCCGGAGGTCAGGCTGTTGAAAGCAGCGGAGTTCGATCGATGAGGGCAACAGGTACGGATTCTGTCAAAGAAGGAGTGTAGACCGAGACTTTCAGAATCTGACTCACGGGTGGCTGAGTAATGATGCCCATCACCAGTTCTTGCCACTCCGGTTCCAATTCACGCAGACCGTCCAAGGGAAAGTTGCGCGGGCCCAGCTCGGTTAACTGCACCAGCACGGAAAAGTCCATAAGCGTCAGCCCAATGGCACGCTTCTCCTCGCGGTTGAATCGAAGCAGAATATTGCTGTTCAATTCTACAGCCGCTGTTGCCTTTTCGTCCGGAGAAAAAGAAGCGTACAGTACGTCCGCTTCTTTGTCATATGTGAACACTGGTTCTCTACTCATTACCGACTCTCCTGAAAGAAGGTCATTTTCACCGCAGAGACCACAGAGATCGCAGAGATGATTTGAAAATATCAAGAAAACAGAGAGAAAATCTTAAAAATCTCTATCTTTTCTTTGCGTTCTCTGCGTGCTCTGCGTGCTCTGCGGTAAGTTAAGCTTTTTTCAGTGGAGTCATTACCGATCTCGGACCGTCCATCGTATACCTGAAGGCATTCTATGCCCCTTTGTCGATTGATTTTGAACGGTGTAACTCATTATATCAGCGTTCGAATGGCAAGCAATCTATCGTTTCCTTGGAAGTGAATTTGGGGAATACGATCAAGGTCTCAAGCCGCAGCGAGCCCCCGAGTATGACTCGGGGGCTCGCTGCTATCATATCCCGACCACGGCCCTAGCCGATCTTCCGAAGCTGGGTGCGGGCGTCGGCGTGACCGGGGGAAAGGTCGAGGACGGCCTGGAAGGCGGCGCGGGCGGCGTCGAGCTCGCCCAAGTGCCGGTGGGCCAGGCCGATGAGGTAGGTCAACTGGACGCGGTGGCGCGTCTCGCGATCGAGCTCGGTGAAGACGAACGCCGGGACGGAGGTGGCAAAGCCCGCCTCGGCCTGCGCTTCAAGCTGGGCCTGCGCACGCTCGAGCATCGCGTGAAGCAGGGCGTCGGCCTCGGCGTCGCGGCCCAGCGCGCGCAGCGCCTGCGCCCGGGTGATCGTGGTCTCTGAGACCTCGTCGCCCCGGGCGTCCAGCACGCGCTGGAAGGCGTCCTCGGCGCCGGCCTCATCGCCCACCCCCTGCTTGGCCAGGCCGGTGTAGTAGTGGACGCCGGCATCGGGCCACAGGAGGTGCTTGCGCTCGCCGAGATTCTCCGGATAGGTCGCCTGCGCCGCTTCAACGTGGGCAAGCGCCGTCTCGGGATCATCCGCCTCAAGCGCAGCGCGCCCCAGCAGGAGATGGGCCCGGACGTATTGGCGCGAGACCTGTCCCGTGCCCCCCTCCCAGGGATGAAAGCGGCGGGAACGCACATAGTCCAACGCCTTCCGGGGCTGACCGGTCTGGTTATAGAGCGTAGCCAGCGCCACCGAAAGGTCATCCCGGGCGCGTACGAGCGTCATATGCGCCTCCAGGGCCTCCAACCGCGCCTCCGGGGAGACCCCCGTCCTACGACAGAGATGATCCAGCTCGGAGAGCACACGCCCGTCGTCAGGGTTCACCGCAAAGGCCTTCTCATAGCAGGCGAGGGCCTTGTCAGGATCCCCCTCCACGTTGAAGGCGGCGACACCCAGGTTGCGCCAGGGGATCGAGAAGTCAGGGTTGACCGCCACCGACCGCTCCCAGCGCGCGATCGCTTCGTCGTAACGCTTCTTGTCGTAATAAAGGTCGCCCAGGTAGTAGGCGATCCAGGGATCGTCCGGTCGCACCGAACGCGCGTGCTCCAGGATGCGCATCTCCTCCAACCGTGAGGGGAAGCAGTATTCGGGGTTCATCGTCGACGCACGGGCGTAGAGCTCTTCGGCTGTCTCGCCATCGCCCAACTGCGCCGCGATGAAGCCCAGCGCGTAGAGGATCATCGGATAGGCGCTGCCGTCCGCCGCCACCAGGCGGGTGAGCACGTCCCGGGCCTCGTCCCACAGACCGGCGTTGAGGTAATCAAACGCCAGATCGAAGTGCGCCTGAATCCGCGAGAGCCAGTGCGGGACGTCCATCAACGCCGCCAGGGCCTCTCGCTGCTCGGTTGCACTCTCCGCGTCACCCTGCGCCCGGCTGAGGAGGATCGCCTCGTTGCGCGAGCCGAGATCCAGCGGATCCAGCGCCCGGGTCTCCGCGATCACAGCGGCCGCGTCGTCGAATCGCCCCAGATGCCGGAGCGCCGCAGCCTTCAGGTTGCGCGCCTTGAGATTCATCGCATTGGTCCGCAGCGAGCGATCGAGGTGGTCAAGCGCCGTCTCAAAATCACAGCGGCGGCAGTCGATCTCCGCCAAGGCGTAGAACGCCGGCGTCTGCCACGCGACGTCCCAGGTCGCCTTATAGAAGCGACCGTAGGCGTCGTCGACGCGGTCCAAGGCCTTAAGTGTCAGGCCCAGATTGTAGAAGGCCTCACCGTCACGGGGGTTCGGATTGCGCCAGGTCAACTTATCGACGGCGGCCCGAAAGTGCGCTGCCGCGCGGTCGAAATCGCCCTGGCGGTAGCGCACCAGCCCCATCGCGTTGTTGCAGCGCACGTCGGTGGGATCCTGCGCCAACGCCGCCTCCCAGTAGGGCTCCGGCTCGATGGTCGGATGGCGGTACTGCGAGAGATGCAGCCCCGTCAGATAGAGTTC
Organism: Anaerolineae bacterium; assembly: GCA_034437735.1. Lineage (GTDB taxonomy): Bacteria > Chloroflexota > Anaerolineae > B4-G1 > SLSP01 > PWVB01. Next base: position 18,831 of record DAOTTS010000276.1, read on the forward strand.
CTCGATCGTGTCGAAGGTCTCCGGCGGGGGTGGCGGCGTCTTGGCCTCAGGCAAGGGAGGCTGCTCCACCACCTGCGGCGCATAGCGGACGACCTCGTGACCCTTGCTGTCCACGACGCGAAGCAGCAGTTCGGTCCTCTCGGTCCCGGCGGGCAGGTCGACCTGAGTGACGAAAGGCGTATCGGGCGCCAGGTCCACCGTCGCCTCCAGGAGAGCGTCGCCATCACAACTGAGGATGACAGCAGCATCATCGAGCACCTCGGTGACCGCAACCCCAATCGCGGCCTTACCATCCTCAACCTCGAGGTTGACGGCGGCCCGGCGGTTGGCGTTCTTTGCCGGCCCAATCCGCTGGACGGGGTACCAGATCTGGCTGAAGGTCTTGGTCTCGTAGGGCTGCAGCCAGGAGAAGTCGGGCTGGTTGTCGGTGTAGACGCCTGCCATCAGCTCGATGTAGGGTCCATCGGCGTTGGTCAGATTGGCCTCCCATCCCTTGCCGAACTCCCCAAAGCCCCAGGTGAACATCTTCTTGCCGGGCGCGATATACCGATTCGCCACGTGGATGACGCCGGCATCCGCCTTGTGGTCGTACCCCCCGAAGAA
>DAOTTS010000277.1:0-7380 GCA_034437735.1 Anaerolineae bacterium
ACGCACGCCGGTGGAGCTATTCGACATTATGGCGACCGTGCTCGATCTGGCTGAGATCGAGGCGCAGCATACGCACTTCGCTCGCTCCCTCGTTCCCCAGCTTCAGGGGGCGGACGGCGATCCCAATCGTATTATCTATGCCGAAGGGGGCTACGATCCCCACGAACCTCACTGCTTTGAGGGGCGGGCCAACGCCGCGATTTTCACCGACGCCGAGCATATTTACTATCCCAAGGGCCGGCAGCAGCAGACCGATCCTCTCAGCGTCTCACGGGCCACGATGATGCGGACGATGGAGGCCAAATTGATCCGGCGTCCGTTAGGCGTTAGTGAGTTGTACGATCTGACTGACGATCCGCTCGAACTGACCAACGTCTATGACGATCCGAACTATCGAGAGATCCGGAGCCAGATGGAGGCGACGATGTTGGATTGGTACATTCATACCTCCGACGTGGTGCCGACAGACGAGGATCCTCGCGGGCTGCCGCCCTATGAAGGGCCCTACGGTTCCGGCACTCAGTAGCGTCACCCTTATCGGGCTTCGGCGGGTTAATCCGGAGATTGCAGATCTCCTAGGAGCGACCGTGATACGATCGTGACTTATCAGCCGAAAGCCGGTACCGCGATGAATTTTAAGGCTAAAATAGCCCTTTTGCGGTTGACAGCTCTTGGGATTAGTGCTATGATATGAGCACTTCACGATAATTTTGTTGCAGGGTATAGTTTCTGACCCCTAAATGTAGGGGTCTATTTTTTCCTATGTACCATATAGAGAATGAGTTAGTAAATAAATTTGTAGATAAACATAATAAAGTGAAAGTTGCTATACAACCAATATGGTGTGGTTTGATTATGCTTTTCTCCCTGAGTAGCCTTTTTTGTCGCTGCCCTGCGGACTTATAGGGTCCAATATCATACGTCCGATTCGATGTTCCCACTGGTGACTGTGAAGTGTTGGTATTCTCTTGTTTGTCTAGGTCTGTGTCTGGGTTTGCATCTAGGGCGGCGTACGCTGCGCTTCAGATCCTGGTACCAGGTGTGACACCACACCCTTGATGACTTTGAAAGGAGTGCGCCACCCATGAGTATCGACGAGGTAGTCAAGCGTGATGGTGCCGTGGTCGCCTTTGACCGCACGAGGATTGAGGATGCGATCTACGCTGCGGCCCGGGCCTCAGGCAATGGGGAAGGGCGACCGTGGGCTGAAACGCTCTCCTGGGCGGTCACAGCCCTCCTTGAGGAACGGGTGAACGGGACGGGCGACTTCCCTCACGTTGAGCAGATTCAGGATATTGTCGAGGAGGTGTTGGTCAAATCCGGCAATCCCAAGGTGGCCAAGGCCTATATTCTCTATCGCCAGCAGCGTGCGCAAGCTCGGAAGACCGAGCAGATGTTGCTCAACACCGAGGAGCTGGTTGACGATTACCTACAGCGCACGGACTGGCGCGTTAATGAGAACAGTAACATGAACTACTCGCTTCAGGGCCTCAACTTTTATCTGGCCTCTTCGATCGCGGCGCGCTACTGGCTCCACCGCATCTATCCCCCTGAGGTTCAGGAGGCCCACATCAACGCGGATTTGCACGTTCACGATCTGGGGATGCTATCGGTCTACTGCTGTGGGTGGGACCTGCAGGACCTGCTCGCCGAGGGTTTTGGCGGTGTGAGCGCCAAGATCGAGAGCGATCCGCCCCGGCATCTGCGGACGGCGTTGGGGCAGTTGGTCAATTTCTTCTACACGCTGCAAGGGGAGTCTGCCGGTGCGGTGGCGGTTTCGAACTTCGATACCCTGATGGCCCCCTATATCCGGTATGACGATCTGGATTACCGGTTGGTCAAACAGGCGGTGCAGGAGTTCGTCTTCAATCTGAACGTGCCCACCCGGGTAGGATTCCAGACGCCGTTTACGAATCTGACGTTGGATCTTACTCCGCCGTCGACCCTGGCCGATATGCCGGTGATAATCGGCGGCGAGACGATGGATGCAACTTATGGCGAATTCCAACCGGAGATGGATATGCTGAACCGGGCCTTCGCCGAGATTATGTTGGAGGGTGATGCCAAAGATCGGGTCTTCACCTTTCCCATCCCGACCTACAACATCACCCCCGATTTTGATTGGGAGAATGATAGTCTGGAACCGATCTGGGCGATGACCGCGCGATACGGCATTCCATACTTCGCCAATTTTATCAACAGCGATATGAGCCCCGAGGATGCCCGAAGTATGTGCTGTCGATTGCGGTTGGACAACCGTGAGCTCCGCAAACGGCTGGGCGGGCTCTTTGCTGCCGCCCCACTGACCGGCTCGGTGGGGGTGGTGACGATGAATATGGCCCGGCTGGGGTATCTCGCCGAGGACGAGGCGGACTTCCGGGAGCACCTCGAATCGCTGATGGAGATTGCCAGGACCAGCCTGGAGATCAAGCGGAAGATGTTGGAGCAGTTGACAGCACGGGGTCTCTATCCATACAGCCGATACTATCTGCGCAGCGTCAAGGCAAGGACCGGCAGCTATTGGAGCAATCACTTCTCGACGATCGGACTGAACGGGATGCACGAGGCCTGTATCAATCTGCTTGGGGTGGGTATCGACCATCCTGATGGTAAAGCTTTCGCCATGCGGTCCCTGGCGTATGTGCGAGAGATTCTGGAGCGTTTCCAGCGCAAGAGCGGCAACCTCTATAACTTGGAGGCGACGCCTGCCGAGGGGGCGACCTATCGTCTGGCCCGTGCCGATCGCGAACGATATCCGGATATCGTCACGTCCGGCTCTGAAGCGTCACCCTACTATACCAATTCGACCCATCTGCCGGTGAATTTCAGCGACGACCTTTTCGAGGTGATGGACCATCAGGATGACCTCCAGACCCTCTACACCGGCGGCACGGTCCTGCACATCTTCCTGGGTGAGCAGGTTGACGATTGGCGGCAGGCCCGGAGGTTGGTGCGAACGGTGGCTGAGGAGTATGAGATGCCGTATTATACGCTCACCCCCACGTTTAGTGTGTGTCCGGTTCACGGGTATATTCCCGGTGAGCATCCGTATTGTCCTTACGAACATACCCCGGAGCAGCTCGAACGGTTTGGCGTGGAAGTACCGTTCTCTAAGGTCGGCGTATAAGCAGAGATCGGATCGTCGGATTCTATGTAGGCGTGCTTTACTCAACCTTTAGGAGGGACGTATGGGCGCAAAGAAGATTCTGATGTTGGTCGGAGACTTCGTTGAGGACTATGAAGTCATGGTCCCGTTTCAGGCGCTGCAGATGGTCGGTCACCAGGTTCACGCCGTGTGCCCGGACAAGGCCGCCGGTGATATCGTGCGGACAGCGGTTCACGACTTCGAGGGCGATCAGACCTATAGCGAAAAGCCGGGTCACAACTTCCAGCTCAACGCGACGTTCGGGGATGTCGACCCTGAGGCCTATGATGCACTGGTGATCCCCGGTGGACGGGCGCCGGAATATATCCGACTCAATGCGGAGTTGCTGGCGATAGTGCAGCACTTTGCGGAAGCCGGCAAGCCCATCGCGGCGATCTGTCACGGGCCTCAGATCCTGGCGGCTGCGGGCGTGCTGGAAGGACGGGCGTGCACCGCGTATCCGGCGGTCGGCCCGGACGTTGAGAACGCGGGTGGGCACTACGAGGGGGTTGACGTCACTGAGGCGGTGGTCGACGACAACCTGGTGACGGCGCCCGCCTGGCCCGCCCATCCGGCGTGGCTGGCGGAGTTCCTCGCTGTGCTCGGCACGACGATCACTCTGTAACATGTGCTAGGCGGTTCACGAAGGTACATCGAATGATTCAAAGGAGGGTACGATGGTAGAAAGCACGCATAAGGACGCTGGGCGTCAGGATCACGAGGTGAAGGTCCCCTGTGAAGTCTATTCCCGGGTCGTAGGCTATCTGCGACCGGTTCAGGCCTGGAACCACGGGAAGCGGCAGGAATTCAGCGAACGTAAGACCTTCGAGATCTCAGGGGACTCTGACCCCTCGTAAGTCTCAGTGAGTTGAAAAACCTCAGCTTTTCCCTGTGCTATCGAGGCTTTGAAGCGTCGGTGCCTTGGAAAGGCCGTCGCCGAGGACGGTGACTCGGAGCGTTTTTGAGCGACTGAGTCTGGATGCTTGATAGATCGTACTGAGAGAGGACACCGTTGCCCGCGTGTCCTCTCTCCTTTGCGTCAGGAGTGGTAGGGTGCGTTTCAAGGGGTGGGTGCGGACGTCACTGATTGATTTTCCGGGACATATCGCCACGGTTTTGTTCACCGGTGGGTGTAATTTCCGCTGTCCAATGTGTCATAATGCCGATCTTGTGCTTCATCCTCAGGATCGGCCTGATCTGGATGGCGAGGTTCTCTGGCGCTTCCTGGAAGCGCGGGTGGGGAAGGTCACCGGCGTCGTGATCAGCGGTGGGGAGCCGACGCTTCAGCCCGATTTGAAGGCTTTTACGGAGCGGGTGCAGGATTTGGGGTATGCGGTAAAGCTCGATACGAATGGGTATCGACCGGATGGGCTTGGCAAGCTGCTAGCGGGTGGCTCCGTCAACTTTGTGGCGATGGATATCAAGGCGCCGCCGGCCAAATACCCGCTTTTGACCGGATTGGATGAGATCGATGTCGGTCGGATTGAAGCAAGTCTCAGCCTTCTCGAGGACTCGGACGTCGCCGTCGAGTACCGGACTACGGTCGTGCCGGGGCTGTTGGACGCCGACGATATTGAGGCGCTTGCCCAATGGTTGAGCGCGTGGTGCGAGGAGGGGATCCCCTACGTGTTGCAGCAGTTCCGGGGCCTGAAGACGCTTGACCCCGACTTGGCGGACGTGTCTCCGCTGGACGCCTTTGTCCTTCGTGAGATGGCCGAGAGGGCCGAACGATGGCTGCCCACTGTGACGTTACGGGGCGTGTAGGCCGTCGTCCCTATCCTCAACCTGCAAACCGTGCCCTTCCTACCGCGGAGATGGAAGGGCACGGTTTTGGCAAGCAAGGTTCTACTGAGTGCAGTTACTCCTTCTTGGTCAGCTGCGAGGAGAAGTTGGCGCCGGTCTGTTCCTCGTTGCGGTCGGTCGCCGGGGGCGGCGTGGGCGAAAGGGCTGAGATCTCGGCCCGGAGATCCGGGGTCATCTCGATCTCAAGCGCCTTTAGCGATCCCTCAAGCTGTTCCACGTTGCGCGCGCCAATGATGGGCGCCGTCACGGCGGGATGTCCGCCGACCCAAGCAACCGCGAGCGCGACCGGATCGTACCCGTGCTCGCGGGCAAAGGCCGTGAAGTTCTCTGCGACACGATAGATCCAGTCCGCGCCATAACGGGTCTGGTACATCTCATTGTCGACCAGGCGTCCCGTCTCCGGTTTCCTGTCCAGGCCGTATTTGCCCGTCAGCAGGCCCCCACCCAAGGGGCTGTACGGGATAACGGCTAGATTCTCGGCCTGGGCCATTGGCAGGATCTCCACCTCGGCCTGCCGCTTGACCAGGTTGTACATCGGTTGGAGGCACTCGAACTTGGCCCATCCCTGGAGTTTGGAGATCCCCAGCGCCTTCTCAACCTGCCAGGCTGCGAAGTTACTCGCGGCCGGGTAGAGGATCTTGCCCTGACTGACCAGATCGTCCAGGGCGCGCAGCGTCTCTTCCATGGGCGTGTTCGGATCGAAGCGGTGCAGGAAGTAGACGTCGATGTAGTCGGTGTTCAAACGGCGGAGGCTCTCCTCTACGGCGTGCATAATGTGGCGGCGCGTTGAGCCCCGAGCGTTGACGTCGCTGCCCATCGGGAAATAGACCTTGGTGGTGATAATGAGCTCATCCCGATCCTCCTGGATCAGCTCGCCCAGGATCTCTTCGGAGGTTCCCTTCTGATAGACGTTCGCGCAGTCGAAGAAGTTGATGCCGGCCTCACGGCAGCGGTGAAACATCGCAGCGGAGGTCTGCTTGTCGGCGATCCCGCCAAACGACATGGTGCCGAAGCATAACGGTGAGACAAAGACGCCGGTGTTTCCTAACAATCTGTATTTCATGCTATCCTCCTTGGGATAAGTAAGTCGGTCGACACAATCCTGTCGATTCTCGGCTTGCGCACTTCAGGGGACGTATACCTCCCATATCTGTCCCATCGGATCCAACTCGTAGACGGTGCCGTCAAATCCTTCCATCCATAGGGTCACGTTGTGCAATCCAAACCCCTGATATCGCTGTTGCCAGCTCTCGAAGCCGGACTCCGGTGCGGTCGCCCAGCCTATCTTTGTCCGCACCTCGGGGTTCTCTCTCCACACTTTGCCGAACCCACGTATCGGTTGGTCGAGGCCGGAAGGGGGCTTAATGCTGGGATCGCGCTCGAGATCCTTTCCCTCCTCGAAGGTGTCCGGATAGGTGGCGTAGATCTTAGGATCTCCCTGATCGTAAAAGACGTAGATGGTCTGGTTGAACTCCATCCAGATCATTATGCCACGCTCAAAGGGCTGCTGGGCGGCCCAGGTCGTCTCGGCGGGCTTAGGACAGCGGTTTTCTCTGGCCTCCGCGAGCTCCGGCATCCAGGCGTTTGCGCACTGGACGTCGAGGGTCAACTCCGCCTTTGCCGATCCTACGTCGTTACGGACTTCCAGGTGGATGGGGGAGCCGTACGGCGTGATCGTCGCTGTGCCGCTTGCAGGATCGATCTCGCCCAGACCCTCCATCGTACCACCCGCGCCGGGCCAGAGGATAGAGATCTCGGTGGCGTTGCGGGTCTCCCACGTGATTTGAACGCTTTCCCCCTCGATCAAGGTGGTGCGGTCGGTCGAAAACTCGACGATCTCCGGGGGAGCCGGCGTTGGGGTCACACAGACCAGGCCGCAGTTATCCGGACACGCTCCCGGACAGTAGACAACCTGAGGGGCCGGACACGCAGGCAACTCACAGGCGGATGATTCTGTCGTCGGGGAAGGGGTGAAGGTCCCGGTCGGTGGCGGGGGCGTGGGCGATGCGCAGATCGATCCACATCCGCCGGGGCACGAGTCGGGACAGATAATCACCTCGTCTCCCTGGCAAGCGGGTGGGGTGCACATAATCTGCGGTGTCTCCGTCGGTGTCACCGTGTCTCCGTCGGTCGGTGGCTCTTGGGTTCTGGTGGGTGTGGCACAGATGAAGCCGCACCCGCCAGGACACTCCTCGCCCTCGGGGCATTGGAGCACGCCATTGCCCTCACACGCGGGCGGGGTGCAGACCGCTTGAGGGGTAGACGTGCCCAGTGTGGGGAAATTGCACGCCAATAGAATCAATACGATCCCGAAGCCTATGCTTGCTATGCCTTGCTTTCGCAATCTACGCATATGACCGCCCCCTTCTGGGTGTTTCATGATTCCGATTCTGGATCTCTTGGAGATGGCTCTGCTGGGTTTCAGTAAATCT
>DAOTTS010000278.1:0-31956 GCA_034437735.1 Anaerolineae bacterium
GGAGTCCAGGCCGATGGCACCATTCGCCACCCCTTCGATCACGGCAAACCCGATCCCGCACGCAGCACCCCACAAGAACGTCTCCCCGACCCCGGGACGCGCCGCTAGACCGGCGACCGCGACCAGCCCCGCTTTCAAGAGCTCCTCAACGAGGGGCGCGACGACGGCCAGCGTGACAACGAGGATCGCAAGCACGACCGGTGAACTCACCAGCGCGAGCAGCTCTTCGGGATCCGTCGGCGGCGCGACCGACCATGCCGTGAGGGTCTCCATCAGCGAGGTGACCTCGGACTCCCCACCGGGCACAAAGAGCGCAACCGCGACGACCAGCGAACTGCCCAACAAGAGGCCAACCATCTCTAGTGGCAGCGCACCCAGGGTCCCCAACGCCCCGCCGCCCATCATGAGAATGAGTTGCCGTGCGTGCGCGGCAACCTCCGGTCCCATCAACACGGCGAGAACGGAGAGCAAGAGAAGAGCGGGCAGCGTGAGCAATGCAACGTGCAAGATCACAAACCCCAACCCGGTCATGTCAAAGGGTACGAGCACAGCCAATATCGTGAGCAAGAGCGTGCCACCCAACAGCCCGGCCCAAAGCCGGTGGGACCGAAACGAGCGCGCGGGGCGATGGCGGAGGCCTTGCACCGCACTCACCGCCAGGCCCATCCCTAAAAGCACGCCCAGGAAGCCATAGCCACTGATCAACACGCCCATGCCCTGCTGCCTGAGCATGGGCCAAATCCACGGGAGCGGAACCAACAGCACACTGAACAGGGCCATCAGCAGGCCAACACCTCCGCCCACCCACCACAAGGCCCTAGGCAACTCCGTTTTGGCCGCGTGCACCTTCCCATCGTTCATGTTAACTCCTTGCGCGATAGCTCCGCCGAACGCCAGCTTCATACGAAAAGGGACAAGCCTGAGCTTGTCCCTTGTAATTCCGTTCCAATTACGCGTGGTCGATCATCACGACTCAACTATTGCGGCTCGATCGTCACCGAGTCCAAAACGTCAGGATCCGGCGCGGTGGGGTCTCCGACCTGTACCCGCGCCAGATCGTCAAGGATCTCAGCACCTTCGACGACCTCACCAATCTTGGCAAACTGCCCGTTGAGTTGCGCAGCATGGGCACCTAACGTGACAAAGAACTGACCGTTGGGCAACATCCCCACCAGGCCGGCCGACTCAAAGACACCATCGGTCTCACCGGTGCAGTAATACCCCGGATAACCTACGGTCGAATTCGTGGGATCACCGGTCACCGCGACGAAGTCATCCTGAACGAAGAAGAAGTTGGCCCCGTCATACCACGACTCTTCAGCCAGGAAGACGAAGCTGTTGACGTTCACCGGTGCGGCCTCCGCATCGAGGTTCACGACGAGATCACCCTGAGACGTCGACAACGTGGCTTGATAGGCATCGCCCTCCTCCACGGTCACAGGCGGGGGCGCGTCAAAGAACAGCTCGTCTCGATTGTTCACAATCCCGAGGAAGGCCTCAAGACCTTGGTAGGATAACCCGATGTCTGAAGGGAAGAGCACGTTGTTGAAGATAAAGGTGGGCGTGCCGGGGAGCCCCAGCTCGCGGGACTCGTCATATTGGGCCTGCACCTTCTCCTCGTAGGTCCCATTTTCGAGCTCGCGCTCAAAACGCTCCACGTCGAGATCCAAATCAGCGGCATACTCGCTCAACTTGGCGAGGATATCCTCCTCAGTGAGGGGCTGCCACTCATCCCGGGTGTCAAAGAGCACATTGTGCATCTCCCAGAACTTCCCCTGGGCCCCGGCAGCCTCGGACGCCTCAGCCGTAAACGTCGCATGTTGGTGCATATCAAGCGGGAAGTGGCGGTAGACTAACCGGATGTTGGGGTAATCGTCCAGGAATTCCTGCAGGACCGAATACATCCCGGCACATCCCGGACATTCAAAGTCAGAGTACTCAAAAATCGTGATCTCAGCATTCTCCACGTCGGCCCCCTTGACCCAATCATCCTCGGTCACCGGGCTGACGGGAAGTTCCGGCAGCGGAGCCGCTTCACACATACCAGGCACTGCCTCAGCCGTCGGTTGAACGGCAGGCCCTTCCACCTCAGCGGGTGTTTCCTCAGCATCAGGGTCCGCTGCCTGGGTGGGCTCCGCCGTCGCGGGAACCGACGTCGCCGTCTCCGGCGCATCCTCGGCGGACGTACACGCAGCAAGAACCATCAAGCTGACCAACACTAAAACAAGAGCCGCTTTCAGCGGCGCTTTGCCATAGACCTTACGCATCTCAGTTCCTCTCTTAGATTAATTTAATAGATATTATATCACTAAAATATAAAAAATCCGGGCTATGCGCCCTGGGGTTCGGATCAGGACGTGTTCGTCGGTGGCCAAAACGGGGGATGTTCCAACCGCCACAATCCAATCCCACCGGCGACAACGACCGCGGCGCCCACCAAGTATCCCTCAAAGACCGTAGCCTGGGTTACAAAGATCGCCAACAGCCCCAAGACAAAGGCCGCGATATAGAGCAAAAACACCGACTCCCGCCGGCTGAGTCCGGCATACGTCAAGCGGTGCGAGGTATGATCCAAACCCGGCGTCGTCAGCGGATTCAATCTGCGCCGCAGCCGGGAGATCGTCACCAGGGACGTATCGAAAATCGGCACCCCCAACACGAGAATCGGGATCATCCAGGTGACAAAGGGCACGTTCTCCGGGAACCGCAATTTGATCCCCACAGCCCCCAGTATAAAGCCTAAGAAGAGACTGCCGGAATCGCCCATGAAAATCGTCGCGGGGTTCCAGTTGTAAACCAGAAATCCGACACACGCCGCCATCAGTGCGACGGCGAAAGCCCCCACCAGATATTGGCCGCTAAACGCACACATCAGCGCGAAGTGGGCCGCCGCAATCGCCGCGATGCCGCCAGAAAGGCCGTCCATATTGTCAAGGAGATTGAGCGCATTGGTGATACCGACCATCCAGACGATGGTCACCAGAATATTGAGGATCGGCGGGTCAAAGGTCTGAACCTGAATCCCGGTGTAGATCAAGAAGCCGACTGCGACCAACTGTCCCAACAGCTTAAACCACGCCCCAAGGGTAAAGCGGTCGTCCCAGAGGCCCAGAAACGAGACTAAAACCGCCCCAACCAGGATCCCACTCAACTCGTTATAGGCCCCCCCCAGCAGCAAGCCGGCGATCAACGTGCTGAGTAGAATCGCGAGGCCGCCCAGCCTCGGCGTCGGCACCGTATGCACACGGCGGCTGGGATCCAGATCGTCAACCGCATCCAGCTTGATGCCCAACTTTCGTGCCAGCGGCGTACCGACGATGGCCAGGAAGAGCCCGCTGACAAAGACAACGAGATAGACACCCACATCCGAGGCCATGCCCACTCCTCTCAACCGCACGCAATCAGCGCTGACCGCGTCGAACGGAACAGATTCACCTCATCCTTCACCGCATTGGGAACGCTGAGGAACAGCGTCACGGTTGCGTCAAAGGCGCGGTTGGCTGCTCCGACGTGCCTTGCAGCTGATCGATAAGCTGCTGCACCACCGGCTTCTGATTCTCCGGCGCAAGTTGGAGCGCAAGCATCGCCGCCTCCATCGCCTCCTGAGTGCGACCCAGATTTGCGGAGGCATAGGCAAGCACCCGGTACATCTCCCACCGCTGCCTATAGTCCTGGCACATATCCAATGACGAGGTGAGGAAGGTTTGCGCTTCTTCAAAACTGGACTGCTGCGTCAGGAGCGTGCCTACGACCCGGCGCACGTCACAACTTTCCTGAACCTCCAAGGACTTACGATACGCCTCAATCGCCCCGTCGATATCACCCCGGGAGGAGCGCAGATCCCCGAGCAGCATCCACGTCTGCTCGAACTCGTCATCAACCTCCAGGGATTGATCGATCGTCTCCTGGAACTTCTCCTGGTCGCCGATATCCACCGCGTAGAGCTGGGCCAACTCATTCCACAGAATCGGGTTGTTAGGACTGAGCGTCAGCGCCTTGCGATAATTCTCCAGCGAGAGGTCCAGCAAGGTGGCCCGTTGGGCCTGCAAATCCGACCGGCGGGTCTCGCTCAGCGATTCGTCGTTCAAAAGGATGGAAACCCGAGCCGCCCAAGACTTGTAGAAGCGGGCCAAGTTCGCGCTGTGGTCGGTGTTCAGAGGATTGATCTCGCGCGCCTCTTTGAGCACCTCCTCGGTGCGCAGGAAGATCTGCTCGCGCTGCTCAAACGTCGTGTCCTCGCCCAGACCCTGCGCGAGTTCGAGGTAGGCCTTGCCCAGGAAGAGGAAGTAGTAATCCTCCCGGGGCGCGTACTCGATCGACCGCTCAAAGTGCTGAATGCCGATCTGCTTATCCTGAGCCTTGCGGCTGTTGGCGAAGACGCCCCCCTGTTTGAAGACGATATCCGACCGGATGAGATCGTAACTTCCGGTCCGAATGATCCCGATGCTCAACAGGCTCAACACCACGAGACCAGCATAACCGAACAAGTGGCCGGAATTCCGGGCCTGAGGGGATTCACGCACCAGGACCACCGTCATCATCACCACGATGACGAAGATCAGCGCGTAGTAGTAGCCCAACATATTGGCGAGACGGTCGGCGACGTTAACCACATCATCGATCGTCGCTACCTGTTGGGTGGTCAATGAGGCCTGATGACCGGCGATCAAGAATCCAAAGATCAACAAGCCGACCAGCGTGATCCCCGCGTACGTGCCGATCGCAGTGAGCCAGCGGCTGCGACGTTGAATGTCAAAGAGCCCTTCACGGTCGAACTCGCCGAGCCCCACGACGCCGAAGAGTGCCCACGTAAACAAGAAGATCATCAGGGCGCCATACGCATTGGAGGGCTCTGGATGATACTTCATCGTCAAGGAGTGCCAGAAAATCTTCCCGGCATTGCTCAACCGCTGGGGGTTATTGACAAAATCAAAGACTAAGGTCCCCAGCAGGAAGGTACTCGCCAGGCTCAGGGCTACCACCCCGGCTAACCACGGTTTCAAGCTCGTGGACGAGCGATATCGCCGCCGCCTCGTACGATGTGCGTTTCCATTCTCCTCCGCCTCGACGGTTGCCAGGGGCGGCGCCGGCACCCACTTCAGACCTAAGATCACCAGCAGTGCTGCGTACACCCAGAAGACGGTGCGGGTGGACGCGATCGCGATCCCGAAGTTAATCTCGATAAAGTGAGCCATCGTGCCGGCCAACAGCCCGATAAGGAGGACCACGTGCGGATGGTGCTCACGCAGCGACTCGGCCACCGCCTCTTCCGGCATCGGGCCGAATAGACTTCGCAATGCCTGGAACGTGAGATAGACCATCGTCCCCACCAGAATGCCCAAGGGGATTGCGACGGCAAAAAGGTAGGCCCCCTCTAACTGCCAGGCGATCACGAAGAAGAGCAGGGCAAAGAAGAGGTCCATCCCCACGTAGGTGAACACATGCTTGCGCGTTTTCAAAAGCCCCAGCCAACGGAAGCCCCAGATGAAGAAGCTGCCAAAGGTGAAGAGATAGACACCGAGACCCAACACGCCGGTGATCACGAGCGAGTCGAGCGTCTCGTTGTGCGAACGATCGGGGGATGCCGTGCGGGACTCGTAATGTCCCAACTCCGGCGGATAGAATGAGTTGTAGGCCACGTACATAGACTCTGGACCGTAACCGATCAGCGGGCGCAGCACATTAAAGCGGTCGACGGAGCCATCAGGATATTCGATGGGCTCGTGAAATGAAATGAGATCCACCGCCCCCTGCCATATCAGGCCCCGGACTTTCCCTGTGCCCCTCTGTAACTGCGTGATCGTGGTAAAACGCCGCAGCGAATTAACCGTCCGTACGCGATCCTGCAGCGGGCCGGGCACATTGATCAGAACTAACCCGAGGGCGATCACCAAGCCAACCGTGCCCCAACCGATCCACAGCCACTCCCACCCCCGCTGCTCCACAATGAAATGGAGCCAGAGTCCACCGAAGGTGAGAACGGCAAGGCCGACGCTCGCGTAGATCGCAATCGGACCCTCCAAGGCCCACCATGCGAGCGCAGCGATCGCTCCGGTCAGGGCCAAACTGCCGACGCCGAACCCCATTCCCCGCAAAACGTCCATCGCCGAGCCGGCGTACTCCGGATCCTGGGTCCGGGCCTGCCGCTGCAGTAAGATCAGCGCGACGAACGGAAAGAGGAAACCCGCCGCGATGATCCCCAGCCACGGACCACGACTGCGCGCATAGAAGATCGTCAGCAGCTGCACCGCGATGATGAAGATGTACCCGGACGCCCGCAGCACATCGGTCACCCGGGGCTCCTCGCGGCGCAGAATATCCCCGAAGCTCTGAATGATCCGGGAGGCCGTCAGCGGAACGATCATCACCAGATACGCAGCAACAAAAATCGCGTTACCCATGTTCGACGCCACACGCCGGGTCACGTCGCCCGCCCACGGCAGCGGGTCCAACCCGTTGTGTTGAATGATGCCGTAGAGCGCAACCGGCAGGCTGCTCAGAATCAACATCGTGATCAGCCGGCTCAGCTGACGCCGGGTACGCATCCCGGTGAGCAGGGCAAAGAAGACAACCAGGTAGGCAAAAAGGGTGTGGGTACCCTGAAGCCGCTGGTACGAGCCGATCAAGCTGGTGTAGGGAACGAGAGAGAACGCCGTGCTTATCAGGTAGACGACCATGGTCAGGACAGCGGGTAAGACCATCGGCGTTTCCAAGTCAAAGCGCACATCCAAACCGTTGCCGTTACCGGGTGATCGTCCGCTGTGCAGTTTCTCATCCACGAACCGCGTCAGCCAGAGAATGGCCATCACAATCGCCAAGGCCCTGAGTGTCGTCAACTTGTCCGGTTCGAAGACGCGGCTGGAATACACGTTGAAAAAGACGGGGGTGATCGCAACAGCCAGCAGCCAGCCGGCCTCCAGGGCGCGATCACAGAACGCGCTTAGACGCGATGAATTCATTAACAGGACTCCTTACCTTCTAATTCCCCCAAAGATCTATCGATCCCTCTCCTCGGATATCACGGATATCCCTCAGGATCCGATATCACGAGAAGGTGGACGATGCGACAAGGCTTCAACAAGTGCCCTCCCATCTTTAGAGATGGGAGGTCTTAAGAAAGCATCTTACCCGAGGGCAACGATAAATCAAGAAATAATCCCCTCTTTAGCCTGCAGACCTTACAATAATAATCATACACAGCATGAATCAGCCCTTTTATCAACAAATAGTGCACATATGACAAAAGGGGCAATAATACATCAAGAATCGATCAGGATAACCAACAGATCGTTGACGTTCGTCCCCGTCGGCCCCAAAAGGAGCAGGTCGCCGGTATCCTTCAGAAGTGGATAGCTGTTATTCGCCTCCAACGTCGCGTGAAGATCCCATCCTTGCTGACGGGCACGCTCAGCCGTCTTTCCATCCACGATCGCACCAGCAGCGTCGGTCGGACCATCGGTTCCGTCCGTCGCCAGCGCCATCAGCGAGACCCCGGACATCCCCTCCATCGCCATCGCCGCCACCAGCGCCAATTCCTGATTGCGCCCCCCCTTCCCCGAACCACGAACAGTGACCGTCGTCTCGCCGCCCCAGACCAGACACGCCGGCGCGGACACCGGACGATCATAAGCCTGGACCTCACGGATCAGAGCGACGGCGACTTTGGCAACCTCCCGCGCTTCTCCCTCGACGAAGGTCGAAAGGAGCAGCGATGCATAGCCCATCGACGTTGCTTCCGTCCTCACCGCTTCCGCAGCCAGGCGGTTGGCACCGACGACGACGTTCGCGACCGCCTTAAAGAGCGGATCACCAGGCTTCGGCGTCTCGTCCAAGCGTCCGGACGCGCCGGCCTCCAGATGATCGCCTACAACGGCGGGCACCTTATGGGTGAGATCAAATCGCGCCAGGATCTCCCGCGCCTGCGCATACGTCGTGGGATCCGGCGCCGTAGGTCCTGAGGCAATCACGTCCAGGGGGTCCCCCACCACGTCGGAAAGGATCAACGCAACCAGGGGAGCCGGCGTCGCCTTACGCGCAAGTTGGCCGCCCTTGATCTGAGAAAGGTGTTTACGCACCGTATTGAGCTCACCAATGGTCGCACCGGCCCGAAGCAGCGCATCCGTGGTCGCCCGAAGATCGTCCAAGGTCAAAGCGGGCACCGGCGCCGGCAGCAATGCGGACCCGCCTCCCGAAAGCAGGAGGAGCACGCGATCGTCCTCGGTCGAGGTCTCCAATAGTCGGATCACCGCCTCACCCGCGCGGATCCCCTCCTGATCCGGGATAGGATGCCCGGCTTCAATGACCTCCAAACGCTCGGGTAAACCGTGAGCGCCTGCGTGTCCGGTCTTGGTGACGACCACCCCATCGGTGACGTGCTCGCCCAGGACGTCGACCGAGGCCTGGGCCATCGGGATCGCCGCTTTGCCCACGGCGACCACCCACAATCGATCCATCGCGGCCACATCCCAGCACCGGTCACCGGCCTTAATCACCGGTCCATCCAACGTCAGATAGCGGCGCACCGCAGCGTTGGGATCGACCGCATCAAGGGCCACGTCCTTCAACGCAAGCAAGCGCTTCCGCTGTGGATTCTCGCCATGATCTAAAGGATCATCGTTGATCACAGTTACCTCAGTCATAATCACCTCAAGGTCTTAAGGTCTCAAACGCGTCATCGCATAATCGGCTGCCTCTTCCGGCGATTCGACCTCCCCCTTGTAGAGGGCATCGAGGCCGGCCTGGAGGGCGCGGCGCACCGTCGCATCGACGGAAGGCGGGAGGGGCGCAAGACCGGTCGCCAGGAGTTCATCAACGGTCGCCGTCTCCTCGGATTCCCCGATCCAAGTCGCGAGCGCCTGCCGGCGCACCGGTACCCGCTGGATGGATCCGGCCAAAGCCCCCATACGCTCGGGGTCGGTCAACCACCGAGCCAGGTCGAGCGCTTGCTCCCGACGCTCCGGATCATTCGTGACGATAGCCAGATGCCAGGGATGCATAAGCGTCACCGGCGTGCCATCCACCGTCGGCATCCAACCGGCAAGGCTGTCCGCCGCCGGCTCCGGCCAATAGACCCCCATTGGCACCGGGCTCAGCCGCCCAATACCCTGTTGATAGACATCCCAGCACGCCAGCGCGTCGGTCAACGCGAGCGCTCGTTCGACATTGATCAGCTCTCGCGTGCGCAGGGTCTCAAAGAAACCATAAAGCTCCTCCAACACCGCGCGATCGAGAGCGGGGTGCCCATTCTCGTCCATAACCTTCCCGCCAGAGCCGATATACGCTGCGACCAACACGTCACTGGCGAGGTCATTCGGCGGCGCCGCCGGAAAGAGCATCGAATAGCCAGCGGTCAACACGCGGGTCCACGACAGCGGGGGGGAGGCGGATATCCCCCTCCGATAGACCATATGATCGGCCTGTGCGACATAGGGGAAGCCCCACATCCCACGCTCGTCCGCCTCATCGGAAAGGATCTCGTGAGAGACCGTATCCAGTGCGAACGGATAGTAGTCGGAGGCGCCGGTCAACCACGGATCGACGGGTTGGATCAGTTCGGCGGCTGCCGCAGCCTTAAGATCGTGGGTATCGAACATAATGATGTCGGGCAGAATCGAGGGCGCGGCCTCTGACGCTGTGCTGAAGAGATTGTAGAGCCCGCCGGAGCCATCAGGCTTCTTGGGAATGACGCGAACCTCCACTTGTGGGGACGCCTCGACAAAAGCATTAAGTTGTTGATCCAGCACCGTGAGCGCGGCGGCCTCCGGATCCTTCGTCTCCTCAACCTCCTCAGTCGTGAGGAATTCCGGGACCCACACCGACAGCGTCATCACACCTCGGGCCACGGTCGGAGAGGGCGCCGGGGTCGGCGTCTCCGCCTCCGGAATGACCGTGGGTACGGGCGTCGATTCAAGAGGGGGCGGCGACGTTGGGGTCGCCAGCAGCACACAACCGGATAGCACCAAACTCGCCATCAAAGCCAGCCCCATCCGTCGCATCCAGTCTTTCATCTCACGCATAGCTCGACACTCCATCCATTCCTGTCCAACCGCAATCTAAGGTTTCGAGCAAGGTGATAAGAGGCTAGGGCCTCATCGCGTCCTGAACCGCCCGGTAAATGGGCCTCACTCGAAAATCGGGGGTCACAAAGGCGTAATAATCTTGATAGTTATGCAGAGGTTTGGGTGTTCTAAACATCCACATCGCGACGACGGGACACCAGGGCCACTGCATCTCCGCCCAACGGTAAGCCGCAAGCGTGTACTGCGCCCGCGCGCCCGGTGATACCGACCAGGACCAACGGGGATGGTCATTCCATCCAGCTTCGGTCACGTAAATCGGACTCGCGTCATCTCCATAGTGTATCATAATCTCGCGCAACAGCTCGACGCGTCTGAAATTAAGCAGATCCTCTCCCGGGGCAGCCTCCGGCGCGAACGCCAACCCATACGCATGGGCGGCCAAACCATCCATCACCTCACCCGCACCAGCCTCGTACATCGCCCTGAGATAGATCAGGTCATTCAAACCGGCAGGGCTGCCCGGCGGTTCCAGGGTCGGGGCCAACGCGCCCCCCAGTACCACGATGTCCGGATTCGCCTCGTGCGCAGCCCCGTACGCAACACCGAGAAGATCGGTATAACCGTCCGGATCGACCTCCCGATAGCCCCATTCGAAACTGAGATTGGGCTCATTCCAGATAATGATGTGGCGCACCTGTCCACGGTACCGGGCCACAAACGCACCGACAAACCGTGCGAAGTCCGCATAGTGTTTCCGATCCAGGTAGGTGACCGTCGTTTCCTGTACCTGGGGATCGGGGCGCGCCCAAGACGGCACCATCCCCAACCGCGCAATGACGGTAAGCCCCTGATTGCGGGCGTGCTCAATGACCCAATCGCTGTGCATCCACTGATAGACGCCGGGCTCGGGCTCAATATAGGCCCAGGGAAAATACTCGACAATCCACGGCGCCCCCATCTCCCGCACCATCGCCAGCGTCTTCTGAATTTTCCAAGCCTCTACTTCATCGGTCAGACGCGTATGAACGCCCACTTTCGGGTTTGTCGTCCGGACCTCTTGCCGAGGGGGCATCGTGACCAAGACGCGGGGTGGAGAGAACGCCCAGACAAGAAAAAGCATAACCGTCAGGGCGCCTATGCTATTCCGTACCCGGACACGATTCACAACCCCCCCCCGTCCCTATCCCGATTCCTAGCGTCTTGATTCTCCCAGAGGAGAAAGCTATAATTCGGCCTGTGAACACGTCAAACGAAAGCCTGAACCGCGCACACCGGTGGATCACCCGGTTGATCTTCGCCCTCGAGGGCCCGCTCCCCGGTGAGAAAGCCCAGATGAAAATGGCGCCCAGAGGACCTGGACATCGAGCGCCCCACAATCATCCGACCCGCCAATCCGCCGTCCTTGCCCTTATTCATCTCAGCGACGGCGCGCTCTCCCTGCCCTTCACGTTGCGCCCGACCAACCTGGGCCACCACGGCGGGGAGATCAGTCTACCAGGCGGTGGCGTCGAGGCCTGCGATCAGACCATGGCAGCAACCGCCCTTCGCGAGACCGAAGAAGAGCTGGGAATCTCAATAGCGGACGTCGCCATTCTCGGCAAGCTGACCCCTCTCTATATCGCCCCTAGTCGGAACATAGTCCACCCGTACATCGGATGGCTCCCCGCTCTCCCCGCACTCAATCCCGATCCAAGAGAGGTGGACGCCGTCCTGGACGTCCCCCTGGCACGTCTGCTCGACCGGAGCAGTCTGGACGTCCACCTATGGCGTCGCAATGGAGAAAAGCGGTCTGCTCCCTGCTACCGAATAGGGGACGCGCACATCTGGGGAGCGACGGCGATGATCCTGAGCGAACTCCTCACGGTCATCCAGTCCATAGTCTCCATACCGGTCCCCTGATCCAGCGCCGGCGGTCGGCGCGTCCCAGCGGGCCTCATTAAGCGCGCCCCTGACTATCCGCCACGACCCGAGCGGCTAAGTCGTACGGCAACGCATCCGTCACTTCAACCGTGACCATTCGGTGTGGTTCGACCTCTTTCTGAATCAAAACGAGGCCGTCGATCTCCGGCGCATCCCGATACGAGCGTCCAACGGTCACTCCATCACCGCTGCCTTCCAACAGCACCTCAAGCCGTTTCCCGACCCATTTCACATTCCGACGATACGAGATCGTCTGCTGCAGCATCATCAACGCGTCCTTGCGCTCCGCCTTAACCTCATCGGGCACGTCATCCTCCAGCGTTTCAGCCTGGGTACCCGGTTCGTGAGAATACGCGAAGACGCCCAAGCGATCGAACTTGACCTCTTCGATGAAATCCATCAATGTGCGGAACTCCTCCTGGGTCTCACCGGGATATCCCACAATGAAGGCCGTGCGCAAAGCGACCCCGGGCATCGCATCTCGAAACGACATCAAGGTCTCCCGTACGCGATCCATATCGGCAGGTCGCCGCATCCGACGCAGAACATCCGGATGGGCATGTTGCAGGGGAATATCGACGTAGGGCAGAATTTGAGGGGCATCACGCATCACTGCAATCAACCGGGGCGTGATAAATCCAGGGAACAGATACAGCACCCGAATCCAGGGGACCTCTGGGACTTCAGCCACCAACCGTTCCAGGAGGCGCGCCAAACCGTCCCGTTCCCCCCGGTCGCGCCCATAGGACGTGGAGTCCTGAGCGATAAGATTGATCTCAAGCGCCCCCATCTCCGCAAGCTGTCGGGCATCGGCGAGAATGGCGTCCGGATCCCGGCTGACCGCCCCTCCTTTGATCATAGGAATCGCGCAGAACGCACAACTACGGCTGCATCCATCGGCGATTTTGAGAAATGCGCTGGGGCCAGAGACCACATACCCCGGCGCGCCGGTCTCCTCGGCCATCGCGACCTTTCGATCCTCGATCAAGGATAATACAGAGGTCCCCTCGTGATCCAGCAGCCGCTCGACAAGCTGAACGATCGCCGTCCAGGACCGGGTACCGATAAGCGCATCAATGCGAGGCACGAAATCGAGCAGCCCACCCTCCGCGCGCTGGGCCCAACACCCAGCCGCAATCAAACGCTGATCGGATCGAAGCGAACCAGCCAACTGCTGCAACGTCTGCAGAGATTCGGCACGCGCCGGTTCGATAAACCCGCAGGTATTGACAATGACAACATCAGCCTGCTCCGGATCCAAGGTCGGCTCGTAGCCGGCCCGGTTGAGCAGCACCGCCATCGCGTTAGAATCGACCGTATTCTTCGGACATCCAAGCGAAGCGATATAAAAACGAAAGGGGCGCATTGCGCCCCTTGTGGATTCATCAACTGGATTCACAGATCCTCCAACGAAACTTCCCCTTGCGGGGTCCATGCCCGTCGAACGACCTCTCCCTGTTCGCCGAGCGGTCCCCAATCGGTGCCATTGATCGTCAGATCGAAAGCCCCCCCATTGCCGGTCGAGACAATAAGCATCTCATCGGCCTCGGCCTCCAAGACCTGCGCGGTCTCGGCAACCCCTTGAAAGACAACCTGGCTATCGGCGGAAACACTGACCCAGGCGTGACTCCGCGGGACCAAGCGCACACGCACGACCCCTTCGGACAGCACGGGGAACGCCGGGGTCGCCGCACCCGTGGGCGTGACCGTCGGAGCGGTCACAGCGGGCTCTGTCTCCACCGCAACCGGCGGCGTGGGCGTCGCACGCCCGGCCTCGAACTGAAGCCAAGCCAAACTTCCCACAGCAACCAGACCAAAGAAGATCAGCGCACCTAACAAAATACGCAAGAGACTGCCCGAAGAATTCGCCCGCACCTCCCGGGCCTCCTCTTCCACGGTAGAAGGAGGCGGCGCCCACGTCCGCTCACCGGTCCGCGAGACCCGTTCAGGGGTCCGCATGGAGATGCGGGGCTGCACCGGATGGCCTTCGACCTCAGCATCGTACCGGGCCAGGACGTCCTCAACGGGCAGCCCAAGATAACGTGCATAATTACGCAAGAAACCCCGGGCCTGAATAGGCCCGGGCAACGCCTCAAAATCACCGACCTCGAGGGCCTGTAGATAGCGGCGCCGAATTCGCAAGGCTTGCTCAGCATCCTCCAAATCAAGCTGGCGAGCCTCACGGGTTCGGCGCAACCATATCCCCAGGCTGTCGACCATTTAGGACTCGTCTTCTGCTTCGACCACCACTTTGACCTGGCCGCGCACGCCACCTTCGAGATTGACGTCCACCATGTGCTCGCCGAGTTCCCGAATCGGCTGCTCCATACCCAACCAACGGCGATCGAACTCATCCCCCAGCGTCTCCTCAAGACGATCGGCAACATCAGCCGAGGTCACCGACCCATAGAGACGTCCGGTCTCACCGGCCATCATCGTGAACGTAAGGGTGATCTCGCCGAGACGCTCGGAGATCTCTTCCGCGTGCGCCTGGGCCCGTTCGGCCTGACGGCGCTGCGAAGCCGCGATCTCTCGGGCTTGACGGATGCGACCCTCAGTCGCTCTTACGGCAAACCCTTGGGGTAATAGATAGTTACGGGCGTACCCATCCGCAACCTCAACAATCTCGTGCTCTTCCCCGACGTTGGGGACATCCTGCTTAAGGAAAATCTTCATCAACTATCCTCCACACTGACAAATACTACGGACAAACACTACGGACAAACACTGAACTTTCAATCGGTGGGTGTTTCACGTGAAACACCCCGACACACACAATCCATTTGCAACGCATCATCACTCCGGATGACCAGCCCAAGCGCCTGCGTGAGTGTTGAAAGCTAACCACCGTCCGCCGTGAACTTCTGTCAAACCCACGTTCAGCTTGACTGTCCCGAAGTTATCGCATCGCCGTGCCTCAAGTATATCAAAAAAAGCCAAACAGCCGCACTTGAATCGTAAGCAGCACCTGATAGAGCTTTTGCATGAACGTGGGGTTCTCCGCCATCGTGATACCCGCCCGATAGGTCGCCAGACCCTCCTGGCGCTGTCCCGCTTTGAAAAGGGAGACGCCCAACGCCATCATCGTGTCGGCCTGTTTCTGCTGCTCGCCAACCTCCTGGAAGATTGAGGCCGCTTCGCTCCAGGCCTGATTGGCCTCCTCCCGACGCTTGGTCGCCGCATACACGCTGGCCATGTTCCCCAGCGTCTGGGCCTCCCGGCTGGCATCGTTCAACCGAACGAAAAGCCGATGCGCTTCCTCCAACGATTCCAGCGCCTCCTCCCATCGCCCCTGCTTGCGACGGATCAAGCCGATATTATTGAGCATCTCGCCGACCTCGATATCACGGCCTTCCTCAGCGAAGTGCTCCATCGCTTCGTTAAACCGCCGGGCGGCCTCATCATACAGACCCTCTTGAAAGAGCCGCAGTCCCTCGTTCTGAAGGGACTGTGCCTTGTCCTCTACCTGTTCCATCGCTACGTCTCCTTGCCTAGACGGGTGTTAGTATGTGATCTCCAGAAGCCCCTCGGCGATCGAACGCAACGCGCCGGCTGGCATCCTGGCCAACTTCATCGCCAGTTCCAAATAGCTCTGGTTAATCGGCCGCAGCACGAACTCCCGCATCTCATCCGGAAGCGCCTTGAACTGCGCATACTGCTCGCGCATCTTATGCCACATGCCCACGTGACTCTCATAATCCCGAAAATAATCCAGGGGAATGTTGACGGACTGGATGATCAGCTCCAGCTCCGCGACGGGAATCGCCCGCCGTCCATACTCGTAATCCGAAATCGTCGAAGGCGAACAGTCCAGAATATCCGCCATATCCTGTTGGGTCATATCCTGCTCATGGCGTATCTGACGCAGACGCGCGCCGATAATCCGATTACGCAAATTCAAGAATTGGATAGGATCCGGCAGTTTGTCCTCCCGGGCCTCCTCATTCAGGGAATCAGTCCCCCGGAACCTGTTCAACGGCACCTCTAGAAATCGGGCCAAGAGTTCCAATTCCGGAAGCGAGATCGCCCGCCGCCCATTCTCATAGCTCGTGTAGCGGTTGACTGATATCCCCAAGACCGCCGCACACTCCTGGCGCGATACGCGCGCTTGATCTCGCGTGTTGTGAATAAGAATTCCCAGGATCCGATTGCGCAGCTCCGTAACCTCTTGATTGGGCATACTGACTCCTTACGCAAGACGGACGCAGACCGATATACACCATACCATGACGCAAAAGGCCTTAAGCCGAAATAATTTCAGAATCACAAGCGCGCTATACGATCCATTTTAAGCAGACTACATTATAACATACTCCGAACTTGTCAACAACCGGCGCGACCATAGATCACAGCCTCAGAGGGTTATCATTGTCCTGACATCGTCCTGACACCTTCTGACGTTATCTGATGAAGACGGAGAGGAAAAATCCCCTCGGAACAAGCTTGACAAGACCGCGCCGCAGCGCATCCGTGGCGAAAACGTTCGCGGATGACAAGCGGTCGGCTGTCCAGAGCCTAGCCATTGCGCGGTAACTTATTCACATTCCGGCGTTGACAAACAGAGGTGTTTTATCCACATCCCCAACACCCCTACAATGCGGGACGCACCAAGGCCATACCCCTAATCGTGGGGGTAAATTTTGCCCTCGCCTCATCCATCAGCTTATTTTTGTGGATAAGTGTGGATAAGTCAAGGTTTTCGGTGGAAAACTCTGTGATTTAGGGGAAAACTTTCTCCGCACTCAGCCCCATCTATCCACATGCGGCAACAGTAACCCGCCTGATCCTCACACCCAAGGGACGTAGCCCTGAAAACCAACCCGAATCCACACACACGTTATCCCCAAGACACAACCCCCGCATGCCCCCACATCTATGCATCTTCCCCCTTAAAGATCCCCACATACAGGGGGTCTCGGGGGTTTTCCACATGATCCACCGCCCTACTACCATGACTACATGAATATATTACATATTCAATAAGACATAAAGGAGACTATAGAGACCTAGCCCATAGTAATGAGAAAGGGTCCTAATCTTGAAGGAATGCACCCAGGTGGGGTCAAACAAATACCAACGGATACCGTCGACGTCAGCTTACGCGTATCTTGTATGGGGTGGGGGCAAGACAACGAAGAAGGGGGACACCGTTAGGTATCCCCCTTGTGTGTTGAAAGGAAGTAGCGGGGGGTGGATTCGAACCACCGACCTCCGGGTTATGAGCCCGACGAGCTGCCACTGCTCTACCCCGCATCGAAGCAAATTTGAAGTATAGGTGCTTACGCCTAAAAGTCAATAGGCATTTGCGCCGTCCAGCCTCTATGTGCGTGCTGGACACAAAAAAACATCCCTGCCACATGACGTGAAGGGACGTTTCTAAGTGACCCCAGGGGAAATCGAATCCCCGTCTCCAGCTTGAGAGGCTGGCGTCCTAGGCCCCTAGACGATGGGGTCATTACGAGACGTAGTATAGCAGGACCCTTGTGTTTGTCAAGAAGGAAACTGGGCGTTTCGCCGACGTGTTGACAGTCTGAGGTTCGTTTCTATAATGCAAAGACAAGGTTTGTATAGGGTCTGGGGATTGATGCCTTCACCTTGTGGATAACGAGTGCGATTCTGGGGAATAAGTGCTTGGTTTATGGGGATGCAACCTGAGCATCATTGACGTGCGCTTTGAAGGGTGGGAACGGGACGAGCGATGACAGCAGCACGAACGAATACGGCGTGGCTCGAAGATTTGCGTGGTCCCAACCGGGCAGATGCGATCGAGGACCTGCGTGCGACGCTCGTGCGGGGGTTGCGATTTGCGATGATGGATCGCTACGGCGTTACCGAAGCGGACATTGAGGATTTCGTTCAGGATGCGTTGCTCAAGATCCTGGATCATCTCGATGCCTTCGAAGGACGCAGTCGATTCCTGACCTGGGCTCAGAAGATCGCCGTCCGTGAAGGGCTGTCCGAACTGCGCCGTCAGCGTTGGGAGAATATCACCCTGGATGACCTCCTTGGTGAGGATGAGGACGCGCTGATTCCGGGCTGGCTGGCCAGCGCTCGCACACCGCCTGAGCGCCATTCTGCTCAGCAGGAAACGCTGGATCTGGTGAAACACCTCATCGAACACGAGCTGACGGATAAACAGCGGCGCGCCCTGGTTGCAATTGCGATCAAGGGTATGCCGATCGCTGAAGTTGCCCGGCGTATGGATACCAACCGTAATGCACTTTATAAGGTCATTCACGATGCCCGGATGCGGCTCAATCGCCAGCTTGAGGTCCGGGGAATGGACGTGGACGACTTGTTGACGGTCTTTGATTGAGTGCTTGTCCGGTTTACAGGTGTGGGGGTAAGATTGTTGAGGCTGACCCTATCTAAAGAGAGGCTACCGGTCGGGAAACCTCCGGGGCTTTGGGTATGGATGGGGCAGGAGGTTGGCTAGAATGACGCTAATAGAACCTGAAAAGCTTAAGCGTATTGTGCGCGGCATCGCGACCGTTCGTCCGGACGAGATCGGATGTGAGGAGTGTTTTCAACAATTGGATGCGTTCGTCGAATTGACCCTGGCTGGGAAAGATGCCGAGGCGGCGTTGCCCCTGGTGAGTGACCACCTTCAGCGTTGCGCGAACTGTCATGAGGAGTTTGAGGCCCTGCTTATCGCTGTCCAAGCGATGCAAATGTAACTATCCCGCTCCCTGGCCCGCCAGCACCTGCGACCTGCTACCCCTGACGTTGCTCTTCGCCGTTCTCCTGAACGGTTTTCCAACGGATTCCCTCACGATCACCAACCGAATCCATCTCCTTCTGGGGGGGCTCGTGTGCTATAATTAAAATAAGTAGCGCTCTTTATTAAAATTGATACCTGTTAATTCGGGATGGAAGAAGGTTGCTATGGATTGGCTCTACGTGGCGGCATTGGAGGGGGTTGGGGTCTTCAAACGCACGAATGGATCTTGGCAAGCGGTCAATTGGCACGATTTTGATCCTCAGGTGACCAGCGTCAGTGCGGGAGGCGGCTATGTGTTCGCTGGGACAGTTGACGGGATTTTCCGCTCAGCCGACCATGGGCAGACCTGGGAGAGGATGGAGGAGGGCTTAACATTACCGCACGTTCGCTGGCTGCTCCAGCATCCTGATGAACCGACGCGGATCTTGGTCGGCACCGAACCGGCCGGCATTTTTGTGTCGTCCGATGAAGGGCTGCGTTGGACGGGGCACCCGCATATTACGGAACTCCGGGACGCGTACGGCTGGTATCTACCCTATTCGCCTGCGGCCGGATGTGTCCGGGGGTTTGCGCTGCACGGCGACCGAGCTTATGGGGCGGTCGAACAGGGTGGGCTTTTACGGTCGGATGATCGCGGTAGGTCGTGGCGATTGGTAGAAGGTGCGACCGGCGATCCCAATGCGGATATTCCCCCGGGCTATATGCAGCTCGATGTGCATTCGGTCAACGTCCATCCATCATCCCTGGATCTGGTTTTTGCGCCGACCGGCGGTGGGTTATACCGGTCCGAGAACGGTGGGGAGACGTGGTCGGAACTCTATGATTGTTATTGCCGGGCGGTCTGGGTCGACCCGGAGGATCCGGAACACCTTATCTTTGGGCCGGCGGATGGGGTCGATCGACGCGGGCGCATCGAGGAGACGTATGATGGTGGGCGATCCTGGTCCGCGGTCAATGAGGGCGCGGATGCCCCCTGGCCACATCATATGGTCGAGCGCTTCTTGCAGGTTGGGGACACGCTGTTGGCCGTGCTGTCCAATGGGACGTTATTCGCTACGGCGCTGTCCGATCTGCACTGGGAGCGGATCATGCCGCAGATTGATGACGTACAGGCGGTCGCGGTGGTTGAGGGATGACCCCCAACTCAGCTCCAACGTGAAGCCAACGTGCCCCACCCTCACGAGCATGAGGTTTTGTATTACAATAATAGATGTTGAGACTGAAGATAACGTTGATCGTGTGGCGTATCGGTGTGTGAGTCAATAGGAGGTACCTATGGCAGAGATCAAGCGTAAGGCATCCGCAGTCTGGAGAGGGGATTTACGAGGTGGCGACGGGGATATCACGACGGAAAGTGGTGCGCTGTCGAAGATCGGATATAGCTTCTCCACCCGATTTGAAGATGAGCCCGGCAGCAACCCCGAGGAGCTCATCGCTTCCGCCCATGCTGCGTGTTACAGTATGGCGTTTGCGAACACCCTCGCTCAAAAGGGCCATAGCCCCAAGAGCGTGGAGACACACGCTACCTGCGTGCTGCTTGCGAAGGCTGGGGGATTTGAAATCGCGCGGATGATTCTGAACGTGAGCGTGGACGTCGACGGTCTCACCCAGGCGGAACTTGCGTCGATTGCCGAGGAAGCCGATCAGGGTTGCCCGGTTTCCAATTTGCTGCGTGAGGGCTTGACCATCGAGCTGGAGGCGACGCTCGTCTAGCGCGTCGTCCGGATGCGTTGTCTGGCGCGATAACCTTCGGGGGTATTCTGGAGGTTATCGCGCTCAATGGCAGAGATAGCTGAGTAGGTACGCAGGGATCGCAGACGTCTGGGTCCTTGACATCGTAACTCTTGAGTGGGTTAGCACGATGAGTAACCGGGAGGTTAAGGGATGAGCGTTAAGATAACGATTGATCGTGATGAGTGCATTCTGTGTGGTGCGTGTTGGGCCGAATGTCCCGATGTCTTCGAGGAGAGCCCCGACGATGGACTGAGTCAGTTGCTCGAGGACTTTCAGGTCGACGGCGATCCTGCCATCGGCGAGGTGTCCGATGATTTGGAAGCGTGTGCGATCAATGGGGCTGACGTCTGCCCGGTAGCGATCATCGAGGTCGGGTAGCTCAGGACCGGGCGTATCAAGGCGAACGGAGCGTTTGGGTGCAACCGTGTTCATAGCTATCGGCCGGGTGTTGATTGTGTGTGGGTAGGTCCCATCGGGGTTTCATTCTTTCCCGTGGCTCGTGATAGGTCATAGTGGTTATGTCATTGGAGGTTGAGGGCCTATGAACAAGAAGTACCTTTTCGTTCTGTTCGCCTTCCTGGGTGTTGTGCTGTTTGGCTGCCAGTCTCTTTTCGCCACTAACGTCGATGACACGCCGGCGCCGACGGCGGTTCCGCTCCCTACGGAGTCTCAGACGCAAGTCCCCACGGCGGTGCCGCCCGAGCGCGAGTCGACCGATACGCCGGAACCGGCACTGACGGCGGAGCCGCTCGAGACGGAGGCCCCGGAGACCGAGGAGCCTGCCTCACCGGATGGGACCGGCCAGCCCACCCGCGTGGTATCGCCGCCCGGGACGATCAATATGCCCGAGGGGTTCGGCCTTTCGGTCTTCGCCGAGGGCTTAAACGATCCCCGGATGATGACGGTGGGACCCGATGGGATCGTCTACGTGGCCGAGCGAGGGGCGGGTCGCATTGTGCGTCTGCCCGATCGAGATGAGGACGGGGTGGCCGACGGGGTGGAGATCGTGGCCAGCGGGTTAAGTGCGCCCAGCAGCCTCGATTTCTACACGGACGGTTCGCTCTACGTCGGTGAGACGACGCGCGTGGTACGCCTCTTTAGTCCCACCGAGGAAGGGCGCTTTCAAGAGCAGGAGATCATTGTGGACGGCTTGCCCCGTGGTGGGCACAACACGCGTACCGTGCGCTTCAGTCCGGATGGTGCGTATCTCTACGTCTCCGTAGGATCCTCGTGCAACGTCTGTATTGAGGACGACGAACGCCGCGCCACCATTATGCGCTATCGTCCCGACGGCAGTGAGGCGATGATTTACGCCGAGGGATTCCGCAATGCGGTGGGGATCACGTTCCGGCCCGGTACCGACGAGCTGTGGGCGACGAATAACGGGCGGGATTGGCTAGGCGACGACCAGCCGCCTGAGACGATCTACCGGGTGACGGAAGGCGAGAACGCCGGATGGCCTTACTGCCACGCCGGGCGGATCCTCGATCCTGACTATGGGGAGGAGGGCGCCTGTGAGGGAATCTCCGATCCCGAGGTCGAGATGCAGGCGCATACGGCGCCGCTGGGGCTGACGTTTTACACAGGCTCCCAATTCCCCGAGGAATATCAGGGAGATATGTTCGTGGGGCTTCACGGGTCCTGGAACCGGACTGTGCCGGTGGGGTATAAGGTCGTACGCGTCCCCATGGAGAACGGCGAAGTGGGTGAGGTTCGCGACTTCGCGACCGGTTGGCTTCGAGACGATGGCTCGAAGTGGGGACGTCCGGTGGACGTCGTCACCGCGTCCGATGGCAGCCTTTTGATCTCGGATGATGGCGAGGGGCGGATCTATCGAGCCTTCTTTCACGGAGAGCTGTGAATCCGCGCTCAAAGGGAATGGGCACGCCCTACCCCGCTCGTTGGGGTAGGGCGTCTTCATTGGGATAGGCTGAGGAAAGGGACGCACTGTCTTTTTTTTGCCCTTTTAGTTCGTCGGCGAATGATTTGACAACGAATAATTCGCTGGTATACTATTAGTCGGTAAAGTTTATTCTAGGGGGGAGCGGGTCGCATGGCAGATTTGCCGGCGCTGCAAGAGGTCTTATATCAAATGGGCAGGGTGTGTGGAAGCAATTACCATCGGTTGCGCGAGCTGCTGGATGATCTTGGCCTCTACAAAGGACAACCACCGGTCCTCCAAGCCTTGTGGGAGCAGGAGGGGATGACCCAGTCAGAGTTGGCCGAGAAGATCGAGCGCAGCCCTTCGACGATCACCAAGATGGTGCAGCGTATGGAGCGCTCCGGCTTTCTAGATCGCCGGCCCGACCCGGACGATGAACGGGTTTCGCGGGTCCATCTGACGGAATTGGGCCGGAAAGTGCAAGGCGATGTGGAGGCGGTTCTTCAGTCATTCGCTGCAGAGGCCTTCGACGGCTTTACCGAGGAGGAATTGGCCTCTCTCTATGCGATGCTCAAGCGAATTCATCGCAATGTTGAAAAATGAGGAGAGTTCTATTTGATGATGAAGACAATACGTAAGTTAGCGAAGTTTTTGAAGCCCTATTGGCGTTGGGCGGTTATCGCTCCTCTTTTCATGACGCTCGAGGTGGCGATGGACCTGATGCAGCCCCGCATGGTGCAGCGTATCATCGACGTGGGGATCGCGCAGCGGGATATGACGGTGGTCACCCAGACCGGTCTGCTTATGATAGGCCTGGCGTTGATCGGAGCGGTCGGCGGTGTGGGATGTGTCATCTTCTCTGTGAAAGCCTCCTTGGGGTTTGGGGCCGATTTGCGGGGCACTCTATTCCGTAAGGTCCAGGCGATGTCATTTGGTAACCTCGACGAGTTGGAGACCGGGCAACTCATCACGCGATTGACCAACGACGTGACCCAGATCGAACAGGTCGTGTCGATGCTGCTCCGGATTATGGTGCGGGCGCCCCTGTTGCTCATTGGCAGCCTGGTCATGGCCATTATCACCAGTCCCCGTCTGGCTTGGTTGATCTTTGCGCTGATTCCCCTGGTTGTTTTTATTCTATACTGGGTGATCAAGCGCGCCTTTCCGATGTTCGGTGAGGTTCAGCACCGGCTTGATAATCTGAACACGGTGATGCAGGAGAACTTGGCAGGCGTCCGGCTGGTCAAGGCGTTTGTCCGGGATGCGCACGAGATCAAGCGCTTCCGGGATGTCAACGACGACTTGATGTCCCAGACGATCCTCGCGATGCGCACGGCCGCGGTGGGGTGGCCCTTTGTGATGCTCACGCTCAACCTCGGTGTGGTTGGCGCGCTCTGGTTTGGCGGGCAGCAGGTGATCGGTGGGACGCTGGAGGTCGGCGCATTGGTAGCCTTCATCAATTACCTGATGCGCACGCTGATGTCAATGTTGTTTGTGACCATGTTGACGATGCGGATGGCTCGCGCTCAGGCGTCGGCCGAGCGCGTGATGGAGGTGTTGGAGAATGAGCCGCAGGTCAAGAATCGGATGGAGACGACGCGTTCGTTCCGACCCGATGGTGCGGTGGCCTTTGATGATGTCACGTTCAGCTACAATGGGGTGGATCAAGATCCGGTCTTGAGGGGGCTTAGTTTTACCGCCGAGCCGGGACAGATGGTGGCAATTCTTGGGGCCACGGGATCCGGCAAATCCAGCCTGATTCATCTTATCCCGCGTTTCTACGACGTGAGCGAGGGCCATATCACGATTGATGGCGTGG
The DNA here is from genome assembly GCA_034437735.1 of Anaerolineae bacterium. GTDB lineage: Bacteria > Chloroflexota > Anaerolineae > B4-G1 > SLSP01 > PWVB01. The sequence continues at coordinate 24,096 of DAOTTS010000278.1, forward strand.
ACATTCGGGATCTGGACAAAGAGACCCTCCGCCGCAATATCGGTATTGCCCTTCAAGAGTCTGTCCTCTTTACCGGTACGATTCGAGACAACATCCGCTACGGTCGGCCTGACGCCACCGATGCGGAGGTGATCACGGCCGCCAAGGCCGCGCAGGCCCACGAGTTTATCAGTGAGCTCCCGGATGGGTACGATACCGAGTTGGGTCAGCGGGGCGTCAATCTCTCCGGCGGTCAGAAGCAGCGCGTGGCGATCGCCCGCGCTCTGCTGGTGAAGCCGGCGATTCTGATCCTGGATGATAGCACCAGTTCGGTGGACGTGGAGACCGAGACGAAGATCCAGGAAGCCTTGGAGTCGTTGATGAAGGATCGTACCAGCTTTGTCGTCGCCCAGCGTATCAGCACGGTGCTCAACGCGGATAAGATTTTGGTGTTGGACGATGGTGCGATTGTTGGGGAGGGGACCCACCGCGAATTGTTGGCGTATAGTCCGATCTATCGCGAGATCTACGAATCACAGTTAGGGAACGGAGCCAATACTCATGGCTAAATCTGAATCCAAGCAAAGTAAACGATCGTCATCGCCGCCCCGGGGCCGCCACGGCCACTGGATGCGCGAACCGGAGAAGGCCGAGGATGCACTGGGCACGGTGCTGCGCATCTGGACCTATCTCCGTCACCAGGGATGGGCGCTGCTTGCGTCGCTCCTCCTGGTCGCGCTTTCGTCGGCACTGGGGTTGCTGGGCCCCTATTTGATGGGCGTCGCCGTCGATCAATTCATCCTGGAAGGCGACCTTGCCGGATTGGCACGCACGATGCGCCTGATGCTGGGGATCTACGTGGTGACCTCCCTGGTCTTCTGGCTGCAATCCTACGTCATGTCGGCCGCTTCGCAGCAGGCGGTGCGGGATATTCGCAACGATCTCTTCGAGAAACTTCAGACACTTTCGCTGCGCTTCTTCGATCAGCGCACGCACGGTGAACTTATGAGCCGCTTGACCAACGACGTGGAGAACATCAGCAACGTGATCAGCTCGAGTGTGACGCAGTTGGTCTCCAGCGTGTTGAGTCTGGTCGGGGTAGCCGTGATGATGTTCGTTATCAACGTCCGCCTTGCCGTCGTGAGTTTGATCACCTTACCGATGATGGCCTTGATCAGCCGCTGGATCTCAAAGCGCACGCGCAAGGGCTTCCGCGATCAGCAGGAGCGGCTGGGCGACCTGAACAGTATCATTGAGGAATCGGTCACCGGCCAACGGGTGATCAAAGCGTACGTCCGCGAGCACGTGGTGATCGATGAGTTCGATGCGACTAACGACGCCTTGCGTGAGGCGGCCGGACGGGCCCAGATCTTCGCCGGGACGATGGGGCCGTTGAGCAACTTCGTCAACAATGTGGGGTTCGCGATCGTCGCCGGAGCGGGCGGTTGGATGGCCGTTCAGAACGTCGCCACGGTGGGGACGATCGTCAGCTTCGTCAACTACGCGCGGCGGTTTACCCGCCCGCTGAACCAGATCGCCAATCTTTACAATCAGATTCAGTCGGCGATCGCGGGCGCCGAACGCGTCTTTGAGGTTCTCGATGAGCCCCCCGAACTGGCCGATACTGCCGATGCGGTTCCCTTGCAGGAGATTCGGGGTGACGTTTGCTTCGAGGATGTCTGTTTTGGATACGAGCCGGACGTTCCTGTGCTCAAGCACGTCGATCTCCACGCTGAGCCGGGCCAGATGATTGCGCTGGTGGGGCCGACCGGGGCGGGGAAGACGACGATCGTTAATCTGCTGACCCGATTTTATGATATCGACAACGGACGCATCCTGATTGATGATCTGGATATCCGTCGGGCAAAAATCGCCGACCTGCGTCGCAGCCTGGGCATCGTGCTCCAGGATACCTATCTCTTCGCAGCGACGGTGATGGAGAACATCCGGTATGGGCGTCTGAATGCCTTGGATGAAGAGGTCGTCGCTGCGGCGAAGCTCGCGAATGCGGATCAGTTCATTCACCGGCTGCCGGAGGGCTATCAGACCGAACTCTCTGAGCGGGGGAGCAATCTGAGCCAAGGCCAGCGGCAGTTGCTGGCCATTGCCCGGGCGCTTCTTGCCGATCCCAAGATTCTGGTCCTGGATGAAGCGACGAGCAGTGTGGACACCCGCACGGAGAAGAATATCCAGGAAGCGATGCTCCGTCTGATGGAGGGGCGCACCAGTTTCGTCATCGCTCACCGTCTGAGCACCATCCGCGAGGCGGATAAAATCTTGGTGGTCAACGATGGTGAGATCATTGAGCGGGGGACGCATATGGAGCTGCTGACCGCGCGAGGCTTTTACTACAATCTCTACGTAAGCCAATTCAAAGGCCGGCACGAGCTGATCCCGGAGCTGGTCAGAATGGCGTAAGCTGTGTTGTTCGGGTGCGCTTAGAAAACGTGCCGGGGCCAGCCGAGGATAGGGGCCCGGCACGTTGGTTTTTCAAAGCAAGTGGTGGGTCATGGTTGAGACCCGATAACGACGATGATAAGCAGGGAGAGACGATGCAGATACTTGTGACCGGGGGGATTGGGTTGGTAGGTCGTGCCACTGTGGCGCGGCTGCTGCGGCACGGACACGCCGTCCATATCTTGGACCGCAGCGTGCGCGATGAGATTGAGGATGAGGTTTGGGAGAAGATCGATGGTGCTGTGTACCATCAGGTCGATATCACGGACTTTGAGCGATTGGCCCCCTACTTCGTTGGTATGGATGCAGTCGTCCATCTGGCTGCGATCCCGAATCCGGCCGGCGCGCCGGAGCCCGAGCTCTTTCGCATCAATGATGAAGGGGCGTTCAACGTCTACCGGGCCGCGGCGGATGCCGGCATCGACCGGGTGGTGAGCGCCAGTTCGATCAACGCGTTGGGATATAACTATGGGATCAAGAGCTTCCCAATCCGTTACTTTCCCATCGATGAGGATCACCTCACCTACACGACCGATCCCTATTCGTTCTCTAAACAGATCTTGGAGACGATTGCGGCCTATTTCTGGCGCCGGGAGGGCATTTCCGGCGTCTGCTTACGGTTTCCGGCTGTGATCGATCCGACGTCTCCGTGGATCCAGCGGATGCGTGGATTCTTCTCCCACCGGCAGGCGGCTTTTGAGGCGCTGCGCACGATGCCTGCCGACGAGCGCCGTGCGCGGATTGATCCGCTTATCGAGGCTGCTGAGGCCCGCCGGGCCGAGCGCTTACGGGAGCGTCCCTGGAAGAAACAGCGGCGCGGGTCCCGGCGCCACCGGGAGGATTCCTCCTCCCCCCCGCCTCCGGAACGGGTGGTGATGTTCGGGCGGACCGATTTCTGGACGCTGATCCACGTTGAGGATGTCGCTCAGGCCATTGAGCGTGGGCTGACGGCGACCTATGAGGGCAGCCATCCGCTCTTTGTCTGCGACCGCGACAACGCACTCGGCGTCCCCTCTCGGTTGCTGGCCGAGTATTACTTTCCGGACGTGGACACCTGGACGCGCGAGGTGCCGGGGACCCAGGCGTTGGTCAGCACGGCCCGCGCCAAGGCCCTGATCGGCTTCGAGACAGAAAACTCGATGCTGGCCTGGTTTGAGGAGGGCGCTGAGGAGGCGCCCCCCTTTCCGTTCGCCTCCTCAGATTAATGACTGAAGTCTGGGTGAAGCTCACGCGTCCCCGTGAGACTCAAGCTGGTCGAGCGGCGGTGTCAGATCCGCCGGCAGGGGCGACTGATAGGTCCGGTCTTCCATCCGTGCTTCCCAATCCGCCCGCACCTGGGCAAGCGTCTCGCCATCCGCGAGCAGATCGAGGACCGTGGACGCCATCACTTTCGCGGCGAAGAGCGTCGACTTATGGGCAATGCTCGTGCCGGAGACGGCGGTGTTCTGCCAGGAGTGGCCCGGTGAGCCCACGACGAAGCACGCGGTTGTGAACTCCACGGTCGGGGTGTTCCACGAGACCTCCGCGACGTCGGTCGAGCCGCCGCCCTTCTCTCCCTCGCCGGCCGGATCGTAGATGTTGGGGTTGATGTCCACGTCCAACAAGCTCATCGCGTCGGGCAAGCTGCTGCTCCTGAGCTTCGCGCGTTTTTCCTTGCGTGAGACGCTCGTACCCAGTTCGGCTGCGAACGCCATCTCCGCCTCGGTATAGGTCGGGGCTCCGATCTTCTGCATATTCGCGACGACCTGTTCGGCTAGCGGGCGGTTTGGAATAGAGTTGTGCGCGCCGGTCAGGAAGCGCACCTTATGGGTTGTGTTGGCCATAAGATCGGCGCCGTCCGCGATGCGCAGCACCCACGCGTAGTACTCATCGACGAGCTCGCGCTCCGGTGCCCGCACGTAGTACCAACTGCGGGCGTAGGCGGGAACGACGTTGGGTTCGTGACCGCCTTCCTCAATCACGTAGTGCATCCGCGTCTCTTGAACGACGTGCTCGCGCATATAGTTCACCCCGACGTTCATCAACTCGACGGCGTCCAACGCGCTGATTCCCTGCTCCGGCGAGCCGGATGCGTGACTGGCCTTACCGAAGAACTCGAATTTGACGGAGTTCATCGCCTTGCTGCTGCTCAGGAACGCGCCGTTGGCGGATCCAGGATGGTGTCCGAGACACGCGTCCAAGCCGTCAAAGACGCCATCTCGAACCATAAAGACCTTCCCGACCATCGTCTCCTCCGCCGGGCAGCCGAAACACTTGACCGTTCCATCGATCTCGTGGGCCTCGATCGCGGCTTTGACGGCCAGCGCCGCCCCGAGGGCCGTGGCCGCATACCCACAGTGGCCGCAGCCGTGCCCTGCTTCTCCCTCCTTGCGCGGTTTTTGATAAGGGACCGCCTCCTGGGAGAGTTCGGGGAGCGCGTCTAGCTCCGCCATCACGCCGATCACGGGCTTGCCCGAGCCGTAGGTTGCCACAAATGCGGAGGGCATCCCGGCCACGCCGCGCTCAACAGTGAACCCCTCCGCTTCCAAGAGATCGCCCAGCAGTCTGCTGGTCTGCACCTCCTGGAGCCCGACTTCGGCCAGTTCCCAGATGCGTTGGTGCGCATCGATGATGATGTCTTGATGGGCTTCGATCCATGCTATCGCAGTCTGCTTACTCTCTGCTGTCATTGATCCTCCTCTGCGTCCTGAGTATGGTGTCCGTTCATCTATCGCTATTATATCCTTAAGCGAAGGCTATGAAACACAGACTCCCCCTTTGATTTTATGTAGACCGATTGGTATAATTGAGTCGGATGATTAAGGAGGGACGATGAATTCGTCACGCGAACAGATCCTTGAGGCTACCCGCCGGTTGATGGAGGCTCAGGGTTATCACGCCACCGGGCTCAGTCAAATTATCGAAGAGAGCGGCGCACCACGAGGCTCTCTCTACTATTATTTCCCGGGGGGCAAAGAGGCGTTGGCTGCCGAGGTGGTGACGCGCACCGGTGAAGAGGTGGCTGCGCGCATTCGCTCGGTGCTTGACCGCGTTGAGGATCCTGTTCAAGCGGTCAGTCGGTTTATCTTGCAGGTGACAGAGCATATGGTGGCCTCCGAATACCGCGCCGGTGGCCCGATCACTACGGTGGCGCTGGAATCCGCGACAGACTACGGTCCCCTCAACGAGGCATGTCAAGAGGTGTATGAGACGTGGCGTGCTGTCTTTAGTGAGAGGCTCGCCCGCAGTGGGCTGGATGAGATGCGGGCGTCGAGCCTGTCTTCGCTGATTATCGCAGCGTTGGAGGGCGGCATCGTGATGAGTCGAACGGCCCATAGCCCAGAGCCTCTGGTACAGGCTGCTGAAGAGATCTCACACTTGTTGCGTGGGGTGATACCCAAAACGTATTTTTTTTGTGAAAATTATACTAATCGGTCTACATAAACGCGAGAGCGAGTCAGGATAGAGTGATGACTGCGAGGATTTTGGTGACAGGCGCGACCGGCAACGTCGGTCGTGAGGTGGTGAAATGCCTGGTGGGGAGTGATCACCACGTGATTGCTGCGGTGATGGATGACGAGGATGCGGCACGCCTCGACCCCGAGATAGGATCGCAGATTGAGACGCGGCGCTTCTTGTTTGGAGAGGACTCGACCTACACGCCGGCCCTTACAGGCGTGGATAAGCTCTTTCTGTTGCGTCCGCCGCAGATCGCGGACGTGAAACACTATCTCTTTCCGGTGATCGACCGCGCCCGGTCGCTGGGGGTCGAGCAGATTGTCTTTCTCTCTCTGCTGGGCGTTGACCGAAATCCCGTGGTGCCCCACCATAAGGTCGAGGCCTATCTGAGGGCGCGGGAGGTGCCCTTTACGTTTCTGCGTCCCAGTTTCTATATGCAAAATCTCAATACCACCCACCGGGCCGAGATTCGTGATGACGACGAGATCTGCGTGCCGGTGGGTGATGCGAAGACGAGCTTCATCGACGTACGCGATATTGGGGCGGTCGCGGCAAAGGCCCTGACCGAGCCAGGGCACGTCGGGAAGGTCTATGCGCTTACTGGAGGGGAGGCTTTGGACTACTACGAGGTGGCGGAGCTTTTCACCGAGGTGATGGGCCGTCCTATCACCTACACCGATCCCTCGATCTTGGCGTTTATCCGGCACAGGCGGGCGCTTGGCACGCCCTGGAAGTTTGTACTGGTGATGGTGGGACTCTATACCGCGACGCGGTTGGGCACAGCGGACCGCGTGACGGGCACCGTCGCGCGGCTGCTTGGGCGCCCGCCCTTATCCTTGCGGCGGTACATTGAGGACTATGCCGAGGTGTGGCAGTAGCATCTATCAGGCATTGAAAGGACAGGAGGTAACCGATGAAGATTGCGATCTTTGGCGCGACGAGCCCGACGGGACGTCACGTGGTGGATCAGGCGTTGGCGGATGGACATGAGGTGACGGCGTTCGTCCGGTCGCCCGAAAAGCTGGATATCGAACATGATAGGCTGCACGTCTTTGTGGGCGATGCGCTCAATCCCGATCAGGTGAAGGATGCGGTCGCAGGTCAGGGCGCGGTCGTCAGTTTGATCGGGCCGGCGAAGGGAAGCCCCAACGATGTGGCTGCCTGTAGCACGGCGCACATCATTGCGGCGATGAAGCGGCACGACGTGGAGCGTGTGGTGGTGGCGTCGGTGGGCGGCATACCCACCCCGGAGGATCAGCGTGGATGGTTGGGCAAACTGATTGGCGGCGTACTCAAGATCGTGTTGAGAGATATGTACGAGGACCGCGAGCGGCAGTTGCGTCTGCTCCGCGAGAGCGGGCTCGATTGGGTGGCGCTCCGCCTGCCACGGTTGACCGATGATCCTCCCACCGGGGATTACAAGTTGGGTTATAAGGTCAGCCCCGGCTTCAAGGCCTCACGGGCCGACGTGGCGGCGGCAATGTTGGATCAACTCACCGATGACGCGTATGTGGGGCGCGCCCCCATCATCAGTACCTGAGTGTGTCTTAAACCCTGCCGTGACCGGCAACCCCATCGAGCCGGTCACGGCACTTTCTTTGCCGGACCTCCGTATTTGTCCGTATGCTCGTGCAATCTTTCGAGCTGCGAGCGTCCCGTTTATCATGTTGGGAACCCCTTAATCTTTCCGGGGTTTCAGGTAAGATGATTTGGTACTGTATCTTTCTCTCCGGATATTCCAGAGTTTGCCAAAGACTGAACCGAATTGCCATCTTATGGTACCGGAATACCATCAGATAGGACTAAAATGGCCATTTTGGGCGCCCTTTGGGTAAATTTTAGACACGCTCCAGGGTGTGTTTCGAATTTCCTGATAAAAGGATACAGTGCCCTGCAGACGGTGGTGCAACGCACTTAAATTGAGTCCATAACCTACACTTAGTGCATACCGTACCTATTTGCCAGGCGTAAAAGTGCGTTGCACCTC
>DAOTTS010000279.1:0-4811 GCA_034437735.1 Anaerolineae bacterium
ACCATATATGTCATACCGTGTATGCATCATAAGGCAGGTAGGTGATTTTTCAACCTCGTGGTCCTCATCGATAGGAGACCAGACCCCTTTGGGTGGGCAATGGGCGCTGAACTGTGCTGATAATTTATCTCGAAACGAGTTTTCCGTACACATACCCGACTGCGCTAGCGTAGCTTGCCAGGGCTTTCAGCGGTGCGAACGTCAATCTCATCCTTGGATCTCCAAACGAATACGGGAGGAATGCGTGGAGCGGGAGCATCAGTGTTCGCAGAAATAGATAGGGTAATGGGTATCGCTCTAAGCGCCGGGTCATCTCCGGGTGTAATTGGGTGGTTTGGGCGTGACCCAGCCCGTAGAGAAAATGCTTGCGGAGAAGTTTTTTCAGGGTTGCCGGCGCCGGATGCCAGGTCCACGCTTGAGGAGCCAGGATGAAACGATAACCGAGTTTCCGGACCCGCAGGAAAAATTCCGTGTCGACGCCTCGGATCAGAGTCTCACTGAATCCCCCGGTTTCCTCAAAGACGGCGCGGCGCATCGCGGCGCATGTGGTGGTGACCTCCGTTGCGCGGTATGGCGGATGGGGATTCGTCTCCAACGCCTTCTTCACGACGGGGTTGTTGATGCGGGCAACCTGCTTGGCCACCCGCTGCTGGAATTTCGGTGCGTCCGGGTGCACCAAGCGCGAGGCGCCTACCACGCCGACAGTAGGATCGTCAAGCAATGGCAACATCCGGGCGATGACGTCTTCGTGAGCGAGTACGGCATCGTCGTCGATAAAGACCAGCCGTTCACCTCGGGTGTGAGCGACCCCCACGTTTCGCGCACGCCCGTTAGGACGAACGCCAAGCACAACTTCCACTTCATCGGGTTGGGCGGTCTGCCGTTTGAGGCTCTCCAACAGTGCAGGATCCGGCCCATGCAATGAGGGGATGATGACGGAGACCTTGGGAAGTGGGCAATTTGGCGTCTGCGGATCTATGGCGTGTCTGGATTGTCGGTAATCCATAAGCTTTGATCGGGTCTGATATGCCCATAATGATAGGCGTTAAGATCGAAAACCTCAAGAATGCACATCAATGTGCGCTCCTCTGATACGGTAACGTGTTTCCGCCATTTTTCCACCAGGACGGCTCTATCTCCGGACCGCCCGCGTTGTGCCAAGAGTTTCTGCGTCTCAAGATCCGACTTGCCTTTTACCAGGGAGGGAATGGTCAGGGCATCCAGCATACGTTGGGGCTGTGGCAGATCCAACGAGTGGGCAAGTTTTCGGAGGACCGGCTCTGGATCGAGCACCAATTGTTCGTACGTGACAATGGCGCCCTTATCGGCCAAGTGGCGTAAGGGGACAGCATTCTGGAGACACCAGGATAGTATCTTTCTTTCTAAGGGGCTGCCGTGTCTCACGATGCGGTTGGCCTCGACGATCTGGGCGTCTTTGAAATGATGACGGTATTCACTGTTCAGGAGCGCGTCTAAACGGGGGGTCAGCTCTCGCGAAAGACTGACCGCGATAGGATGTCGGATCAGAAAAACGATTCGCCCATTGAACGTCTTCTCGAACCACGGAACAAGGCCTTCTCCTGCATGAATGATCTTAAAGACCAGGCGCGAGGTTATGGGACGGTAGTACCGATGAATTGGATTGATATTGAGAAAGCGCAGCTTACCGCTCCGAAACCCTCGCACATAGCAGGCGATCTCGGGAAGGTGGGCTTCATCGTAAAGCGCTTCCCATAGAGTCAGCCCCAAATGGCGGCGGACCGCGGGATTTCGCAGATTGAAGGGCTCATTGCACGGCTTAAACCGAGGTTGGCTCCATATCAATTCCATCAGCCATGTGGACCCGCTCCTCGGTGTGGAGAAGAGGAAGACGTCGGGTGCCTTCTCCGGACGATGGCGGTTGGCCAGGATTTTTACCACCGTTTTCAGACGATCAAGCATAGGTTTGTCCCTCGGAAAGCACACGTTGATAAATGTCCTCCACGGCCTGTGCCCGGGAATTCCAACTTAGCACATCTCGAATCTCAGACAGGTCGGTAATAGGCTGGTGAGCGGCCCGAATCAAGGCATTAGCTGTGGCCTCCGGGGTGCCGTTTGGCGATAGCCAATTAATCGCGGATTGAAGCCCAGAATGCTCTGTTTCAAATCCTGAAGCGGCCACAGGCACACCTGATGCCAATGCTTCCAAGACGACCTTGGGCAAGCCTTCGTAGCTGGAAGGCAGCGCTAGGACGTCCGCCGTCCGGTAGATCGCTGGCAGGGAGGGGTAGGGAATGTAGCCTGCGAACAGGACCCGATCTCGCAGTTGTAACGCTTTTGTTTGAGCTTTGAGCTTGTCCTGTAAGGGCCCCTTTCCTACGATCAACAGCTTCCAGGACTCCGGCATAGTTAGCAGGGCTTGAATGAGGAGGTCGGGACGTTTTCGCGGAACCAGAGCTCCGACAAACAAAACGACCTTGTCCTCGGGACTCAAATTCCACCTATGTCGTTCAGAGCCCCCTTTCGGTGTGAAGCGCTGGACGTTGACGCCGTTGGGTACGATATGGAGTTTTTGCGGATCGGCTCCGTAGAAGCGGACGGCTTCATCCCGCACCGAGCGGCTGGTGCAGATCACTGCATTAGCGACTTGGCACCCGATCTCATCCGATCGTTCGTGTAGCGGCCACTCCCAGGCCCGTGTCCAGACGTCGAGAGGGAGGGCACCGGCTTTTCGACGGCTCACCGCCCGACCCGCGGCTGTGATGTGCAGGTGGAGGACGTACGGATGACGCTTGCCGGTCCGCTTTCGCCATAGATGATACCAGAACGGCAAGTGGCCATGACCGTGAATGAGATCGACTTTCCGGGTCAGCAGCAGCGTATGTAACCATGCCAGCGGCGCTGTGCTGACAAAGAGGCTCAATTTGGGGAATGCCGAGAGCAGCCTCCGTATGTCCACATTGTGCAAGGGTTGGACCGGATGGCGCGGCCAACCACCGCAGAGTACGCGGATTCGATGCCCGAGATTTGCTTGAGCATGGGTCAACTCAAAGGGTCCCGGCGTCAGTCCTCCCCACGGTGGCGGCCATTCGTAGACGATGCGCAGCAGATTCACGGCGTCCTTCCAGCTTTGGCCGTCTTGATAAAGACCTCTTCGGTCTCCGTGATCATGCCTTCGACACTGAACTCCCGAACCGCTCGAGATCGAGAAGCGACTCCCATTGCTCGGGTTCGTTCGGGAACGCTGAGGAGGATGTCGATCTGCTTTGTCAGGGCTTTAGCGTCGCCCGGTGGGATCAGACTGCCGGTTTGGCCTTCGTCGACAATCGAGGGAATTCCCCCTATGCGGCTGGCGACGATGGGGAGTCCACACGCCATAGCCTCCACGAGTACTAACGGGTGGCCCTCCTGGCGCAAGGTCGGCATAAGAAAGAGGTCAGCGGCGTTATAGAGATTGGGCAGCTTCTGGTGGCCCACGAATCCCGCGAAGTGAACGCGAGCGGACAGGCCGGCAGATGCAGCGAGCCCTTTCAACCGGGAGATCTCCCGGCCTTTGCCGACGATCAGCAGGTGGACGTTCTGACTACGGAGTTCTTGGAGCGCCTCGATCGTCAGGTGAACGCCTTTTTCGCGCTCCAGCCGTCCCACAGTGATCAGGAGCGGTGCCTCGCGGGGGATATCGTAGGTTGTACGAATGTCGAAATTCGGCGATCGGGGAGCAAATTGATCGGTATCCACGCCGTTGGGGATGATCGTGATCTCCGGCAGGCGGCGAAAGCTGGCCCGAAGGAGCTCGGCGTCCTGCCGGTTCAGCGTCACGACGTGGTCCGCGCGCTGAATGTGCGCGCGCCACGTGAAGAATCGCCACATCATCAGCACGGCCAGCGCGAGATGTCTCGGGCTTTGGAGATTGCGCTGGTGTGTTCGAAACTCGCCCCAGAACGTACCGTGGAGAATGGTGACCAGCGGCGGCCTTTCACGTCTTGGCAATCGGGCGACGGCCTCGGCTCCGGCACCCTCTCCCCACAGAACATCGATTTGACGCTCCTTGTGTAGATGCCTGACGGCCCGCTGGCTTTCGACGGCCCAAGCTCGGCGGTAGCGCCCTGGCGGGGTCGGTAAGTAATGCGTGACGTATTCGCGATGAGGTTTGTCGCCGACCAATCCCGTCGTGATGACGCTCACGGTGTGCCCACGTGCCATCAGGCCGTGAGCCAGTGCATCCAGATGGCGTTCCATCCCCCCATGAACGCCGTGGGCTGTCGTAATTCGGGATAGACACGCGATCTTCATACAGTTTCCCAGTGCGAGAGATCCAGTCCGGTCAGCGCTTCCAGGTCGGCGTTGTAAGGTCGGTAGAAGTTCTGCAATTCGTTTCTCACCCTTGGAGGCATTGGCGGATAGGTGAAAGGGATGCGTTTGCCTGTGCAGAGCCAATCGCGCATACGGCGGGGCAGTTTGACGGCGTAACGCGGATGCCAAAAAAAGAAATGGTAGAGCGGATGGGACCAGATTACCGGAGTATTAGCCGCTTGTACCATCGTTGTACCGGAGAACGAGAGTCCCACGTCCAGGAATTGAAAACACTGTTGATAGAAACGCTTCGGATTCTCTTTCAGATCGCGAAATCTCAGAACTCTCAACTGGTCTCGCCGGAAGTGTTCTAGGTAACGCCGCACATAAATAGCATACGTGCCTCGGCTGAAATATCCGGTCTCCCCCGGAACGTAAATCGGCGTAAGCGCCTCTTTCATTGCCTGGGGAAACGACCGGGTTTCTGCCAGTTTTCGGCGGCTGTCCCAATACTGGGAGTAAGCACGGTCTACGGGATC
>DAOTTS010000280.1:0-26156 GCA_034437735.1 Anaerolineae bacterium
TGGCGCGTCGAGTCGGTGTGGGCGCTGCCGCTGCTGATGCCGCCCCCCTATGCCGCCTCCCTTCTGGACCGGTATCCCTCCCTCTTCGCGCGGCTGGAGAGCTGGGATCGCCGCCTGCGCCGCCGTTGGCCGTGGCGGTATGGGGGCGATCATCTGGTGATGGTCTTTCGTAAGCCAATGATTGTAGAGGAATGACTGTGGAGGATTGATGGTCATGGGTTGAAATGCGAGGGATATTGTCCAGGTTTTGTATAAAATCTGTTCAAAACCTTGACAAATAATATACATTGTGCTATACTTTCAATAGTTTGCTTAGAGCGATAACGCTTGTCGTGGGTTAGTGTTGCTGATTGGTCACCAAACGTTTCGGTAACCTGTTGTGGGTTGTGTGGAATCGTTTGGGTTCATAGGTCCGGATCAGCCAGAGTCCTTAAGGAGAATAATGATGGATAAGCCAGTTGCAGTATCACCCAGTACGTACGACGTGTTCAGAAACGAAATCCTCGACGTTTCCGATCAGGAATGCAGCTACGACATTGAGTGCGCCGTCGGCATGATTCTCGAGGCCATCGGTGAGGATCCCACCCGTGAGGGGTTGGTGAAGACCCCCGGTCGCATCGCCCGTATGTACGAAGAGCTGACCGCGGGCTACCACGTGGATCCTGAGCGGTTGATCAATGACGCGATCTTCGACGTCGAATACAATGAAATGGTGCTGGTCAAGGACATCGACTATTACAGTATGTGCGAGCATCACATGCTCCCCTTTATGGGTAAGGCTCACGTCGCTTACATCCCTAACGGCAAGGTGATCGGCTTGAGCAAGATCCCGCGTGTTGTGGAGATGTTTGCGCGCCGCCTTCAGGTTCAAGAGCGGATGACGCAGCAGATTGCCGACTTCCTTGATGAGACCCTCCATCCGAAAGGCGTGGCGGTCGTCGTCGAGGGGCTGCACATGTGCTCGGCGATGCGAGGGGTGAAGAAGGCTAACGCTCGGATGAGTACCAGCGCGATGCTGGGTGAGTTCGAGGATCATCAGCATATTCGGGACGAGTTCTTCTCCCACGTGAGCCGGCGCCCTGTGAACTTCTAGTTCGTGGATCCGACATCGATCCTCGCACCAGTCTTGCCGATAGGCGGAGCCGCGTGCGGGGATCGAATCTCTATGTCTGTAGATACTGTCTCTGTGGATACGACGTCGGCATCGATAAAAGGTGGAAGGAAGGCAACCTATGGAACTGACGAACAAAGTTGCGCTGGTGACGGGGGGGGGCGTCCGCCTGGGACGGGCCATCGCGTTGGGGCTCGCGGAGGGCGGGGCGGACGTGGTGATCACGTATAACCGCTCCGCCGGTCCCGCCGAGCAGACGTGCGCGGACATCGAGGCCTTAGGGTGCGAATCCCTCGCCTTGCAGGCCAATTTCAATGAGGCCCCGGATATGGGACGCTTGGTCACTGAGATCGTCGATCACTTCGGACATCTTGACGTCCTGGTCAACAGCGCGGCGATCTTCGAATCCGGATGGTGGCACGACACGACGGAGGCGAACTGGGACCGGCACTTCGCGATCAATCTGAAGGCGCCGTTCTTCCTCAGTCAGGCGTTTGCCCAGGCTCTGGGCGAGGACGCGCGGGGCCACATTGTGAATATCGCGGATTGGCGCGGCGTTCGACCGGGGACCGATCACTTTGCCTATACGCTCACGAAGTCCGGGCTGATTGCGATGACGAAGAGCCTGGCCCTGGCCCTGGCGCCCCGGGTTCAGGTCAACGCCATCGCGCCCGGCTTGATTCTCCCGCCGCCGGGCCGTGACACCTCCTATCTGGAGGAGAAGGCCCCGTCCATTCCCCTGCAGCGGCCGGGATCGGCGGAGGCGATCGTCAAGGCGGTGTTGTATCTCGTGGGTTCGGATTTTACAACTGGAGACCTGATGTACGTGACCGGGGGCGAGCACCTGTAGAGAGGAGGTGGCGGGATGACCGATCTCATTCACGTCAAGGATTTGTTGTTGCGGGGCATCGTCGGGATCAATCCCGAGGAGCGGGAGAAACGTCAGGATATCCTGATTAATCTCACGTTGGAGGCCGACATCCAGCCGGCCGGGCTTTCGGATCGGATTGAGGACGCGGTCAATTACAAGACGATCACCAAGCGGGTGATCCGGATGGTCGAGCACGCGCAGTTCTTCCTCGTTGAGCGGCTGGTCGATGAGGTTGCGTTGATCTGCCTGACCGATCCCCGGGTCGAAGCGGTGCGAGCCACGGTCGAGAAACCCGGTGCCCTGCGCTTCTCGCGCTCGGTCGGCGTGGAGATCCGCCGCACGCGCGCGGACGTCGAGGCCCGCTCGCACCGCGTCTTTGTGGCCCTGGGATCGAATATCGAGCCCGAACGTCATCTTCCCCGGGCCGTCAAGCTTCTGGCGGAGCGGACGGACCTGGTGGCCGTCTCCCCTGTCTATGAGACGGCGCCGGTAGGCAAGGAGGATCAGGCCAATTTCTTGAACGCCGCCGTCGTCCTCCGGACCCGGCATTCGGCAGCGGCCCTCAAACGTGAAGTGCTGTCGGAGATCGAGCAGACGTTGGGACGCGTGCGGACCGAGGACAAGAACGCCCCCCGGACGATCGATCTCGACATCGCGCTCTTTGACTACGCGGTGCTGGCGGTCGGCGGGCGGCACATTCCCGATCCAGATATTGAGGCGTATGCGCACCTCGCGGTGCCCTTGGCCGACGTCGCGCCGTATTACGTCCATCCGGAAAGCGGGCGGGCGCTTCAGGAGATCGCGGCGTCGCTGCTCAGGACTGGGATGAGACTCCGACCGGACGTGGACCTGCGCGTGTAGCTTTGGAGTTTGTAAACTTATGCCTTCCCTTTTCTGATGCTTGGCGCCCCCGTCTCGGGGGCGCCGGCACGGGAACCGGGCTTTTTGAATGCTCAGATGGGATATCTTGCTTGAAGTCCGGAGATTACAAATCTCCTTTGAGCGATGGATTGGGGGCTTTTCGAATGCTCGAGGGAATCTGCATCCGGGACATTGGGTATGAAGCCCGGAGATTGAAAATCTCCTGCGAGCAAGGGAATGGAGCTTTTTGAATGCTCGGAGGGGATCTGTGATCCCCGACTTGGCTAGGCCGTGATTGGATAACAGCGAACCGCTAGATCTGGAGGTGACCGGATGGACCGTGAATCGATGCTCGAGACTGACGCCTACGTCTCACTCCTTGAGACGACGACCGCCCAGCAGGCGGCGATGCTTGAGACGCTCCAGGCCTTGGTGGCGCGTGAATCTCCCAGCACCCACAAGGCCTACCTGGATCCATTGGCCGACTATCTTGCCGAACGCTTCCGCGCGATCGGCGGTGACGTGACGCGACTCTCCAATCCCGAGCGGGGGGATCACCTGAAGGTTACGTTTGCGGCGGAGGACGGCGCAGAGGCCCTCGATCCAATCCTGATCCTCTGTCACTTCGATACGGTCTGGCCCGTTGGCACGGTGGAGACTCGGCCTTTCCGCGTTGAGGCGGAGAACGCGTACGGACCGGGTATCTACGATATGAAGGGGGGGGTTGTCATTGTGGAGTACGCCCTGCGGGCGCTTCAAACCCTCGGCATCCCCTGCCGTCGACCGATGGTGCTGGTGCTGAATGCGGACGAGGAGATCGGCACCGGCACGTCCCAGGCGGCGATCGAGGACGCCGCGCGCAGCGCCGCGTATACCCTGGTGTTGGAGCCGGCCATGGCGGATGGGGCACTGAAGACGGCCCGGAAAGGCGTCGGCGGCTTCACCCTGGAGGTAAAGGGACGGGCGTCCCACGCCGGGGCGGAACCGGAGGCCGGCGTCAGTGCGATCGAGGAGTTGGCCCGCCAGATCTTGAAGCTGCACCAGATGACGGATATGGACCGGGGCACTACGGTCAACGTCGGTGTGGTGGCGGGCGGGACGCGCTCCAACGTGGTCGCTGCATCCGCGAGGGCCGAGATCGACACCCGCGCGTGGACGATGGAGGATGCGGATGCGTTGGAGGCGGAGATTTTGAGCCTCGAACCTGTGAACCCCGAGACCGACCTGACAATCGCGGGCGGGTTCGAGCGTCCGCCGATGGAGCGCACCCCCGGCACGGTGGCGCTCTTTCAGACCGCGCAGGCGATAGGGCGCCGGATGGGCTTGACGTTGGCGGAGGGCGCCTCCGGTGGAGGGAGTGACGGCAACTTCACCTCGGCGCTCGGCGTGCCGACGCTGGACGGCCTCGGCGTCGAGGGCGGGGGCGCGCACTCGGTGGACGAGTATATCCAGGTGGCCTCCCTGCCCGAGCGTGCGGCGCTGCTGGCGGGCCTGTTGGCAACGCTCTAGGAGTCTACCAAGAAGAAAAAGAGGCCGCCCTCATATATGAGGGCGGCCTCTTAACACGCTAGGGTGCCATCGATTCGCTCGACCCGTGGTTCAGTTTGTAGTTTAGTCCACGACTTCGTATCCGGCCTCGGCCACGGCTGACTTGAACGCCGGCATATCGGCTTTGTCGGGGTCGTGTCTGACCACCGCGGTGCCCGGTTCCAGCTTGACCTTGACCTTGGAGACGCCGGAGACCCCCTCAAGCGCTTCGGTGACGTGCTTCACGCACATATTACACGTCATCCCTTTAATGTTGAGTTTGGTCCTCTTCATGGTTCTGTGCTTTCGTTGTCCGATATGACGTCAGGATTCCGGTTTTCTCTGACAGTAGGGGCAGAGATAGGTGCTGCGCTGCCCCTGCACGATGCGCGCTAGCTCGTAGCCGCAGCGCGGACACCGGTCCCCTTCACGATCGTACACACATAACTGCTCCTGGTACCCGCCCAGTCCGCCATCCGGATAGACGTACTGCCGATCGTCGAGGCTCGTGCCGCCGTGCGTGATCCCGCTTGCCAGCGTCGTCACGATGGCGTCGTGGAGCCTGCGCACCTCCTCACGGTTCAGGCTCCCGGATGCGCGCTCCGGATGGATGCGCGCGCGCCACAGGGCCTCGCTGGCATAGATATTGCCCAGGCCCGCCAGGAAGTGCTGGTTGAGGAGCAGGCGTTTGATCTCGCCACGCCGTCCCTCCAGCGCCCCCTCCAGCCACGAGACCGTGAACGCCTCTGAGAGCGGTTCCGGACCCAAAGGCCCCACGATCTCCTGGACGTCGTCGACCAGGTAGAACCGTCCGAACTTGCGCTGATTGATAAACTCGAGCCACGCGCCGTCGTCGAGTTCCATGCGCAGCCGCGTGTGCTCGTGGTCGCCCGGCCCCTCCTCGGGGGACCTCAGCTTGAACTTCCCACTCATTCGCAGGTGCACGAGCATGACGCGTCCCGAGCTGAGCGTAAAGACGATAAACTTCCCCCGGCGTCCGAGTCCCGTGATGGTCGCTCCGGTGAGCGCGCGCCGGAAGTCAGGGAGATTCGGCCGGTCGACGGTGCGCGCCCACAGCACCTGGACGTCGACGATCCGGCGGTTGACGAGGTGGGGGCGCAGCTTGCGGACGATGGTTTCAACTTCGGGCAGTTCGGGCATGCTTGACCTCAGTGACAGCGATCCTGCCCGATTGGGGATCCGGAGCGGATTTCACCTGGGCAGGATCGCGGGCCTGTGCAACGCCGTATCGTTATGCGTGGCGCGCCGTTATTTCTTCCAGGTGGTCCAGACCTTACCCACCATATTCTCGCCCGGTTTCAGCGTCGTGTCCCCGGGATGCCAGCAGGCGGGCAGGGCCTCACCTCGGCGTGAATAGACGTACTGGGCGCCCTGGATCAACCGCAGCATCTCGTCCACGTCGCGTCCCATGGAGGCATTGAGAACCTCGGCGACCTGGAGCACGCCCTCGGGATCGATAATGAAGAATCCGCGCAGGTCGATGCCCTCATCGGCATCGTAGACCAGGTAGCGTCTGCCCATATTTCCCGCTCGATCGCTGAGCATCGGATACGGGAGCCCGCCGTCGACCATCTTGGAGAGCTCGTGCTCCTGCCACGCCTTATGGACGTGGGGAGAGTCGACGCTGACCGAGAGCACCTCGACGCCCATCTCCTGGAATTCGTCATACCGCTCGGCGACCGAAACCAGTTCGGTGGGGCAGACGAAGGTGAAATCTCCGGGATAGAAGAAAAGCACGACCCATTTTCCCTCGTAATCCCCCAGGGTGATGGTCTCGATCTTCTCACCGATCAGGCCCTGGACTTCGAAATCCGGAGCCGGTTGACTGACTTGCGCAATGTCCATTCGATCTTCTTCCATAGTAACCTCCTTGTCAACATTATGAGTTTTTGGTGCCTACGATAGATCTAGGGTGATGCTATGGCTTACGGGCTCGATGGTTGCCATCGAAGGCGCCGCTTTATCTTTGTATTGGGTCGATAGGGATGCTCGAAATGCCGGGTGCCCTACCGCGGCCAGCTAAAGCGCGATTCGTAGCGCTGCATCAGAATGCGGAAGTGGGTGCTCTCCGCCTTGGCGAGCTGGCGGAATAACTGCTCGGCATCGGGATCCTTGGCTAACTCCGCGCTGTTGTGATAGAGCTTGAAGCTCTTGTCCTCGACGCCCAACGCAAAGAGCAGGGCGTCTTCCTCGTCGGGGTTCTCCGGGAGGTCGGTCACGGCCTCTTTATCCGGTGGGAAGACCAGGGAGACCGCGTCCAGGGACTCAACCTCATCCATCTCCGGGATCGCCGACCAGCCCTCTCCCGCTTTCAGATCCTTGACCTGGCGCTGGATGTACTGGTAATGCTTGACCTCGTCGGCGGCAAGCTGTTGGAACATCGTCTTGCCCTCTTCGTCGTCGGTCATATCGACCATCTCGTTGTAGAAGTCGCGACCATCCTCTTCCAGTTTGAGTGCTTGGGTTAATGCGTCCATCAGATCCATACGAATCGCCTCCTTGAGCGTTATGTGGAATTTGATGCGTCTATTGTAGTCTTATACCCTCAGGTTTTCAAATATGAAAGATCGATCAGGGTGTGCTCAGTGAAATTTCACCGGGGGCATATTTCGAATGGTAGGCGTTGAAATCGTCCTGGTTGCCGATCGCGGCGATGATCGGATAGCTCTCACCGGGCTGGAGGGTGTTATCGTACTCATCACCGGAATCCAGCGGAATCTTCACCTCAAAGCGGGTGACGCCGTTCTCCTCGACGCCGGCAAAGTCCACGATGTCGTCGCTGCCGCCGAGTTCCTGGTCCGGCGGGTGGTTGGCGCCGGTGCGTTCCGTACCCCAGGCGTCCCAGATCTGCGCCTCGCCGTTCTCCACGTATCCGAAGATATAGTCGGCGCCCTTCATGCCAAGCTCCGGATTGAGGCCGACCGCGACCCAACCGGTGGTGTCCCCCTCCATGGCCAGGTAGAGGTGGGTGTCGTCGTTTGCCCACCAGAGTCGGATGCCGTTGAAATCGGCTTCCTGGGCGTACTCGCCGTCGGCGATGGTGCCATCTGCCGCCCACGCCATGCCCATCTCCTCCGACTCGGCTTCGGGCGTCGGGGTGGGCTCCATCGCTTCGGGTTCCTCCGTCTCCTCCGGCTCTTCGGTCTCTTCCATTGCCTCTGTTGCCTCCGGCTCTTCCGTCGGCTCGGGCGTCGAAGTGGGCTCTGCCATCGGCTCAGCGGTCGCAGTTGGGGCTTCCTCAGTCGCCATCGGCTCTTGTGTGCTGCATCCGGCAGCGATCAATGCCAGGGCCAGTATCGCAACCGGAATGACGAACCAACGTTTCGATTTCATCTTACGTCTCCTTTTATCGTGTTATATTTATCATTTATAAAAGAAGTATAGCATAAAATCACGCGGACACAAGCGTAATTCTGAGAGGTTGTGTGGGATTTGCGGCCAATGAAGGGGCGGTATAGGAGGATGCGGGATACTCAGTGATTTGAAAACGTTGGCATTTCTCTGCTTTATGAAGATTTGGAAGCGTCGGTGCCTTGCAAAGACCGTCGCCGAGGACGGGGACTCGAAGCTTTTTTGAAGTACTGATACTGCAAACTGATACTGCAAACTGATACTGCAAAGTGACACGGGGCGCCGACCTTCGGCGCCCCGTGAGTTGCGTGCAAGGGATGATTACGCGACGTTGACCTCTTGGCTGCTCTCCCAGAGCCCGTGGATGTTACAGTGCTCCACGGCCACCAGGGTCCCAGGGCCGTCGGCGGTCATGGAGAAGGTCGCATGAGGATGCGTGTAGACCGGGCCGGTGTCGGCGCCTTTGGCCGAGGCCCCATGGCTGGAGAAGTCAAAGTGGCCGACCTGATAGAGGAACTTGTCCCCCTCAGGCTTGAAATAAACGTCGATCCAGTTGATGTGGTGTGCAGTGGTATTCGGGTGCGCGATCTCTTTGCCGACGCTGACCGTGACCATAAACGGCTCACCGGCGGTGACGGTGTCCGGCACTTCGATCGCTGGGACGTGCTTTTCCGTCTTCCAATCATCAGACTGAATGGCATCTCCGAGTTTCATTGATTTACCCTCCATTATATGTGGTAATGAAACAATTGGTGACTCCAGAACTCACCAGCCCCTGATACCGACCTCCAACCTCTGCTCCGTCTTGTCCGTGCTTTCGGCCGGGCTCACCTTCGCGTCGGGATAATCGTGGCTGTCCAAGACAAGCGCGTATGGTTTAAGGTGAGACTTGAACTTCATTTCAAGTATACTTCAATCCTGAGACAGTGCAAATGGGGTTTTTCTCAACGTCGCACGAGATCGGCTCATGGCGGGGCGATGGGATCTGGGTATAATGACCCTACGTTGGGATCAGGTCTGGATCGACGTGGGGCGGCAGCTGCGTCGATCGACCGTCAAATCACCTAGCCTCAGGAGGACGAGCATTATGCCAAACGATCTCGCAGCGCCGGACGTGAACGCCTTTCACGAGTTTCCACCCTCACGGACGTGGCACGCGCACTGGATCTGGTATCCGGGCGAGCCGGCCGCGTCCAATGCGTACTACCTCTTTCGCCGGGAGGTGACGCTGCCCGAGGAGGACGCGTTAACCCTTTATATTGCGGCGGACACCCGGTACCAGCTCTTCATCGACGGAGCGTTCGTCGGGCGGGGCGCGCCGCAGTCCCAGCCGTTCTTCCAGTACTACGATGCCTGGGACATCGCCGCGTACGTCGAGGGCGGGCCGATTTGTATCGGCGTGATCGCTAACTACGTTGGGAACCTCAACGACACGCGTGGGGGGCTGTTGGTGGAGGTCGTCGATGGGGACGGGACGACGCGCCTCGCCTCCGACGACACGTGGCGCGTTGTGCGGGCCGACGCCTGGGCGTCCAACACCTACTACTTCCGGATGAATCAGGCGACGCCCTATCAGGAGCACTTCGACATTCGCAAGATGCCGGAGGCATGGAACCGGCTGGGGTTTGACGACGACCGCTGGCAGGTCGCCGAGGTGATACGCGGGCGTCTCAGCGACATCCCGCCGATGGTCAGTCCGTGGTCGCGCCTGGTCCCCCGGGATATCCCGCACATGACCGCCGATCCCGTGCTGCCGGAGGCGGTCGCGTACACCGAGGAGTGCGTGGACCTCGCCAACCGGATGCGCGGCCACGATCTCTCGATCGGGCTCTCGGCGGTGGGGCAGCCGGTCCGGTACAGCCACCTGGAGGGCGCGGAGGCCCTCTGCAGCGGTGAGGGGAACGCCGTGCTGGCGTGCAGCGCCGACCACCTCGATCACGTCTTCGACGGCACCTACGATCCGTGCATCGTGCTCGACTTCGGGCGGGTGATCACGGCCTATCCGAGGGTCAAACTGGAGGGCGTGGCGGGCGCAGCGCTCGAAATCGGATATGCCGAGCGCTTGATCGACGGGCACTTCAACAACGCGATCGAGGGACAGTTCGCCGACCGCATCGTGATGAAGGCGGGCGAGCAGGTCTACCAGCCGTTCACGTGGAAGGCCTTCCGGTACCTGAAGCTCCGCCTGCGCGATACCACCGAGCCGGTGACCCTCCGCTCGGTGAGGGCGATCGTCACCACGTATCCCTACGGGGAGGCGGGCGGCTTTCACAGTGAGGATGAGACGCTGAACGACGTCTTTGAGATCTCGCGCGCCACGCTGCGGCTCTGCTCGAACGAGTTCATCATGGATACCCCATGGCGCGAACAGGCGCAGTGGCTGGGTGACGTCGCGGCGGTCACGCTGGGCGGCATCTACGCGTGCTTTGGGGACACGGCCCTGCCCGGTAAGTTCCTGCGGCAGGCTGCCGCCAACCAGCACCCGACCGGGATGATCTCCAACGTCTCCAACAGCGTGAACCACAACTGGCAGTCCGCGATCCCGGATTACTCGCTCTGGTGGATCATGGGCCTGTGGCAGCACTACACCTTTACCGGCGAGGCCCGTTGGATTCACATGTTCTACCCGGAGGCGCAGCGCATCATCAAGGGGCACGTGGCCCACGTCAACGCGTTTGGGCTGATCGAGCGTATGCCCTACTGGCCCTTTATCGACTGGGCGGACGTCGACCGGCGCGGTGAGTGCACGGCGCTGAACGCCATCTTCTATGGGGCGTTGGGTGCGCTCTTGAAGATGGCGGCGCTCAAGGGCGATACGTACACGGAGGATAAGGTCACCCAGCTGCGGGAGACGATGCGCCGGCACTTCCAATCCCGATTCTTCGACCTGGAGCGGGGGTGTTTTGCCGACGCTCGGATCGACGATGCGCTCTCCGAGAAGGTGAGCGAGCACGCCAATATGGCTGCGATCCGGTGGGGTCTCTGCGACGAGGCTGCCACGGCGACGATCATCGACCGGCTCTACGAGTCCAAGGTCGTGCCGTACACCGAGGCGCAGCCCTTCTTCACGTCGGTGGTGCTCCAGGCGCTCGACCGGGTGGGCCGGTTCGACCTGGCGTTGGCGCTCATCCGCGAGCGGTGGGGCGAACGGATGGTAGCGCGTGGGGCGACCTCGGTGTTTGAGGAGTGGGGCATCAACGGGAGTTGGCGGTCCGGTTCGTATCACGGCTTTATGCGGACCCAGAGTCACGCCTGGTCGGGCCATCCGGCTGAGTTCCTGATTCGCAACCTGATGGGGCTGGAGATCCTGGCGCCCGGCTGCGGGCGCATCCGGATCGCGCCGAAGGCGACCGACTTTGACTACCAGGTGGCTTACCCGACGCCTAAGGGTAAGATTCAGGTTACCCATGCTGGCGGCGCGTTTGAGATCGAGGCGCCCGAGGCGATTGAGTTGATTCAGGATGTGTGAGTGTCTGCGTCAGCAGCAGGAGGTTCTCTATGTCCCGTAAGGTGAGAATTGCGACGGTCTCCTTTCAGTATCGCGGCGGGCCCACGGTGGCGGAAAACCGCCGGCGTGTCGCGGATCTCCTCGATCAGGCGGTCGCCGAGAAGCCGGATATCATTGCGCTGCCGGAGACCTTCGGGCAGCAGGGCGTTGACTACGAGGCGTTGGCGGAGGTCGCGGAGCCGGTGCCGGGGCCGACGGTGGATCTGGTGGCGGGGTATGCCCGCGACCACGGGTGTTACGCGCTCTGTCCCCTGATCGTCGACCGGGGCGACCGTTTCACCAACGACGTGGTCCTCCTCGACCGGGACGGCGAGATCGCCGGCACCTATACCAAGGTTCACCCGGTGGTCCAGGGCGCCGAGTTCGAGAGCCTGGAGATGGGGATCACGCCCGGCCGCGAGGCGCCGGTCTTTGACACCGATTTCGGGCGGATCGGCATCCAGATCTGCTTCGACCTGATGTACCCGGAGCCGTGGGCGGCGCTCAAGCGCCGGGGCGCGGAGATCATCTTCTGGTGCTCGGCCTACGACGGCGGCCGGCACCTGCGTGTGGCGGCCTGGAACCACCGCACCTACGTGGTCTCCGCCGTCCAGTCCCGGTACGCGCGGATCCTTGATATCATGGGGGACGTCGTCGCTGAGACCGGGTGGCACGACCCCGTGGTCGCCCATACGATCAATCTGGACGTGGCGCTCTTCCACTGTGATTTCAACGCCAGCGTCATCCCCGACATCCGAAAGACCTACGGGCCCGACGTGACGATCAAGGTGTGGCACGAGGAGGGGCTCTTCACCCTGGAGACCGAGCGACCGGATTTGAGCGTGGATGCGATCATCGATCGCTTCAGCCTGGATCCGTTGGACGCGTATCTGGCCCGCAATAAGGTGCTTCAAGACGCGATCCGCAACGGGGATCCGGTGCCCGATCTCTCCTCAGGATACGAGGGGCGCCGGCAGTGGAGCTGAGACGACGACGTTGGACGCTGAAAGGATATCAAGCGGTATGAGCGCACCTCACACAAACATTCTCCTGATTATGACCGACCAGCAGCGCATGGATTCCCTGGGCGTGTACGGCGGTGGGGCGGGCCGAACCCCGATCCTCGACGACCTGGCTGCGGGCGGGATGCGCTTCGACCAGGCGTACACGCCCTGCACCGTCTGCTCCCCGGCCCGGGCGTCGGTTTTCACCGGGCGCTATCCCTTCGAGCACGGCGTCGTGCGGAACGGCGCGGATCTCCGGCTCGAGCTGCCGAACCTCGCCGGATCGCTGCGGGAGGCCGGCTACCGGCTGGGGTACACGGGGAAGTGGCACGTTGACGACGTCTACGGTCCGACCCACTTCGGGTTCAGGGCCAACGATTGGCTGGGGTACTCCCATCCGGCGGGGGACCTCTACATGCGGTCGTTTCATGGGAGCTGCAAGTATCCCGTCAATCACTATCACGAGTACCTCAAGGCGCGCGGGATGGCGCTGCCGGCCTTGGAGGACGTCGCGTACTATCCGGCCAACCCCAACTTCGAGATCTACGCCCGGCAGACCGGCCCGGTGGAGGCGAGCTTCGAGCACTACGTCGCGGAGGAGGCGATTGAGCTGCTCGAACGCTTTGCCGACCTCGGCGCCCGGGACGACCGCCCGTTCTTCACCTGGGTCAACTTCTGGGGGCCGCACGATCCCTATATCCTGCCGGATCCGTGGTACTCCCGTTACGATGGGGAGGACGTGCTTCTCTCCCCCAGTATGGAGGAGACCTGGGAGCACAAGCCCTGGATCCAGCGCCGGATGAGCTCCCACTATTGGGGCGTGGACGGGATGGACGAGGCGGTCTGGCGGGAGGCGGTGGCCAAGTACGCGGGCTACTGCGCCTTTATCGACTGGGAGGTGGGGCGCATCCTGATCAAGCTGGCCGAGTTGGATCTGTTGGACGACACGCTCATCATCTTCACCTCGGATCACGGGAGCATGGTGGGGCGCCACAAGTTGATCGACAAGGGGCCCTATCCCTACGACGACATCCAGCGGATCCCGCTCATCGTCTCCGGCCCGGGCATCGACGCGGGTCAGGACTCGGATGCGTTCGTCTACCTGCACGATCTGACGCCGACGCTGCTGGACTGGGCCGGGGCGCCGGATTTCCCCACCGCCAACGCGCAGAGCCTGAGGCCCCTGATGCGGGGCGAGCCGCTGCCGTCGCCGCGCGACGACGTCTATATGGTGCGCCACCACCATCCCCTGCCGTGCGAGCAGCGGTTTGTGCGGACGCGGTTGTACAAGTACGCCTACAACGCCCTGGACGTGGACGAGCTCTACGACCTGGCGGAGGATCCGCATGAGATGGTGAACCAGATCGACAACCCGGCGTATGCGGTCGTGAAGGCGGACATGCAGGCCCGGATGTGGTCGCATATGCAGGAACTGGACGATCCTATTCGGGGCCGGTTTAACACGTTTGCGGCCCAACGGCGGTTTCGTTGAGATTGGGGTCAGCTTAAGCCGGTCATTCGCAGCCAAAGGTTGCAGGTATTGAGAAGGCGTTTCTATGTTGGTTCTCACACCAAAGATCATGAAAATGGGTTGTAGCCAGGCAAGTGCTCCCCTTACCCGTAGGCGCCTTTAGCGCCGTGCGTGTTTGAACTGCACTTTCGGTTGACAGAGCATCACGGCGATGAATCGCCTGCTACGAGCGGAGCTTGTTAAGAGGAGGAACCTATGAGTGTCAAGATAATCGGAGAGCCCCTGTCCAACATCCCGTGGGAGCCGCGCCCTGAAGGAAGCCTCGGTGTCGTCTGGCGATCGAGCCAGAACCCGGTTATCCCCCGGGATCTGATCCCTGACGCGAACAGCATCTTCAACAGCGCCGTGGTGCCCTACAAGGACGCCTTCGCCGGCGTCTTCCGGGTCGATGATACGGGCCGCCAGATGCAGCTTCACGCCGGGCGGAGCGAGGACGGCATCCACTGGGAGCTGGACCACGAACGCATCGCGTTCACATGCGAGGACGAGGAGATCGGCACGTTCGTCTACGGCTACGATCCCCGCGTCGTCTGGATCGAGGACCGGTACTACGTCTCGTGGTGCAACTGGTACCACGGCCCGACCATCGGGATGGCCTACACCTACGATTTTGAGACCTTCTACCAGTTGGAGAACGCGTTTCTGCCCTTCAACCGCAACGGCGTGCTCTTTCCGCGCAAGATCGGGGACAACTACGCGATGCTCAGCCGGCCCAGCGACAATGGGCACACGCCGTTCGGCGACATCTTCTACAGCGAGAGCCCGGATATGCACTACTGGGGCAATCACCGCTACGTCTTCGGGACGGCGGGGGGCTGGCAGAGCACCAAGGTCGGCGCCGGGCCGATACCCATTGAGACTTCGGAGGGGTGGCTCCTGATCTACCACGGCGTGCTGACCTCCTGCAACGGATTCGTCTACAGCGCCGGGGCCGCCCTCCTGGATCTCGATGAGCCGTGGAAGGTGATCGCCCGAGGACGCCGGTACCTCTTCTCGCCGAAGCGGGACTACGAGTGCGTGGGCGACGTGCCCAACGTCGTCTTCCCGTGCGCCGCGCTCTGCGACGTCGAGACGGGCCGGCTGGCGATCTATTATGGCGGGGCTGATACCGTCGTGGCGATGGCCTTCGGCTACGTCGACGAGATCATCGATCACATCAAGGCCGACCCGGTCGTATGATTGAATGCTTCTGAGTATCATTCTACTGGAGAGAAGCTTGACTTACCGCAGAGCACGCAGAGAACGCAAAGAACACAGCGAAAACATTGTTAAGACAAACGCTTTGTTTTCTTAGGGTTGGCTGTCAAATAACTTCCGCAAAATCAAGCTGAAAGCGGTGTCAAAAGCACCCCAGGCGTCGAAGTTATTGAGCTTTCAGCCCTTAATATCTCTAAATCTCTGCGATCTCTGCGGACTCTGCGGTGAAAAAGGCTTTCTTTCCGGTGAGTCTTTCTTACCCTAACAAAGGAGACCTAATGACAGACCAGACCATACCGCGCCCTGAGTATCCCCGCCCGCAGTTCGTGCGCGAGCCGTGGGTGAACCTCAACGGGACGTGGACGTGCGCGTTTGATTTCGGCAAGTCGGGCCGGCAGCGGGGATTCCCTTCCCGCTCCGGATTCACGGATCTTCCGTTCGGCACTGAGATCCAGGTGCCGTTCTGCCCCGAGAGCGCGCTCTCGGGGGTCGAGCACCAGGACTTTATCGAGATGATGTGGTACCACCGACCGCTGACCATCCCGGCATCGTGGGAGGGACAGCGCATCGTGCTGCACCTCGGCGCCGTCGACTATGAAAGTGAGGTCTTCATCGACGGTGAGTCGGTGGGGCGTCACTGGGGCGGAACGGTGGGGTTCGCTTTCGAGATCACCCGCCACGTCACGCCGGGGGAGACCCACGACCTGGTGGTCTACGTGCGGGATGAGACCCGGTCCGGCGAGCAGCCCGGCGGTAAGCAGTGCCCCGACTACTACTCGCGCCGCTGTCACTACACGCGGACGACGGGTATCTGGCAGACGGTCTGGCTGGAGGCGGTGCCCGAGGTCGGCCTCCAGGACGTGCGGATCGTGCCGGATCTGGATAACGCCCGCTTTGTGCTCGTCCCCGAGTTCTACGCATCGGCACCAGAGATGTACTTCCGCGCCACGCTGAAGGCCGGGGAGACGGTCGTGAGTCAGGTGACCCGTCCCGCTGCGAACGGGCTCCCCTGCGAGCTGCCCATCGAGGATCCGAGGCCGTGGTCGTTGGACGATCCGTTCCTCTACGACCTGACCTTCGAGGTTCTCGTCGGGGACGAGGTCGTCGACACGGTGCAGAGCTACGCCGGACTGCGCAAGGTGCACATTGCGGGCAACCAGGTCTATCTGAATAACGAGCCGATCTACCAGCGTCTGGTGCTCGATCAGGGTTTCTACCCCGACGGCATCTGGACGGCGCCCACGGATGAGGCGCTCAAGCGGGATATCGAGCTCTCGAAACGAGCGGGGTTCAACGGCGCCCGGCTCCACCAGAAGGTCTTCGAGCCCCGCTTCCACTACTGGGCGGACCGCCTGGGTTATCTCACGTGGGGCGAGTCCTCCAGTTGGGGGATCGACGTCAAGGATCCCGTGAGCGCCCGCAACTTCCTCGCGGAGTGGCGGGAGATCGTGACCCGCGACCGCAATCACCCCTCGATCATTGCCTGGACGCCCTTCAACGAGACACGGGACGTGGGCGACGGTCGCCAGCACAACCGGCTGCACGTCGACGCGTACGAGCTGACCCACGACCTCGATCCCACCCGTCCGGTGAACGACGCCAGCGGGTACGTTCACGTCCGGACCGATCTGTGGACTGTGCACACCTACGAGCAGGATCCGGAGGGGCTGCGCGAGCTGTTGGCGCTCGACCCGGACCGGCAGGGCGGCGTCTTCCGCGTCTTCCCGGAGCAGGAGACCGCTTACCGGGGCGAGCCGTACATCGTCGATGAGTTCGGGGGAATCAAGTGGATCTCCGACGAGCAGCAGCGGTTTGCCGAGGACTCGTGGGGCTATGGGGACGATCCGCAGACCCTGGAGGCGTTCTACACGCGGCTGGAGGGACTGGTGGACGCCGTCCTCAGCTTCGACCACATCTGCGGCTACTGCTACACGCAATTGACCGACATCGAGCAGGAACAGAACGGCATCTACAATTACGACCGGTCCGAGAAATTTGACATGGACCGCATCCACGCGATCCTCTCGAAGACGCCCTGACCGATGCTTTTGTGCGTGGGAGGGGAACAAGCGTGGTACGGAAAGGAACCTTGGTATGACTGAAACCCGTGCAGATACACGCCCCCCGGAGACTCATCCGGGGGGCGAGACGTCCAAAAACTGGGCCGTCCCGTTTTTCACGATCTTTATCGGGCAGGCGCTCTCGCTGGTCGGCAGCCGGGTGGGCGGTTTTGCCCTCGTATGGTGGCTGACCCGCACTTCGGGCTCGGCGACGGTCCTGGCGATGGCCTCGTTGGTCGCGACGCTTCCCGGCGTCGTATTAGGTCCCATCGCAGGCGCGTTGGTGGACCGGTGGTCCCGCAAGCGGGTGATGCTCGTCGCCGACAGCCTGGTCGCGCTCTTCTCGGCGGGGCTCGGGTTGCTGGCGTGGGCCGGGCGACTACAAATATGGCACATTTACGTCATTATGTTCGCCCGGGCTCTCGGTGGGACCTTCCATTGGCCCGCGATGCAGGCATCGACCTCGCTGATGGTGCCCAGATCTCAATTCCAGCGCATCTCCGGGATGAATCGATCGCTCCAGGGCGTGTTGAGCATCATCACCCCGCCCTTGGGCGCGTTGTTGATGGAGACCCTGGAGATTCCGGCAATTATGGCCATCGACGTCGTGACCGCTGCCTTTGCGATCGGACCGCTGTTTTTCGTGACCATCCCGCAACCCAAGCAGCGGCCGAAATCCGCCAAGGCGCGCCTCGTTGCCTCGCTGTGGGCCGACATCCGGGAGGGCGTGGTCTATCTCTGGCGATGGACCGGGATGTTCCTCGTTCTGGTGATGGCGGCTGTGCTCAATGGCACGGTTAATCCTGCCTTCTCGCTGGCTCCCATTCTGGTGAAAGGCTATTTTGGCGGCGGAGCTCTTGAACTTGGGTGGGTCAATTCGTCGTGGGGCGTAGGTATCGTGCTGGGCGGTTTGGCCCTGAGCATCTGGGGTGGATTCAAGCGCAGGATGCTGACCTCGATGGTGGGGCTGATTGGGATGGGGGCCGGCATTCTCCTGGTTGCCGTGGCGCCCGCCTCGATGTTCGCGATGGCGCTGGTCGGGATGTTTGTCGCCGGTTTTATGAATCCCCTCGTCAACGGACCCTTTATGTCCATCATTCAGGATGTGGTGGAGCCCGACATTCAGGGGCGGGTGTTTACCGTGGTCAGTAGCCTGGCCGGCGCGGCCTCGCCTATCGGGATGGCAATCGCCGGCCCCATTGCGGATCGCTTTGGCGTGCAGGCGTGGTTTCTTGCCGGTGGGCTGGTGACGCTCTTTATGGGGGTGGGGCTGCGCTTTATCCCCGCCGTGATGAACCTCGAGGATCAGCGCGGCCCGACGCGCAGAGGCGTGTTGGCGGAGGATGCAGGACAGGATGAAACGCGGGCTTCACAGCCGGAGCCCGCTTCGTTGAAAGGAGCTGACGGATGACTGCATACTGGCGTGCAGAGGCGCTGCTAACGCCGGAAGCTAGGCTCAGTCCGGGGGTTGTCGGGATGGCGGATGACGGGAAGGTGGCGTATGCCGGCGCTTCCCTGCCGCTGAACGTGGCCCCCGAGGCGGTGCACGACCTGCCCGATGGCTGCCGGATCATCCCCGGGCTTATCGACGTTCACACCCACGGCGGGGTCGGGATCACCTTCGGACGCGGGGATGACGGCGTCGCGGATCTCCACACGTACTCGGAGTGGGTGGCGAGCACGGGGGTGACCGGCTTTCTTTGCAGCATCGCGGCGCCGGATACCGGGGCCCTGCGGGAGATGGTGCGGGTCTACGCGGAGGCGTTTGAGGCTGGGGGCTTCCCCGGTGCGGTGCCGCTGGGCCTCCATCTGGAGGGGCCGTATCTCAATCCGGAGAAGAAGGGCGCCTTTAACGCCTCTTGGCTGCGCGGCCCGTTGCTCGACGAGGTGGACGCGCTCATCGACGTAGGCGGCGGCTGGATCCGTCAGATGACGCTGGCACCGGAGCTGCCCGGTGCGTTCGAGGTCGCGGAGCGGCTGGGGGAGGCGGGGATCGTGGCGTCGCTCGGGCACTCCAACACCGACTACGTCGAGGCGGCCCGTGCGCTGCGGGGGCCGTTCGTCCACGTCACCCATACCTTCAACGCGCAGCGGGGGTTCCACCACCGCCGTCCGGGCGTCCTCGGGGCCGTGTTGGCCTCGGACGACGTGACCGCCGAGTTGATCGCCGATACGGTGCACGTGCATCCCGCCGCCATGCGGGTGCTGCTCCGCTGCCTGGGACCGGACCGGGTGGTTCTGATCACCGATGCCATGGCCGGCGCCGGATTGGGGGACGGTCACTACGAATTGACGGGGCACGACGTCTGGGTGAAGGACGGCGAGGCCCGCCAAGAGAACGGCACGTTGGCCGGCAGCGTGGCGACGCTCGACCTGTGCGTGCGGAACCTCGTGGATCACGTGGGGATGCCGCTGCTCGACGCGGTGCGCATGGCGACGGTCAACCCGGCGCGGGTGCTCTCGATGGCCCGTCAGCACGGGCGGCTCGTGGCGGGCGCATCCGGCGATTGGGTCGTGTTGGACGAGGCACTCCGTGTGGTGCTGACGGTCGTGCAGGGTCGGATCGTCTACCGGGAGCCCGGCTGGACGGGTGAAATTATATAAGCTGAAGAGAGCAAAGGTTTTGGGAAAGGAAAACACTTTCCTTATACCCTTTGCTCTCTTACTTGCGGAGGGGAGGATTGAAATGGGACTTAAAGAGGAAATTCTGGAACAAACGGCAGTGCTGCGCCATCTGATCGACACCCAGACGCCGGTGGTCAAGGCGGTCGCGGAGGAGATCCGAGGGCGATCCATCGACACCGTCTTTCTTACCGCCCGGGGGACGTCGGACAACGCCGGGCTCTACGCCAAGTATCTCTGGGGCGCGTACAATGGCCTGCCGATCGCACTGGCGGCGCCGTCGCTCTTCAGCATCTACCGGCGCCCGCCGAGGTTGAACCGGACCTTGGTCGTCGGGATCTCCCAATCCGGGCAGTCGCCGGACATCGTGAGCGTGGTAGAAGAGGGACGGCGCCAGGGCGTGCTCACGCTGGCGATCACCAACGCGCCGGATTCGCCTCTCGCCGAGGCGAGTGACTACGTGCTCGACGTCTGTGCCGGACCCGAGCGTGCGGTCGCGGCGACGAAGTCGTATACGGCGCAGCTTATGGCGATCGCGCTGCTCTCGGTTGCGATGGAGGACGCCGGCGCCTCGCCTGAGGAGGACCGGTGGGCGACCCTCCGGGACGTGCCCGATTGGGTGAGCGCTATGCTCGATCTGGATGCGGACATCCGGTGGATGGCCGAGCGATACCGTTATATGGACCAGTGTGTCGTGCTGGGACGGGGCTATAACTACGCCACGGCGTACGAGTGGGCGCTGAAGCTCAAGGAGCTCACGTACACGGTCGCCGGACCGTACTCCTCGGCCGACTTCCAACACGGGCCGATCGCTATGGTCGCCCAGGGCTTTCCGGTCTTCGCCGTGGCGCCTGACGGCGCGGTCTTCCCGCATATGCTCAAGCTTCTCAAGGATCTGAAGGAGAAGTACCAGGTCGAGCTGCTGGCGCTCTCCAACCGCGAGAAGGTGCTCGACCTCGCGGATACCCGCGTCAAGCTGCCCGCGTCCCTGCCTGAGTGGGTCAGCCCCCTCGTCTCGATCGTGCCCGCGCAGTTGCTGTGTTACCATCTGACGCGCACCAAGGGTTTGAGCACCGAGACGCCGAGGCGGTTGAGCAAGGTGACGAAGACGGAGTGAGGTGTTGCCGGACGCGACCCTCGCCTTACGAAGTCCGGAGATTGCAAATCTCCTCTGAACGATGGGGAACGGCAAATCTCCTCTGAACGATGGAAGCGGATTTTCCAAAGGCTCCGAGCGGATTCCCTGAGGGTTCTGAGCGGATTTGCAATCCGCGACTTGACGATGCAAGACTCGAAGATCCCAGCACCAAGGCTCAACGTTCACCAAGAAGATGCGGCTACGACAGGATATCGGACCGATGAAGAGAGAGGATGGACGTCATGACAACGTTGGCCATTGACGGCGGTACCCCGGTGCGCCGCGCGCCCTTTCCGGCGCGCGGGCACGTCGGGGAGGAGGAGAAGGCGGCGGTCGACGCGCTCTTCGACCGGGCGATCGCGACCGGGGAGGCCCCGGGGTACAACGGTGAGGCCGAGGAGGCTTACTGCGAGGCGTTCTCCGCGTACATGGGCGGCGGCTACACCGACGCCGTGAGCTCGGGGACCGCGGGGCTCTACGTGGCCCTGCGGGCCCTCGACCTGGAGCCGTTCGGGGAGGTGATCGTCGGCGCCGTGACCGATCCCGGGGGGATGATGCCGATCCCGCTGCTCAACCTGATTCCCATCGTGGCGGACACGGCACCCGGCAGCTACAACACCGGCCTCGAGCAGGTGAAGGCGTGCTTCTCGCCCCACACACGCGCGGTGGTGATCCCCCACATCGGCGGCGAGCCCGCCGATATCGCGCCAATCGTGGAGGCGGCCCACGCGCGGGGGATTCCTGTGATCGAGGACTGCGCGCAGTCGCACGGCGCCACGATCGACGGGCGGAGGGTTGGCACCTTCGGGGATATGGCGGTGGTCTCGACTATGTTCGGCAAGCACCACAGCTCGGGCGGGCAGGGCGGGTTGGTCTTCACCCGGGACGCATCCCGCTATCAGGCGATCCGCCGGGCGTCCGATCGCGGCAAGCCCTTCTTCCTGCCCGAGGGCGAGACGAACGTGATGGCCTCGCTCAACTTCAACGCCAGCGATCTCGCCGCGACCATCGGGCAGGTCCAGCTGCTGAAGCTGCCCGGCGTGATCCGCCGGCGCCGGGATGTGGTGGCCCAGTTGAGGGCGGGCCTGGGCAAGCTGCCCGGGATCGACGCGGTCCCCAGCGTGCGGGTGCCGGATCCCATCGCGGGCGCGGTGCCGAGTTATTGGTTCCTGCGGATCCGGTTTGAGCCGGCGGCGGTTACGGTGGACAAGGTGCGGTTCTGCGAGGCGCTCCGGGCCGAGGGCCTGCCGGCGGTCACCGATTACCGGGCGGCGATGCCGCACCGGATGCGGTGGTTCCGGGAGCGCCGGGTCTTTGGTGACAGCGGGTATCCGTGGGCGAGTCCCGCCTATGCGGGCGATGGGGACCGGGCGTTCCCGTGCTCGAACGCGGAGGCGGCGATGGACGCGCACTTCCACCTTTCGATCCACGAGGGCTGGAGCGATCGGGAGGTGGCAGATGCGCTGCGGATTTTGGCGAAGGTAGACGCGGCGCTCCGCAGTTGATAGTTGAATCTAAGAGTGATTTTGTCCCCCCTTAATCCCCCCCGGAGGGGGGAAATAGATATTGCAGGTCTCCATGTCCTCCCTCCGCCGGGGGGAGTTAGAGGGGGGCATAGCGTAGGAGCGCGGGCATCGTGCCTGCACACTACAAGGAGTGAATGGATGAAGAGTCGAGCGCGGATTCGGGCGATTATGGCTGGCGAGGGGGCGGACCGCTGTGGGTTCTGGCTTGGGAACCCGCACGCGGATACGTGGCCGATCTATCACGCGTACTTCGGGACGTCTGACGAGGAGGAGGTCCGCCTGAGGCTGGGCGACGACTTCCGATGGATCCCGGCGGGCACGTACCGGCATCCATCGGGACGCCGCCCCTTCCACGTGGAGAAGACCTCCCACGGGACCCGCGGGCCGCTGGCCGAGGTCACCTCAATCCACGAGCTTGACGCGGCGTACGATTGGCCCGATCCGGACTACCTGGACTTCACCGAGACGCTGGCCCGGCTCCGGGCGGTGGGGCCTTTCTACCGCGCCAGCGGGTTCTGGACCCCCTTCTACCACAATCTGATGGACCTCTTCGGGATGGACGTCTATATGATGAATATGTATCTCCATCCGGATCTGGTGCGGGCGGCGACGGACCGGGTCTGCACGTTCTACTACGAGGCCAACGAGCGCTTCTACGCCGAGGCCGGGGACGTGGTCGATGGGTTCTTCTTCGGCAACGATTTCGGCACACAGCGGGATCTGATCTGCGGGCCCGAGCAGTTCGACGCGTTCATCATGCCGTGGTTCGAGCGGTTTACGGCGCAGGGGCACCGCCACGGGTACCAGGTGATCCTGCACTCGTGCGGGTCGATCTACCGGGTCATTGACCGCTTGATCGAGGCCGGGGTCGACGGGCTGCATCCCCTCCAGGCGCGGGCGGCGAACATGGATGCGGAGACGCTGGCCCGTGCGTTCAAGGGCCGGATCGCGTTTATGGGGGGCATCGACACACAGGAACTGCTGGTCCACGGGACCCCGGAGGACGTGAAGGCGGACGTGCGGCGGGTGCAGGCGCTGCTGGGGCCGAACCTGATTGTGAGTCCGAGCCACGAGGCGCTGCTGCCGAACGTGCCGCCGGAGAACGTAGAGGCGATGGCCGAGGCGGCAGTCGCGTAAGAGCCCAAAGGTTTTGGGAAAGGAAGACACTTTCCTTCAGATTTTTGGGCTCTGGTGCAGTGATAGGAGGTAACGTATGAAACGGGTCGTGATGATGACGGATCTGGAGGGCGTCGCCGGTGTGGTCTCGTTCGAGGCGCAGGCCTATGCCGACGGCCAGTACAACGAGGACGCCAAAGCTTTATTGACCGGGGAGATCAATGCGGCGGTCGAGGGGCTGGTGGCCGAGGACGTCGAGGAGATCCTGGTGATTGACGGGCACGGGTCCGGCGGCGTGGTCTTCGAGGCGCTGCATCCGGCGGCCAAACTGCTGCACGGGCGCCCGACGGCGCCGCGCGCGGTGTGGGGCGAGGTGATCGAGACGTACGACGCCGCTATGCTCGTGGGCCAACACGCCATGGCCGGCGTGCCCAATGGCAACCTGGCGCATACGCAGTCGAGCCGGTCCATCGGTGTGATCAAGCTCAACGGGACGCCCATCGGGGAGACGGCGCAGTTCGCGCTCTTCTGTGGTGGACTGGGTGTGCCCACGATCTTTCTGAGTGGGGATGACGCCGCGTGCCGGGAAGCCGAGGCGCTGATCCCCGGGATGGTCACCGTGGCGGTCAAACAGGGCTTGAGCCGCAACTCGGCCATCTCGCGCTCGGCGGTGGCGGCCCGGCGCCTGATTCGCGAGGGCGTCCGGCGGGCGGTGGTCGCGCAGCGACAGGAGCCGCTGGCGCCTCTGATGTGGAAGGGCCCGTACGTGCTGGAGAAGCGGTTCTTCCACACGGACACGGCCGACCGGGCGGCGGAGGTGCCCGGGGTAGTGCGGGTCGATGGGCAGACGGTTCGGCTCGAGGGGGACGATATCGTCTCGTTGATCTATCGCTGATTGAGAGGGCGAAAGGATGCGGGGCGGTCAGGGTGTGAGGTTGCGCCGGGTTGTCCCCCTCTAGCTCCCCCCTGCGGGGGGGATTAAGGGGGGGGCAACCCGGCGCAGTGGATTCCCGTCTCGGGATGCGCTAGAGCCAGCGGCTCATAGAGTACTCGGGCTCGAAGCCCAGCAGGGCGCGCGCCTTGTCGATGCTGACGAGGGACTCGGTGCCCTCCAGCGGGCGCGTGAGCGGGACGTCGGGATAGAAGAGGTCGGCGAGGGCGGCGGTGGGCACGCCCGCCGAGTTGTGGCTGTCGTTGACCCACAGGGGATGGCTGCCCTGGTAGTCGGCCAGGAGCCCCTTCTCGATGGCCTGCGCCGAGTCGCGGGCGTCGATGATCGCCCAGAAGTTGCTGTAGCTGAACATAATTCGGGCGTACGGGCCGCTCCGCATCTCGCGCCAGTTATCGCGGGACTCAAACATGTGCCGGGCGCGGAATTCGTCGTGCTGCTCGATGATCTGGCGGGCGATGGCGCGCTGCTCCGCCTCAGGCTTGGCGAGGAGCGCCTCGTGGCTCGCCTTGGCCTCCCGGCGGCGCGTCTGGAGCCGGTCCTTGTTCTCCTCGGTGATCTCGTAGACGCCCGGAAGGCGCAGGAAGACGCTGGAGACGCCCTCGCGGCGCCAGAAATAAGCCCCGATCTCCTCCATCACCTGCTTGGAGAAGGAGTAGGGATCCGTGGTGTAGCTGGGATGGGCCTCATCCATCGGGAAGTACTGGAGCTCGAAGCGCTTGATGCCGAAGTTGTAGCCCAGGGCGTTGATGGAGCTGGCGCTGACAATGCGCCGGATGCCCGCGTCCGCCGCGGCGCGGTAGACGTTGAAAGTGCCCGTGCAGTTGACGCGGAAGATGTCCTGCCCGGGGCCCAGGGCGGGATTGGGAATCGCAGCCAGGTGGACGATGCCGTCCATCCCCTGGACGCAGTCGGTGAGACAGTCAAAGTTGACAATGTCGCATTGACGGTAGGTGCCCCCCTCAATCTCGAGGTCCGGGGTGCGGCCGATGACGGTGACGTCGTGGTCGTGGGCGATGAGGCGCTTGACCGCCTCGCGCCCTACGGTGCCGGTGCCACCTGTGACGAGTACGCGCATAGTAGCCTCCAAAGGTAAGTGATTAACGGTTCTTGGATAGTACCGCTAAAGGGGCGAGGGTGCAAGTCGATCGGAATAGTCACAAGTCAAAAGTCGTAGGTCGAAAGTTAGCGTGTTGCGAGTTGCTGGTTGAAAGTTAGGGGGCGTCGGTTGATGCGCGGGTGAGGGTGGGGATGAGGGGAAGGACGAAGAGGGCCGCCCCGAGCAGGTAGATCGTGCGCAGGTCGAGCCACGGCATCAGGGCGTAGGCGATGGTCGGGCCGATGGCGCTGCCGAAATCGCCCACCGTGTGCAGCAGGCCGATGGCCCGCCCGCGCTGGTCGGGAGCGACCAGGTCGCCGGTGAGGATGGTGGCCAACGACTGGATACTTCCCCGGGTGAGGGCGATGACCGCCACACCAATCAGCAGCGCGGCCGGCACGCCCCAGGCCAGCAGCGCCATCCCCGCGAATCCGAGCCCCAATCCCCAAGCGGCGACGATCCAGCGGTTTCCCACCCGATCGGAGACCGTCCCGGCGAGGGGGGCCGCGCCCATGCTCAGCAGCGTCTGTCCGGCGATCATCAGACCCGTCAAGGTCGCCACGCCTATGGCGATGCCGTTCGATTCCGCCCAGTCCTGGACTATTAACCCCAGGGTGGCCGACAGCACGCCGGAGATAATAAAGCGGTTCGCCCCTTGCAGCGAGATCGCGAGCCACAGGTTGGG